>JANRLG010000024.1:0-12630 GCA_033762835.1 Thermoanaerobaculia bacterium
GTCGCCGCCGACGATGGCCTTGAGAATCTCTGCTTTGCGGGGAGTGGAAGACATAGAACCACGACTTCTTGCGCCCGGAGTAGCGCAGCCCCAACCCGGAGACGACCGTGTCCCAAACCTCCGCGCGACCGCTGGGTTCCCTTCTGGGGTCCATATCGAGGAACTGTCACGCCGTCCAAAGGCGTCCACGACATTCCTCGACCCCGTAGAGAGTCCATCAACTCACTGAAAAGAAGGCAACTTTGGACCATGGTGGAGGACCATGGACGCCCGCTCGTCGACCGACCGGCTCACTGCGCCGACGACCGACCGATGTACGCCCCACCGTGGGCGCTCTGTCGGAGGAGTCGGGCTCCGGCTGGTGGCTTCGACGGTCTGCCTTCTCGGAAGCGGCGCCGGAGTTGCGGCAGAAACCCGCTTCGGGCATGATGTTCTTGCCGTCACTTCCTCCCTCACTGGAGGCCAATCCGCGGCAAAACCTCCCTCCACCATCAAAGCGTCCGGTCAGAGGACAGCGAGCAATGCCTGGGTGTCACCCGCCGGCCTTGCGGCCGTCGGCTGAACCCAGGCGCTCCGCCTTTTCGCCCTTCGGGCTCAAAGGGCGCGGAACGCGCTCCATGGCGCGCGGCTCCCGTTGCAACTCGGCGCTGAGCGAGATTTACGCGAAGGCGCAGTAGTACCAAGGTCCCCAGAGGTGCCGGGCCGAGACGACTGAACCGCCGAAATCGAACCGGCTAGCCTGGATATCCCGAAGACTGCCGCGCTCGTCGTAGACGACTCCGAAGGAATGACCGGTGAGGCTATCCCACACGAAGGCCACCCCGGCGTTCGGCCCTGGGTCTTCGACGAAGCACCGATGTTCAACGACACAGCGGGCGGTAATCCCAGCTTTCAGGTCGGCAATTTCCTGAGCATGGCGAAGCGAGTCGACCCAGGCGCGGAAGTAGACCGCGGTCCAGAAGCGAACGGGCGATAACCAAAGCGACAGAGCGGCTACTAACAATGCGAGCGCCAGCAGATCGCGCCGGCTTCGCCTGCGAGCCACCCGGACCGCCACCCACAGGAGAAGCGCCGCGCCGGCAAGGGCGAGAACGAACTCGATAGCTATGCCGCGAAGGACATCAATCCACGCGTCGGCCAGCGCGAAGGTTCCGAGGATCAGAACCCAGGCGCCGACTAGCAACTCAGTGCGTTCGAGACGAGCTGCCAATCCCCTTTCCTTCCGGCTCTGCTGGATTCAGGCCCCGGAGAGCCAAAGTGATCAGCTTGCGAGGGTTGGCCGAACTCGGCCGGCCGCCCCGACGAACGACGGCGCGAGAGAGCATCTCGGCGGTCAGCTCCGGAAGCTCGTCGTATTCCTCCGGGGCAATGGCGTGGGCATCAACCTGGGCCAGGTTCGACTTCGAAGCACGGTGGGAGGCGTTCTTGCTCACGGGGTTGGCTTTCTCCGGGCAATTGTAACTACGCCAACCACTCGAGCAACCATGCCTCACCCTCGCCTTCCGGCAGAGCTCCCACTTTGCCGCGTGCGCCGGTCGGTCCTGGGCGAGGTGCTGCCGTACAATGCCGAGGTCGCCCAAAGGACTGCCCCATGCATCCCGAGCTAAGCCTGGACTCCACCACCCTTGCCGCCTTCTGCCGCAGCCGAGGCATTCGCAAGCTCTCGCTGTTCGGCTCAAGGCTCCGCGGAACGGCTCGGCCCGACAGCGACCTCGATTTGCTCGTCGAGTTCACTCCCGACAGTCAGCCGACTCTCTTCGACGTGGTGACTATCGAGAGCGACCTCTCTACCCTTCTTGGCGGTTTGCGGGTGGACCTTCGTACTCCGGCCGAGCTCTCTCGCCACTTCCGAGACGAAGTTCTCCGCCAGGCCGAGGTCCAGTACCACGCTAAATGACGTCCGCAGGCCGGTGACGGCTTCCTTCGGAATCCCGTAGGCTCTTCTCGAGGAGGGGCGCACACCATGGCAGCCTTGGATCGGTCCCAATGCCCAGCCGTCGAGAGCATTCCCGGCAAGGTCAGCGGTGCCTGGGTCTTCAAGGGCACACGAACGCCGGTCGCCGTGGCCTTCGAGAGCCTCGAAGACGGGATGACCATCGCCGAGCTCCTCGAGCAGTTTCCCCTCTCCGAGGGGCAAGTCAAAGCCGCGCTCGACTTTGCGGCTCGGAGCCTCGAAGTGCCAGCTCGCGCGAGCTGAAACGGACACTCGGCGCGACGCGCTCCCCCTTCCGAAAGAGCGCTCACCTCGGGGCGTACACCGATCGGCCCTCGGCGCAGCGAGCCAGCGGGGCGTGCGAGGTCGCCCCCGCTGCCCGCCCAGCTCCTCTTCCGGGCTCCACGGTCGGCGCCGAAGCAGACAGCAGACCCGGGGAGGCACACGTCGAACGGCGGCACAGGCGGTCGCCGACCTACCCAGATCTTCTTCCCCGGCCGAGGCGGGTACGCTGGCTCAACAGGCCCGCCGCTCAGCGGGGGCGATCGTCCGGCTGGAAGCGAGCGCCGCAGCGAAGCGAAGACTCTCGGCGATGTCCTCCGGCTCAAGTTCCGGAAATTCGTCGAGCACCTGGGCAGCGCCCTTGCCGGCCGCCAGGTGAACGAGCACCACGGAGACTGGAATCCGCAGACCTCGGATGCAGGGCTTTCCCTGGCAGATTGCGGGATCGACGGTGATTCGAGGGAAGTGCGTAGCCATGGGTGCGACGACGAAGCAGTGGGCCGCTTCACCGGTGGATCTTGGCGCGAACCTGAGCCAGCGCGATGTCCATGGGGATCAGTTGAACGGCGCCGCTCTCGACATCGGCGATCCGCCGTTCGACCTCTTCTACCCAGGCCTCTTCGATGGCGTCCGCGCTGTCGAGACTTGCCCGGAGGGACTCCACCAAGGCCCTGCGCTTTTCGGGCTCGAGCGCAAGGGCCTCGTTCTCGATCGCCCGGAACCGAGTCATGGCTGTACCTCCGAAGGCCGACTCGTGGCTCGTCGCTCCCATTCCAAGTGCCCGAGGTACTGCATCGCCACCGTCACGAGGAGCCCGATCACAGCCCCCGCGATGGCAGCTCGCCACGAGGCTCGGATGAGGCTTACGCCAACTAGCGCCACGGCGACCCCCACCAAACCGAGACTGACCAGCGACGTCCAACCGTAAACCTCAGGGTTAGCGTAGCTCCAGCCACCATGGCCGAGCAGGGCCTCTGAACCGAAGTGGTAAGAAGCAATTCGCTGCGGGTCGGGCCTTAGCGCGGTAGACCAGGACTCCGACAGGCCAAGGGCGAGTAGGACCAAGCCGACTGCAACCAAGAGCGCGCCCGCAGTCCGTCGAATGAATCTGAATGGCGCCGTCATTCGCTTCGTCCCTACGCCACCGGACCTCGTCCACTCTTCGTAGGTCACTCGTAGAAACTGTGGCTCGATGAAGCGGATTTCGGCTAGGTCTGCCTCTGCCTTGGAATCCAAGAACTGACTCAAGACTTGAACCTCAGCACTGGCGCTAGCCGCCGGCTGGAAGAGGTGTCGAGGCCCTTCGTGAAACATGGGCACAGCTTCCTCAAGGGCGCAACGATAGAGAGCGTCGGCCGCGAGATCGCACCGCTTCAGAGAACCGTCCCGGGCCGTCAGAATCGCTGACTTCGGAAAGTCAATCTCTCCCATGTGCGAGATAAGAACCCGACCGAACGCTAGAGGAACAAGGGCTACCAGCCGCTCCGACTCGAGTCGCTCTACCCCAGAAGAGCAAAGTGCGTCGACGATGGCATCTTCCGATTCGAAGGCCACATTTGCGTACGCTTCTAACGTCAGGGTCACGCGCTCTTTATTGGTCACGATGCAACCCCGTGGCGACGCTTCGTTCCCCCGGAAACCAGAGCAACTCGGGGCCTGGCAGCGAACCGAGAAGGGCGTGAGGTCACGGTCGATAGGTTAGCCTCGCGCAGAGGCGGCAGCAAGAGGGCGGGCCAGGGGCCCGCCCCCGGAGGGCTTGCTACTCGTCGTCGGCTTCGTCGCTCCCGACGACATCTTCGAGGATCAACTTCTCCAGCGCCTCGGCCCTGCTTCGGCGGCTGGCTCCTCCTTCCCTATCTGAGGCTCCGCCCCCGCGGTTTCCGGTTCGGATCGAACGCCAAGACGGCGAGACGGTCGCCGTTCCTGGTGCCGTCTGGCCCGTCCTGTCCCGTCTTGTCCCTGCTCGTTTCCGTTTCGGCCGGAGGCCTGGTATCGCTCTCGTCGTGAGCGACCGTGCTCCCGCCTTCGGCCTTCTCGAGGATCTGCTCGCTTGGGCGCAGCGGGTCGAGGCTCGGCTCGACCGTCTCGAGCGGGCCGTGGTCACCCAGGACCGGCCCGGCGGCTGGGCCAGCCCCGAGACCATCGCTCGCGAGTATGGGATTCCCCTCCCGACGCTCCGCGGCTGGCTGCACCAGCGCGGCGCCAACGGGCTCGACCGGGCCGTGAGCCGCAAGGGTCGGCGCTTGTACGTGGCCCGGGAGGCTTTCGAGGCCTGGTTCCGCGCCCAAACCGAGCCCTAACAGCCTACGCACCAGGAGCGGCGCCACGGCCGAGCGGTACGAGCGCGCGAGGTGCGTGTACCGAGCCACCATCGCGAGCGTCTTGTGTCCGAGGAACGCGGCCAGCTCGGGACCTGACGCGCCGAGCATGGCGAGCCACGTCGCCGCGGTGTGGCGAAGGTCGTGGAAGCGGAAGTCCTTGATCCCGGCGACAGCCAGAGCCGTCTCGAAAGGCGCCCGCGGCCGGAGCCACTCGCCCGACTTCGGCGGGAACACCAGCCGGGCTTCCCCACCCTGTGCCAAGTTCCACCGGCGCAGCTCCTCAAGCGCGAGCCCCGAGAAGACCAGCGTCTTCGGGCTGTTGTTCTTGCTCCGCGGAATCGCCGCCGTTCCGCGCTCGAGATCGACCGCCGACCAGGGCAGTTGCAGCAACTCCCCGAGGCGAGCGCCCGACGACAGCGCAGCGAGCACCAGCGGCTTCAGCCGAGGATTCCGGCTCTTCTCGCAGGCGGCGACCAAGCGCCAGAACTCGTCATCCGTGAGGAACCGGTCCCGCCCTGGTGGTTCGGCCGGTCTGCGCACTCGCCGGACCGGGTTCGTCTCGATCCAACTCAGCTCTTCGAGGGCGAACTGGAGCACTGCCGACAGGCCCGCCAGGTAGCGATTCGTCGAGGCGGGCGACGCCTTCCGCCCCGTCGGCGTCTGGCCTTTCAACAGCGCGTCCCGCTGCTGGCCGATCACGGCCGAGGTGAGCGCTTGCAGCTTCACTTCCCCGACTCGCTCCCGCCACCAGCGCAGCTCGAAGTCCCGCCGCTGCCGGGTCGTCGCCCGCAAGTCGCGGTACTCGACCGACTCCCGGTAGGCGTCGATCGCTTCCGCCACCGTGCGCTTCGTCGCCTCGAGCACCACCCGGCCGGAGTCCAGCTCCCGCTCCCGCGCCGTCGCCCAGCGCCGGGCCTCTTCCTTTGTCGAAAACGTCCCGGTCAAGAGCGGAAACCCGGCACGCCGGATCTGCACCTGCCACTTCGTTCCATCCCTGCGGGTCGTCCGTTTGCGGATCGTCGCCATGCCCCGACTGTGACCCAACTGTGACGCGGAGGGCAAATCGACCGTCCACGGCTGTCCATGGCCGTTCGGCAACTGACTGAAGGGGAATGATTTAGGGTGGTGGGCCGTCAGGGACTCGAACCCTGCACCCGCGGATTAAAAGACGTTCGAACGATAATCTCCAGCATAGTCAGGGTGGCGCAAACGGCTGGCTTTGTTGATGATTGTCCTGGCTTGGCCCACGCTGACTATGCTGGGTTGTGTTGGGCGTTGCCACCAGAGTGCCACCAGGATCGGGAGCAACTCTGAGACGGGAAGAAGTACAAGAGGACCGGCGGGATTGGAGGACTGAGCAGGTCGCAGAGGGGTGGTACCGCCCTACCTGCTGATTGACCGGTCGAGGATCCTCGTTAGTAGAGTTCTCACAGACACCGACACGGATAGAACTCGGTCTCGTACGACCGGCGCGAGTTCAACTTTCAGCTGAGCTTCGAGTCGTTGCTCCAAATTGGCCATGACGCTGTCAGGCAGGGGAACCGAAACAGACAGGAAAGTGGCGAGCTCCGCCGCCTCCGCGGCCGTCGTCTCAGGAGCAACAATAGCGTCAGCGATCGCCTTGGCAGCGAGACAATCTCGACGCAACCTGAAAGAGAGGTGCTTAACCAAGTCTTGAGAAAATCTGACCCAATACCAGGACTGATCGAACCATGAAAGAATACTTCGCACATGTTTCACTACGTCTCTGCTATCAATTTCTGAGAACGCAACCGCAAAGTCTGACGGTAGAGAAGATGAATGCCTGACAGTGTCATCCCTGTCCCAAATGAGCTTATCTTTGATCTCATTCCAGGCCGCCCTAACCAGATTGTGGCCCGGGGCCAGTATCGCCAGGGCCTCAAGCCGTTGGCCTCTACCGTGAATCTCATGAGCCAGAGGATGCCTCCCAGCATCTTCCAGGCGACGCCTCAAGTCATCTCGATCTAGTCCGATACGCTCTGGCTCGGCAATCAGCATGCCACATAACATCCGCCTGCTATTATTTTCACGCGCTACAGAGAAGACAAGAGCGTCTGCAGCAGCTTCCAACTTCCGTTTAGGTCTGGACACGAACCACACGAGGATTGACTCCTCGTCGAGTAGTCCAGCATTCTCCTCCAGTGCCCTCTCAAGCTCATGATCGATCGCAGGGTACTGACCAGCTACTACTGCCAGAGCCGACCAAGTCTCAGCCCGAGAAACCCCCTCACGCAGACCAGACAGCCTAGTAATCAGGCTGTTGCCAAAGGAGGCTCGAAGGTCTCCCCAACGCTCTGCAACTTGCTGAACAAGAATGAGATCGGGCTGGCCCCACTGATCGTTGAGGCCAACTCCCACGGGTATCGGTTCGCCGATCGTCTCGACCAGCCCCTCAAGCATCGACCAATCTCCCAAGACACACATTCCAACCCAAGCCGCACGCCTTCGAGACTGGTGGTCGTGACCGTAGCAGGACGCCTCCCTTCCGAGTGCGGCCTTCGCCCGTCCCCACTCTTCATCGCTAACGTGTCCATCGCGCCTGGCTTCGACCAGGGCTCGATGAAAGGCCAGCGATGCGTAGCTCTTTTGGCGGCCGGAGACTTCGTCAGCCCAACGCTTGGTGGCAGACATCACTAGTTCTGGGTCTGCGGATCGCTCCGACAGGACCTGGCACAGGTGCATCCTCATTTGGATCGGAAGAGATCCGATGATGCGGGTGGCCTCGTCAAGGAAAGGCGCAACGATCTCTGGCTCGTCGCGGTAGACATCCAGAAAAGGTGCAACACGATGACCCTCAGTTGCTGCCAGCGCAGCGAGAACCGCCTTGGCTGCTGGGGCAGGGTAGAACGCCGCCGCGAGTTCGTATCTTGGGTCGTCCATAAAACCCTCTGATGGCGGGATCAGTCTGATGGCCTGAGAGGCAATCTCCTCACCTACATCTCCCGATGTCCTTCCTTCTGCCTTGCACGACTCGACCAGGGCGTGAACAACGAAATCTGCTCTCCCGCCTTCCCCAGTTCTGCTGTTTAGTTCGCGAAGTATCTCGAGTAGCCGCGGGATTATCTCATCCGAGTCTAGAACGGCGTCAGCGGCATGCGCGACTTGAGAGGCTCGAACAGCATCCCCAAACAGATGTTCCCTGAGAGCAACTTTTACGTCGTCGTCCTCCAAGAAATACTTCTTAAGAGCAGCGGAAGCCCAGTGCGGAAAGTGGAATGTCTTGAGACCATCAAGCAGAGCTCGCTTCATTAAAGGTCCGCGATCGACTTTGGCAAGCCAGAAAAGTTCGACTTCTTGATGCTGGTGACCTAACGTTGCAAGGCGACTCTCCACAGCATCCGCAATCAAAGAGGTGCGCGCAACGAGTGGATCGTAGGCTTCTAGTTGGACACGATGTCTTGAAATTCCCAACAACGGAAAGAGGTACTTCTCGGTACGTAACAGCTCAGAAACGCAGTCGACTACCCGCTCGTCATCAGGGAACGCCTTCAGAGCAACGCGCCAAACGGACTCCCCGCCCCAGCCGGGCCTCTCTTGCATTCGCCTCAAAATATAAGGCAATACGGACTCACTGCTCTTAGCCACTTCGGCGAGAGTGGCCACCAGGAGGTCAACATTGACCTCACCCACTTCCAAGATCCTTAATAGCCACTCTACTTCGTTATCCTCTAGCTTCTTCGCGCTACCAGCTATAGCCTGAGTCGACAGCACGACACCCAGCACTCCGACGACATCTGCCAGTGCGATGAGACGCACTCCGGCATCCGCGTGGGTTCTGGCCTCTCTTAATATTCGAGCGACGAGGGGGTCTTCCTGCCAACCTACCGCAAGTGCTGCAAGCGCAGCTGACTGAGAGATGCTCGAAGGAGGATCGGAGAGCAGCTCGAGTAGTCCAAGTCTTAGAGCTTGAGCCTCCTGGCGGCTTCCCCGTTCATCGCTAGAGCAGCGCCATACAATGGCGGCGGCAGCGCAAAAGGCGAGCCACCGATCTGGCTGCCGGACCGCAGCCACCAAGAGCCGAACTAAGGTCGTAGATAGTCGCGAATCGGCAGAGAGGCGTGCGGCACTCCAGACTAGATCTGCGGTCTTCTCCCTCGAGAGCACCGCCCAGCGCTGGACCCAAGATTCGACTTTGCTGCGCGTTGCGCTGCTCTCCAGTCCGGAGAGGATTGCAGTCATCAGCCGAAGCCGATGGGCTCCGTAGGAGTGTGTCTCGGCAACTTCTAGAAGCGTAGGAATCAGTCGCTGTATCTCGTCGGCAGGCAGTTGATAGGGGCCAAACACAACCTCGGCTAGAAATTCCCGTGCCCTCAACCCGCGGGGCATTTCTCCAATCTGTTTCTCGATGACTTCAATTAAAAGGCGCAACTCCATGGGACGTCTTGTCCGCCAGATGGTTGCCAGCAGAATCTCCCACCACGATGACTCGCCGACGTACTCGGTGAACAATTGCCTGACTTCCACCGGCTCTAGGCGGTCGGCAACATGCTCGGCTGCGAGCTGGTCTTGAAGCATCCTATGTATGAATCCGAAGTCAGACGGCCCCTTCCGCACAAGCAATCCAAGCTCACCCTCAACGATGTCGAGGAGATCATCGGCCACAGTGCGGGCGGACGACGAGTCGGCACCGAGATGATCCGGGCTAGTCAATGCAGCAACAAGATCACGTCTGAGAACTGCATCCGAGATGCTCGCAACATCTCCACGTCTTTGGCTGAGGAAGGCGACTTCAGCGAGCAGCGCCCTTGTTTCCCGCTCTGAGAGTCCAGTCCTGGCCACAGTGACTGCTGCTGCCACGCGGCGGCGCTGCGGATGCTCAGCCATGAGCAACTGGACTGCTCGGTCGTATACCTCGAAGCGGCGCTCGGGCAGTCTGCCGAGGGTCGATAGTCGGAGCCCAATAAGGAGCACCATGAAGAGCGGGACCCCACTCACCGCCCTGAGATCAGGTGAGCTATGAACTTCTGACAGAAAGGAATCTACTAATGCGTCAACATGACTATCTCCACTATATCCATCACTGACAGATGCAACGACACTGAAATATGCCCGAGCAAGTTCTCTTTGTTGACTACCCGTCAAAGGCGCGATTCGTGCGAAGCTCCACCCCGCGCTGAGAGTCAGGCGCGCAAGCCCGTAGGGTCTAGTGGTGACAAGGACAGCAACGGAATGAGCTTTGGCGAAGGTCTCCACTGCGGCAGCGGCGAGACGCCCCGCCTCATCAGTAATCCACTCGTCAAGACCATCAACGACCAGCAGCAGGCGTTCGTCGGCCATCGCTAATTCTACAAGCGGCCATACGCGGCCGAAGTCGTGCTGCTCAAGCCAAGCTCGAATGGCAGCGCCAACCGAGGCCGATTGGCCCGTGGTGCCCGCAACGCGCTGAGTGAAGTAGTGGAAAGGCAGCCAGATAGGCAAACGGCTGCCCCATCGCTCGGCAACTACTGTCCACCGCGGCGAGCTGCGAAGGAGGTCCATGATCATGTAGCGAAGCAGGGTGCTCTTGCCGGCCCCCGGGTCCCCGACAACAACCTGCTGCAACGACGTGCCAAGCCATGCTTCTGCAGACCACCGCTCTTCGAAGTCGATCCTTCTCCCAGCACCCGCATCCTGTTTCGCGACGCCCACTGGCATCTGCTCGACCTCGAACTCAGTGTGCGAGAGTACGAAATGCTCTGGGGACATGCCGAACTTGAAATGGCGTCGGTTCTCTAGGGATAGATCATCGCTGGCGGCAGGAGCTGAAGCTGCCTCTGGCGTCGTTGACACTACATCTGGCGTAACGAACCTGTCCTGGAGCCGAATTGATCTCGCGGAACCAGAGAGCGCCAGCTGTCCCGAGTCCGCAATCTGGAACGCAGCTCCGTAAATTCTCGCCAAACCACTTCTGAGGTCGGCAACCTGGCGGGCATCTAGTCGGCGACCGAGGCCTTCCGCCTTGCACGTTCCGCAGAAGAAGGTGACCCACTCACGGCCGAAAAAGTCGTCAACGAGCCGCGGGCGGTCCTTCAGCAGCCGAGACACCTCTTCCTGATCCCAAACGGCCAGTTCAATGAACTGTCTTGCCAGCCTTGAAGCTTGCGCCTCCACAGCATCTGAAAATTTTGCACTTGTGCACGCAAAACTGGTCGCGTAGATGAACTTCCTCGACACCGGTGCCCACTTTCCAGCGAGGAAATCGGTAACGCTTTTCGTCAGCGCAGCCACCGTCACTCTCTGAATGCGCCTCGCCTGTAGACAGACGTAGCGTCGTTTCGCAGACACTTCGCCGAGCCGGATAGGGTCACGCGAGTAAACATCTATTCCGAATTGTGCCTGTCCCTTCTGCCCGTATACCCTGGTGACGGGTTTGGTAGCTCCCGCCAGCCTACCCACTTCTTCAACGTGGACGGTCTCCTGCTGTTCTTCAAGCAGCCGAAGACACAGCCTTTCGTAGTCCTCCCACGCCAGCTGGTCTAGCGGCAGCAGCGGGGGCCGAGTCTCCGGCGGAGTGGGGATGACGGTCGGATTGATTCCAGGAACAAGCAGCCATGAGGGAGGTCTAGACCAAGTCGAGGGGCGTTCCGGATCTGAGATTTGAAGCTCCGAGTTAACGCCTGCCACGAGTAAGTCACCTCCTCTACGTCGGACCGGTCTTTGCTCCCGAACTCCCACCCAACCGGACCTCGGTCTAGCCGCCCACAGGGCAAGCATACACACTTGGTCGACCATTCGCTGTGGCCTATAGCAAATTCGAGACAATCAGATTGGCAGCTCGCCCGCTATGTCCCGCCGCTTTGAGCCCGAAGGGCGAAAAGGCCGAGCGCCTGAGGATGGCCCGCGCGGAGCGAGGGTCAGACCCAGGCATTGCTCGCTGTCCTCTGACCCGATTCTGGGGGGTTGGGAGGCTTTCCGCTGGAATAGGGACTGTCGGAAACGGCGGCTCTTTCCGTCTACTCCATCATCGCCGAAGCGAGCCTCCGCTGCAATTCTCCGCCGCCGAAGAGCGAGTCAGATCAGATACGGTGGCCTTTGGTATCATCCCCAGCACTTGACCAGACACGGAGTCGCGATCATGGATCTTTTCGACTCCTCGGCATTCGAGGAGCGCCTGCTCTCGGCTCACGCTGACGGTCGGCCGGTAGTGTTCCTCGTAGGTTCGGGGCTTACCTGCCCGACGGCTGCCGGGAATCCGGGAGTCGCCAGCGTCGCCACGGTGACAGCGCGGGCGCGGGACCTTCTGGGGACCATGGCCCCGGCTTCTCTTAGCCCTGGCGCGGACGGCTACCAGGAGGTCCTCCGAGCTGTCCAGGGGAGTCGCGGGCCGGAAGCGATCAACAGACTCGTGCGCGAAGCGGTCCTCGAATCTTGTCCTGGAGGTCCGAGCGACCTGCGAGCTCGCGCGGTGCGGGGAGACGAGGCGGCTTGCGATGCCCTCGCCAAGGAGCCCACATGGTGGGCCTTGCGAGCTGGCATCACGGCCTTGGGTGAGCTGGCAGTCCTGGCACCCGAAATCTATGGCCGAGTGGTTCTCACGACGAACTTCGACCCTTTGATATCGGTAGCTTTGCGCAAAGCTGGCGCCCGCTTCTACGAAACACTTCTGCCAACCGATCTCTCCCTCGAACAAACTCGTGCCGAGGGCTGCCACGTGGTCCACGCCCACGGCTACTGGTCTGGTAGCGACACCCTTCACCTGCCAGCCCAACTCGAGCAACCTCGGCCGCGCTTTGAGGCCTCACTCCGTCGACTCTTCGGGCAAGCTTGCCTGGTCGTGCTGGGGTACGGAGGTTGGGCGGATGGCTTTACCCGGGCGCTCTTCAACGTGTTGGAAGACGGGGGCGCCTTTCCGGAAGTGCTGTGGGCTTTCTACTCCACCAACGAAGTGGACATTCGTCGCAACTATGCCAGCCTTCTCCGTCGCCTCGAGGCCGGGGCGCTACGGCTGCGGGTCACCTTCTACCAGGGCATCGATAGCGACCTGGTGCTTCCGCGCATCGTGCAGAGGCTCCGAGTGCCTGCAGCCCCCCCCCCCCCACCCCCAACCCCACCCCAAACCCCACCCCTTTCACCCGGGGCCCCCAAAACGCAATG
>JANRLG010000025.1:0-8064 GCA_033762835.1 Thermoanaerobaculia bacterium
TCGAAGCCGCCGGAGATCGGGATCTCGATCGAGTGGTGAGCTGCCCGCCGCGAGCGCGGCCCGGGCACTTTTGAGCCGCCCCCCACCCCGCCGCCCGCCGACGTGGCCCACGGTGCACCACCCTGACACACCCGATTTCCCGGTTCTAAACCACCCCTCGCAAACTCGGGCGGCATGTTGCCCGGCCGCCCTTCTCTCCATTCCCCTCGACTCTCGGCTCTCGCCCAGCGCGACACCACCCTCCAAAAAGGCAAGAGTCGGCGCGAAGCGGTGACCGAGTTCCCGCACGACCCCGACGGCCTCCGCTACCGCTAGCGCGACGCGCTCACCGGCGAGCGTCTCAAAACCCACCCCGAAGTTGCCCGCCAGGCGCGGCGCTTCAAGGCGACGCCGGAACGCGAGCGGGGGAGCCTCGTGTCGAGCCTTCAGCCGTTTCTCGACCTGTGGGGAGACCCGGTCGTCGCGCGCTCGACCGAAACATCTGACTTCGCTCTCGACGCCCTGCTCGGCGAACAACCCACGACGCCCTACGCCAGAGTGCCCTACCACGACCTCGCGCGCGTCGGCGGCCTCATGCGCCTGCTGCTGACCGCGCTCTTCCGCCGCGTAGCTCTCTGCGGCGCCGATCGCAAGGCCCGCAGCTTCGAGATCCTGCTCGACGAGTTCGCCAGCCTCGGCCGCGTCCCCGTGATCGAGGACACCCTGGCCTACCTGCGCGGCTACGGCGTGCGCTGCACCCTGGCTGTTCAGGACCTGAACCAGATCGTCCGGAACTTCTCGAAGACCGAGACCCTCACCGGCAACTGCGGCGTGCTCGTGGCCACCGCCACCCAGCAGGCCGACACCCGGACCCTACTCTCGAAGCTGACTGGCGATACGACGGTGCGCTACGAAAAGGTCTCGCGAAACCGCGGCGGCGGCTTCGCCAGCCGGCGCAACACGACGCGCGCCTGGAGTGAGGTCAAACGGCCCTTGCTGACCGAAGGCGAGGTCGGTCAACTGCCACCGGACCAAGTCCTGATCCAGAAACGCGGCTTCCCGCCGGTGCTCGCGCGAGGCGGGCGGTGGTGGGAGTTGTGAGGGGAAGCTTGGCCAACCCTAGACACATTACCTCCCGAATCACCGCCGCGGCAATGTCAGGTCTGGTGAACTGCTAGCGAAGAGCCCCAAGACACTCCAAGCTCGCCAGCGCTCGGAGTCGCGAACGGAGCCCCGACGCCCATAGGGAGGATATCCATGAAGAGATTCGGCTTCTTATTCCTCGTGATCGCGCTTGCCCTCTGTTCTGAGCCCGGCTTCGGTGACGAAGCTCTCGTGATCAACTTCGACAATCCTGCGGCACCGTTTTTCGACAGCTCGCCAGAGCAACACGCCGTCATCATCAAGTCGCTCTTCACCGCAGGTCAGGTTCTTTGGTCGGATGCCGCACCCAGGAGCCCCGCCGGAGGTGGCTACGGAGTCTTCGACGACACGGCCTACTTGCTGGCGCTCGCTCCTCCTGAATTCGTCTTCCCCGCACACGGCGACTTTACGATCCGGTTCTGGTTCAGGAGTAGCGGAATACGTCGCGGACTGGCCTACGCGGAGAAATATCGAACCCGCATGCATCCCCTCAGTCTCGGCGTCTTGTCGGATGCCAAGCAAGAGAATCTCGAGTTCGACTTCGACGAGTTCGACGGTGGGTGGGGCCTCCTCACCTATTGGAATGGCGGCGGGGCAAGTCCAGCCATCGGCACGCATGATGACCTGACCGATGATCGGTGGCGGCATGTTTGGCTGGTACGAGAGACCGTTGGTGCGACGAGCACACTCTCTCTGTATGTCGGTGATGACCAGCTGAACTACACGTTGATCGGAAGCAGGGTCGAGAATACAAAAATGGGCTCCTTGGGAGCCCCGGTGCGCATAGGATGCCTCTGGGATCCCCCGAATTCGCTCGGAACGGCACCGACGGGTTTGTGTTGGGTCGGTTCCTTGGACGACGTGCGGATTTCCCGCGAAGCCATCCACCCCTGTGCCAACTTCTGTTGTCTGCGTCCCTGCTGTGTCGGCAATAGCTGCCTCGAGACGACGGTGGATCGTTGCGCTCAAATGGGCGGCCAGTTTCACCCGAACGAGGCGCGTTGCGGGTTAGGCAACTGCTTGGTCGGCAGCCTCTGCTTTCCTACCAGTCAGACGCTCTGCAGCCAGAGAGAAGGAACTTGGCTCGGAGTGGGGGTGTGCCCAGCCGCGCCGCCTCACCCGTGAGCTGCCCAGTGTCCGAGCGCCCCATCGTCGTCGGCTTCTCGTGGTCCTCTCGCCCGACGAGGTTCGTCGAGTGCTTGCTCAGAGCGAAGGCCCCGAGCGGGTGTACTTCACGCTGCTTTACGGGGCCGGCCTGCGCATGACGGAAGGTCTCCGCTTGCGGGCCAAGGATCTCGACTTCGACCAAGGAGCCTTGCTGGTCCGGAGCGGAAAGGGCCAGAAGGACCGCTGTACCGTGCTCCCTTCGCCGCTCGTGGCCGACCTGCGCACGCAGCTCGAGCGTGCCCGAGCGGTCCACCAGAAGGACCTCACCGCCGGTTTCGGCCGCGTGACCTTGCCCTATGCGCTCGCGGCCAAGTACCCCCCGGGCGCCCGCTGAGTGGCCCTGGCTGAGCAGCTTCGTTGCGAGATGGCCCGCAAGCGGCAAACAGCGCCCCTTGCTACGGTTGTTCCACTCAAGAAGACTTGCAGTTTGGCGCCTCGCTCCGCTCGGCGCCAAACTGCCAAAGGGCGAAGAGCCCCAAACGGAGCGACGCCATTTAGCTTGGGGTCAGAGCACCGAAGACGCGACGACCCCAGGAACGCGGTCCCCCTATTGCCCCCCGAGCTCCCACGCACAACAGAGCAGGCGAGGAAGCCAGCCGCGATTGCCTCTAAGTGAGCTCTTTGCTCAGCCGTGCTGCGGGCGTAGAATTTCTACAGTTCATCACGATCGTAAGTTTCGTGTAGATATCGACCTGTGGCAAAAAGAGTCGCGACCGACGGACCGCCACGCCTGGAGAAAGCGTTGCGAGACCAGGCCATAGTGGTTCGCCAGCCAGCACACGCTTTGAGCGGCCGGGCCGGAATCCGGATCCAGTGAAAATGGAACGGCCGGTTCGTCCATATAGGCGAGAGGAATTTCGGGAGGTACAAACACATGCCCCACCCGTGGCTTGGCAGTCCTATCGATGGCGCGGACCTGAACCGCGATTTCTTCCGCCTGCTTGCCGCGTCGAGGGTGCGGGACCGTCTCGCCCTCGTCGACCAAGGCCTGGCCGCCTTGGCGGATCACCAGCCCTGCACATTTCACCTGCTCGACACCCGGGTCACCCTGGACGTCGGCCAAGCGCGCGCCCTCTCCTGGCACTTCCTGACGGATCCCAGCCGCCAGGTCCGCAGGCGTTTCGCGCAGCGGCTGGGGAGCCTCGAGTGGCAGGACCGCTTCCCCTTCGCCGCCCGGCTGGCCTGGGACTCCGACCATCGCGTGCGCCTGCTCGCGGAGCACAACCTCGGCGAGGTGGAGCCGTTTCTCGCCTCTTGGGGCCAGTATGCCGGGCACGAGCCGCAACCCCACAGCCTCGGCTCCACTACCCCCATGGAGGTCACGATCGACGGCCCGGTCACAGTGCCCCTCGGGGAATTCCGCGCGCACGACGCGCCGCCGTCCCGATCGATCCCGATCGAGAGCGGACCCGCACCGGCCGCCAACGCGCCGCCTCCTCCGGCCTCGCCCCGAGGCGGACCCGCCGAGGCGGGCGAGGGGCCGTCGGCCGACGAGGAAGTCATCCACCGCTACACCGACTGCGGCTTCACCGCCGATGTGCAGGCCCCTGGCGCCGGGCGCGTCTCGTTCGCGCTGCGCGTCCAGGCCGCCGACGGTGAGTCCCGCCCCGTGGACCTGCGGGTCCCGGCCGGCAAGCAGTTCGCGACGGTCCTCGTCCATGCCTTCTCCCAGCAGTTCACGGTGGGCCCTGAGGTCTGGTTTGTCAAGGTGCCGCGCGCCGCGGACAGCGACGTGGCGGAGTTCACGGTGCGGGCGGAGAAGCCGGCGGACGGGGAAGTCGGCCTGCTCGTCTACGACGAGTACCGCCTCATCGGCAGCCTTACCGTGCGGCTGCGCGCAGCGGAGACGCCGCAGGGCCTACGGCTGGAGAAGCTCGGCACCATCATCTTCCGCGATCCGGCCCCCACCTTGTCCGCGCAGTCCAACGGCATCACCGTGCAGGTCTCCCTGACCGGCGGCGACAGCCGGGTCGCCTTTCACCTTCTCGTCCCGCTGCCGGAAGGGGACGCATGGAAGCCCAACCTCTTCCCCCTCGGCCGCTCCGTAGACCCGCTGGAAGTGGAGGGCGTGCAGACGGCTCTGAAGGCGCTGCGGGCGGCGATCGACGAGATCGAGCGCGACCTCGACAATCCCGCCGCCCTGGGGGTCGCTACGGCCGGCGAGGCCCTGCAGGCGATCCGCCTGAACCTGAAGGGGGCCGGGCACCATGTCGCCGAGGACATCCTGTCGCCGTCCGCGTGGGCGGTGCTCGCCCACCTCCGTCCCGGCTCCATCATCCACTGGGTGATCCGCGATTCCAAGCTCGACGCCGTGCCCTGGGAGCTGGCCTGGAACGCCGCCACCGGCCACCATCTCAACCAGGACTTCGTACTCGTCCGCGTGCCGGTGCGCGACAGCCCGGTCCACAACGGCGATGCCGTAGGCCTCTCCGCCACGCAGGCCCTGCCTCCCGCCCCCGACCGCCTCCTCTATCTCCTGGGCGACGGCGTGGCCACCACCCCCGCAGCGTATCCGCTGCTGCGCGAGCTCGTGCGGTCCGTCGGCGGCTACCAGGTGGTGACCAACTTCGAAGGCAACGTGCGAACGAAGGTCACCATCATCCAGCTCAGCGAACAGATCCGCGAGGCGAAGGTCATCCACCTGCTCTGCCACGGCCTGGTGGAAGAAGACCGCGGCTACTTGCTGGAGATCGAACCCACGGCGCTGGGACGCCTGGCGCCTTCGCAGGTGCGCGGCTTCCAACTGCCGAGCAACGCAGTAGTGTTCGTCAACGCTTGCTCCTCGGCCTCCGCCAGCTTCAGCGTCAGCGGCCTCACCACCTTCGGCTGGAGCTTTCTCCGCGCCGGTGCCCGCGCCTACATCGGCACCCTGGCGCCGGCGACCACGACGGTGGCCCTGCGCTTCGCCCAGGAGCTTTTCACGGCTCACCTCGACCGCAAGCTCCCCCTGCCGCAAGCCATGTACGAGGCCCGGCAGCAACTCACTGCTGTAGAGGATCCGACGTGGCTCCTCTACACCCTCTACGGCGACCTCAGCGAGGCGCCACAAACCCAGGAGCCCTGAGCGGCAACTGCAAGCAAGGAGACGACGATGGCCAACGAACCCCTAAGCAAGCCCGACGAACCGGGAGCGGGCAAGACGCCTCCTCCCAAGGGCGAAGACGGCAAAGGGCAGTCGATGCTGGACCCGGTGAGGACCTGGATGATGGCGACCCTCACCATCGTCTTTCTCCTCCTCTACGTCGGCGCGCTCTTCGGCCTCATCCCCGGCGCTGCGAAGCAGGACCAGCAGACCCTGACGCGGCTCGAGTCCGTCATCTTCGTCATCATCGGCTACTACTTTGGCCGGCTGCCGGCGCAGGCCACCGAGAAGACGCTCAAGGGCGAGATCGCGCGGCAGACCGACAAGGCCACGGAGGCGGAGGAGAAGAAGAGCGCTGCCGAGCAGCAGAGCTCGGCCCTGCAGGAGAAGGTGAAGAACACCCGGGCGGTGCTGGCCTCTGCCGCGCCGGAGGCCGAGGCCCCGCCAAAAGGCTTGGCGTCACACCTCGGCAAGAGCACGCCCACGACGACGGACTCCTGGCGCCAGTCGGTGCTCGCTGCGGTGAACGTTCTCGAGTCTTAGGACCGCCTGCCCTACGAAGGAGATGCGCCGAGAGCTGAGCAGGGAAGAGTAAGATTTCTAAACGTTGCGAGACCAGACCGTAGTGGTTCACCAGCCAACACACGCTTCGAGCGGACCGGCGGGCCGGCCGCTTTGCCAGTAGCCAACGTCAGAGGCCGCCGGCCGCTCAAGCGGATCACCGTTAGGCGGAAAAATAGCGAGGGGTTGGACTAAATGTTCGACAAAGAGCTTGCCGAACTGGACGAGCTAGATTTCTCCAGCACCTCGGGATTGCCGGATGAGGCGCGTGCGGCCATCTACGGTCGGATGCGCGCCCAGGCGCAAGTGGTTCCAGAGCGCCTTGCCGGTTGGATTCAGACCCTCGACCCCACCGACTCGGACCAGGCGTTTCGCCTAAGTGACGTGTACGAAGCGTTGGCCCCGGCCGCCGTCGCGCTCGAGGCATTCTTCTTGGCCGAGCTGAATCGACTGCTCTCGGTGTGCGAAGCTCATCCCGACTCGAAGCCAGCGTTTTACGCCCTGGGAGCTCTCGGTTTTCTCCAGGATGCGCCGGAGAGCTTTCGGCGTGCCGCGCGAGACAGGCTCGTTTTGGGACTCGGTTCTTCGTCGGCATCCGTTCGTCGTGCCTGCGTAGACCTACTGGGGGACCATGACGTTGGTCGTGATGCTGCCGCGCGCACTGCTGCTCAAGCCGCCCTGCGCGATGGCGACTGGAAGGTCCGCGCTCTCGCGGAGTGCACTCTCTCAGACGCTGGACTGCTACCGCAGGGTTACCGCACACCGCTCATCGATCGGCTGCGGCGAAAGATGGGGTCCTGGACAAACTATGTGTAAGGAGGCCCTTTCCATGCGGAAGCGCCTGCCGCCTACTCAAGTCCCGTTAGATTTCCGATGAACCCTGTCGCCAGATTCCTTGTTGCATTCACCGTTGCCGGCCTAATGATCGGGTGCAAGCCGGATCTCAAGCTTGATTACGAGCAGATGGTCCTGCTGGATGCTGAGTCTCTCGCGGAAGTGGGAATTGGTGAGGCGTATGAAGAGCTGCTTCCAAAGCTCAGTGAACTCGTTTCTCAGCCCGCTACGATCGAAGAACTCGAAAACTCAGACACTCCGTCTTACGCCGTTCGGAGCCAAGGCCAGGAGTATCTGATCTACGGGCCTGATCTTCCTGATTCCGAGGGCCAGAGCTGGGGCCGGGCGACGCATGCGTTCTTCAGCATTGTGAACACGCAGCTCGAGACGTCGTCAGACAAGTTCTACGCCATCAACGCTGCCAATGACCTGGGTGGCATGTTCTTGACAGAAGAGGAATGCGAAGCAGCAAGAAGGTCTCTACCGCGAAGAGAAGATTGGCCGTACATCCCAACGGGGGAAGCGCCATGGTTCGGCCAGTTCCACTAGGCGGCCGGACATCTACTAACAAGTCGTTGCACCGGACGCGCCTGTTGTGCCTCTGCTCGCTTCGCTCGGTGAGCCTTGTGGAGCGCGCCGGCGAAACTGAGGATCCGTTAGACCGGAGAAGTCCGGTGAGACCAGGCATCCAGATATCGCGGCTCTGGTCCGATGACGACGTCGTCGAGCTTCGGATTCTCGTATCCGACGGAGTGTCCTCCTTCTCGAACAAGGCCTACGTCGGGCAAGCGGCACTCGAGGAGTCCGTCTCGTCGCTCGACGTCTTCAAAGATCACGTGCACGGCGGTCTGTTCGACCTTCGATTCGGTGAGTTCGGGCCTGAGTACGCGAGCGGGGCCTTTCATGCCCGGTTTCACTTTCCAGAGCCAGGGCGGCTGTTTGTGTCCAGCGAGCAGGAGTCCGAGTTCGTGGAGTTCGCGAAGAAGGAGGTCGCCAGCAGGGCTACGATGTTTATCAGGTCGGAGCCCGCGCTACTCGACCGCTTCGTCGCCGAGATGCGCGCAGTCTGTGCCGGCGCCAGCAAGGAGGCGTACCTTGAAGCAGTCTAACAACAGCATGTAGCGCACGGCGCGCGCGCTGTGGCTGATGAGGATCGTCGGCAGCAGTACTGAGCCTGACGAGCACTTGCTTTTCCCGCCGCCCCCACCCGTGGCCCACGGTGCGCCACCCTGACACGCCGAATTTGACGCCCCGCCGAACCTGGTCTATCCGTCGGCATCATGAGCGTCACCGCACCC
>JANRLG010000026.1:0-8369 GCA_033762835.1 Thermoanaerobaculia bacterium
GTATGCTTCGCGCCGTGCCCGAACTCCGCGTCGACGTCCTGATCCCGGCCTACAACGAGGAAGCTTCCCTGCCGCTCGTGCTCGCAGCCCTGCGCGCCTTGCCGCCGGGCACCGTGCGGCGGACGGTCGTGGCCGACAACAACTCGCAGGACGCCACCGCGGTGGTCGCGGAGGCGGGCGGCGCGATCGTCGTGCCGGCGCGCCGCCAAGGTTACGGAAGTGCCTGTTTGGCCGGTCTCGCCTGGTTACGAGCGAACGATCCGCCGGACATCGTGGTGTTCCTGGATGCCGACTATTCCGATCACCCGGAAGAGTTGCCCGCGGTGATCGCCCCGATCCTGGCCGGCCAAGCCGACCTCGTGATCGGCTCGCGGACCTTGGGCCAGCGGGAACGGGGCGCGCTGCTGCCCCAAGCGCGGGCGGGCAACTTCGTCGCCTGCAAGCTGATCCGCACACTGTACGGCCACCGCTACACCGACCTCGGCCCGTTCCGCGCCATTCGGTGGCGCGCCCTGGAGCAGCTCCAGATGCGCGATCCAGATTTCGGTTGGACGGCGGAGATGCAGGTCAAGGCCCTGCGCCACCGCCTCGCCGTCACCGAGGTGCCGGTCTCCTACCGCAAGCGGGTCGGGGTGTCGAAAATCACCGGCACCCTCTCCGGGACCGTCCGGGCGGGCTACAAGATTCTCTGGACCGTCTTCTACCACAGCGCTTTTTAGCCATGAGCCAACAAACCGCGTTGATCGACATCGAGGTCCGCTACGCCGAAACCGACCAAATGGGCGTCGTCCACCACGCCAATTACGTCGTCTGGCTGGAGCTCGCCCGCACCGCCCTGTGCTCGAAGACCGGCTTCCACTATGCCGACATCGAGAAGACGGGCTTCCTGCTGATGGTCACCGGCGTCGAGCTGCGCTACCTGCGCCCGGCCTTCTACGGCGACGTCGTGCAAGTCCACGCCAAAGTCGGCCACCTCGCGAGCCGTGGGGTGCGCTTCGAGTACGAAGTGCGCCGCGGGGACGAGCTGCTGTCGAAAGGCGCCACGGACCACATCTGGGTCGACAAGGCCACCCGGCGCCCGTGCCGGGCGCCGGAAGAGCTGCGGCGGGCGTTCGAAGCGTTGGGGGAGGGCGGACACGGGCCGTAACGACCGCGCGAGCCGCCCTGGAACCGCCGAGCGTTCGCTCGGCTCTTTTCTTCAGTGACTCTGGCACGCCGCCAGGAATTCCACCAGCTCGGCCCGCACCTCGTCCGGAGCCACCTCGACCGCTGCCCAGGCCCCCAGCCGCCGCGGCAGCACCCAGCGCACGCCGGATTCCACGGCCTTCTTGTCGCGTGCGAGCACGGCCAGCAGCTCCTCTGGCGTGAACTGCGGCAAGGGCGGCAGGCCGAGGCGGTCGAGGAGCTCGCTCAGGCGGGCGCTGTCCTCCGCGGGAAGGCCCCGCGGGCTGGCGAGGCGGAGGGCGAAGCGCATGCCCCAGCCGACGGCGTCGCCGTGGGCCAGGGGCTCCCCGCGCTCGAGGCCCGCGGCTTCGAGCGCGTGCCCGAGGGTGTGGCCGAAGTTGAGCACGCGGCGCTCGCCGGCTTCCTTAGGGTCGCGCTCCACGACGGCCGCCTTGGCCGCGGCGGCGGCGGCCACGATCGGGGCCAGCCGATGCGGATCGCCGTCGAGCAGGCCTGCGATTTCCCGCTCGAGCCGCGCGAACAGCTCCGGTTCGAGCACGAAGGCGACTTTGATCACTTCCGCCAGCCCGGCGCGTAGCTCGGCGCGCGGCAACGTCGAGAGCCAGGCGGTGTCGGCGACCACGAAGGCAGGCATGTGGAACGCCCCCACGGAGTTCTTGGCGCCCGGCAGGTCGATGCCCGTTTTGCCCCCGAGGGCGGCGTCGACCTGCGCCAAGAGCGTCGTCGGCAGCGCCGCGAACTCGATGCCGCGCAGAAACGTCGCCGCGGCGAACCCCCCGAGGTCGGACACGCTGCCGCCCCCGAAGGTGATCAGGCGGCTGTCCCGCTTGCCCCCGGCGGCGAGCAGGCCGTGCCACAACTCGGCCACCTCGGCCACGGTCTTGGCGGCCTCGCCGTCCGGCACGTCGAGGTCGACGACCCGGGCCGCGGCGGCTCCGAGCGGCGCCAGAACGGCGCCGTGGAGGGCGCGCACCCGCGGGCTCGAGACGACGAACAGCGTGCGGCCGGCACACCAGGTCTCGAGCTCGGCCCGGGTCGCCTCGAGAGCGCCTGCTCCGACCACGATCGGCGTCGTACCGCCAGGGTGGGCCAGGGACAGGCGGTGGATCACCGGCGGCCTACTTGCCGGGCTTGTCGGCCGCCCGGGCGATCCCGAGCTCGGCCAACTGGCGGTCGTCCACCGGGGACGGGGCCGAGGTCATCAGGCAGCTCGCCGAGGCGGTCTTGGGGAACGCGATGACGTCGCGAATCGAGCTCGAACCCGCCATCAGCATGATCAAGCGATCAAGGCCGAGGGCGAGACCGCCGTGGGGCGGCGCGCCGTAGCGCAGGGCGTCCAGGAAGAAGCCGAAGCGGGCCTCGGCCTCTTCCGCCGAAATGCCCAGCAGCCGGAACACCCGCGACTGGAGCTCCTGATCGTGAATGCGGATCGAACCGCCGCCGAGCTCGATGCCGTCCAAAACGACGTCGTAGGCCCGAGAGCGGACCCGGCCGGGGTCGGACTCCAAGAACTCGAGATCCCGCGGGTCAGGGCTGGTGAACGGGTGGTGGCTGGCCATGAAGCGGCCTTCGCCCTCGTCCCAGGCCACGAGCGGAAACTCGACCACCCAACAGAAGGCGTGTTCCCCCGCGGGGATCAAGTCGTAATGACGGGCCAGCTCGAGCCGCAGTGCACCCAAGGCGGCGGCCGTCTTGTCCGCGGGACCGGCGGCGAGGAGCGCCAGGTCCCCTTCCCCGACGGCTAGGGCTTCCGCGGCGGCCGCAAGCTCGGCCTCGCTGAGCGCGCCTTTGACCTGGAACGCCAACTCACCGTCCTTCCGGCGCAACCACACGATGCCGGCGGCGCCGTACCGTTTGGCGACCTCGACCCAGCCGTCGAGCTCGCGCCGCGACGCCCCGGCGGCGCCGGGCACCCGGAATCCGCGAATGACCCCACCGGCTTCGACCGCCGCGGCGAACCCACGGAAACCGCTGGTCCCGAGCAGCGCCGAAAGGTCCTGGATCTCTAGGCCGAAGCGTAGATCCGGACGGTCCGAGCCGTAACGCGCCAGGGCGTCGGCATAGGTCAGACGGGGGAAGTGGCGCGGCGGCTCGATGCCCGCGAGCGGGAAGATGCGCCCGAACAGGCCTTCGATCAAGTCGATGACGGCCTCTTCGTCGACGAAGGACATTTCGAGGTCGACCTGCGTGAACTCGGGCTGGCGGTCGGCCCGCAGATCCTCGTCGCGGAAGCAGCGGGCGATCTGAATGTAGCGCTCGAACCCCGCGACCATGAGGATCTGCTTGAACAGCTGGGGTGATTGCGGCAAGGCGTAGAACTCGCCGCGGTGGACGCGGGACGGCACCAGGTAGTCGCGCGCGCCCTCGGGGGTCGAGCGCGTCAGGATCGGCGTCTCGACGTCGAGGAAGCCCTGCTCGTGGAAGTACTTGCGGACCTCCAGGGTGACCTTGTCGCGGAGTTGGAAGTTCTTCTGGAGCTCGGGACGGCGCAGGTCCAGGTAACGGAAGCGGAGTTTGGTCTCCTCCGAAGCATCGGACTCACCGGCAACGGTGATCGGCGGCGTCTCGGCTCGCGACAACACGGCGGCGCGGGTCGCCACCACCTCGACGAGGCCGGTGGGCAGGTCGGGGTTGGGACTTTCGCGGCGAACGACTTGGCCTTCGACTTCGATCACCCACTCCCCGCGCACCGCGGCCAGGGCAGCGGCGACCTCCGGATGGTCGTCGGGATGGACGACCACTTGGGCGAGGCCCGAGCGATCCCGCAGGTCGAGGAACATCAGACCGCCCAAGTCGCGGCGACGGGCGACCCAGCCCTTCAACAAAACCGCCTGTCCCTCGTGGTCGATACGAAGCGTGCCGGCCGGCCTGCGCTCTTTCACGTCGTTCTACTCCTCGCTCGGGGCGCCACTGCTCGCCGTGGCGGCGTCGGTGGCCCGGTAGATGTCTTTCAGTGCGGCATAACGGTCGGCGATCGCGAGGATCGTCCGGCCTTCCTCCGGCGTCAGGGGGCGCACCACCCGCGCCGGCACCCCGAGCACCAGATGGCCCGCGGGCACCCGCATGCCCGGCGGCACCAGCGCTCCGGCGCCGATCTGGGCGCCCCGCTCGACCACCGCGCCGTCGAGCACGCGGGCACCGATCCCGATCAGCACGTCGTCTTCGATGGTGCAACCATGGAGAACCGCGGCATGGCCGATGACGACACCGTTGCCGATCGTCAGGGGGTGGGTTTCGTAGGTCACGTGCAGCACCGCGCCGTCCTGGACGTTGGTGCGCTCGCCGATCCTGATCCAGTGGACATCGCCCCGGGCCACGGTGTGGTACCAAAACGAACTGTCGCGGCCGACGGTAATGTCCCCCGTGAGGTACGCCGTGGGGGCCAGGTAGACACCCTCACCGAGGGTGGGTAAGCGGCCTTGGAAGGGGACGAGCGGCATGGGGTTGGGGAGTCTAGAACACATCCCGCTCGAGCGCCGACAGGATGTCCGCGTTCTCGCGCCAGTCCGGCTCTTCGCGGACGCGCAGGTCCAGGAAGACCTTGCGCTCGAGGAACTCCTCGACATCCTGACGGGCGGCCGTGCCGATGCGTTTGATCATCTCGCCTTGGCGACCGACGAGGATCGCTTTCTGGCCCGGACGCTCGACGAGAAGCGTCGCATAGATCTTCACCAGGCGGTCGCTCTCTTCGTAGGCATCGAGCTTGACGGCGGTGGAGAACGGCAGCTCGTCGCGGGTGGCGGCGAGGACTTTTTCGCGGATGCGCTCGGCGACCAGGAAACGCTCGGGGTGGACCGTCAGTAGCTCCGGGTCGTAGGCCGCTTCGCCCTCGGGCACCAGCTCCCAGAACAGCGCCAGCAAGCGATCGACCCCGTCCCCGGTCTTCGCCGAGATCGGCACGATGTCGCGGAACAGCCCCGTGTTGGCGTAGCGGGCGATCTCGGGCAGCAGTTTCTCTTTGTGGAGCACGCGATCGGCCTTGTTCAGCACGGCGATCTTGACTCCCTCGCCGCCGCTTTTGGCGAGCAAATCCAGCAGGTACTGATCCCCGGCGCCGAAGCTCGTGGTGACGTCGACCAGGAGTGCCACGACGTCCGCTTCCTCGAGGGCATCCACGGCGTGTTGGACCATCTGCCGATTCATGCGGTGGAGCGGCCGGTGCACGCCCGGGGTGTCGAAGAACACGAGCTGCCCGGGCTCCTCCGAGAGCAAACCCACCATGCGGTGACGTGTAGTCTGCGGTTTGTCGGAGACGATCGCCAGCTTTTCGCCCAGGAGGCGGTTCACGAGCGTCGATTTGCCTGCGTTGGGGCGGCCCACCAGGGCCACGGAACCGAACTTCTTCACCCGACCTCCTCGTTTTCCCCGGCGGTCTTGCGTTCGACGCGCACTCGGCTCACCCGGCGCTCGGCGACGTCCTCGACCGTGAACACGAGGCCGTGATCCGTGACCGACTCCCCCACCCGCGGCACGTATCCGAACAACCCGAAGACGAGACCGCCGACGGTCTCGTAAGGGGTTTCGTCCCAGTCGTCCTCGAAGAGCTCCTCGAGTTTTTCGATCTCGGTGGCACCGTCGAGGCGCCAGCCGCCGCCGGGCAGCGCTTCGCACTCGGCGGTGACCTGCTCGCCCTCGTCGGCCAGGTCGCCCACCAACTGTTCGACCAAGTCCTCGACGGTGACGAGCCCGGCGGTGCCGCCGAACTCGTCGACCACGATGGCCAGTTGCTGGTACCCGGCCTGGAACTCGCGCAGCATCTGGTCCGCCGGTTTCGTCTCGGGTACGAAGGAGGCGGCCTTGGCGAGCTCCCGGGCGGTCGTCGTTTCGCCGGCCCGTTGGGCGCGCAACACGTCGCGCAAGTAAACGATACCCACGATGTGGTCCACCGAACCCTCGTACAGCGGCAGCCGGGAGTGGCCGGACTCCACCGCGGCTGCCACCAGGTCATCGAGGGAAGAGTCCGCGGACACCCCCACCATTTCGATCCGCGGCGTCATCAGGCTCTTGACCGTGATGTCGGCGAAACCGACCACCCGGCGCAGCAGGGCCTCGCCCTCGGGCTCGAGGATGCCCTCCTGGGCGCCCAGGTCCACGAAGGCGTCGAGCTGCCCGTCCGAGAGCTCCTCTTCGTCGTCCTCCGGGTCGACCTCGGGGCGATGGAACAGCGGCGCAGCCAGGGCCACGGCCGGGAGCGCCGGCCACAGAAGCAGCCGGTAGAGCGGCGAAGCGACGGCCAGTGCGCGCTCGGCGGAGCGCGCGGTCAGCCGGCGGTGGAAGACCTCGCAGACCAAGATGACGAAGGCGACCAGGGCGAAGGCGGTCAGGATCGAACCCGCGGGGGCCTCGAAGGAGGGCCGCAGCAACCGTTCGAGCACCGCGCCCAAGGCCAGCGGCGCGAGCGACGCCCCCAAGGAGAGCGCCAGCCGGAAGCCCTCGAAGCGGCCGGCTTCGTGGTACAGCCGGGCCAGCCGCGGCCCGCCCTCTTCTTCCGCCCAGGCATGGAGCCGCAAGGGGCCGCTGCGCTCGAGCAGCGCCGAAAGGATGGACAAACCGACGGTGAGCCCCAGCAGGAGGGCGGCGAGCCAGTACCAAGCGCCCTCGAGCACCTCGACGGCATTCATGATTCCGCCTCCGAGCGGTCGACGAGGAAGCGCCGGGCGAGCTTGCGCTCGAGCCGTTCCATCCGGCCGTCGTCGGTCTCATGGTCGTGACCGAGGCAGTGGAGAACGCCGTGGAGCAGCAGAATCTGCAGCTCGCGGTCCACCGTGTGCCCGCGCTCGGCGGCTTGGCGGCGCGCCACGGGGACGGAGATCAAGACGTCGCCCAGGTGCCGGCCGTCGAAGGTCTCTTCGCCGGGAAACGACAGCACGTCGGTGGCGTAGTCCTTGCCGCGCAACTCACGGTTGAAACGCCGGACTTCACGGTCCGAGGCGAAACGCACGCCGAAGCTGTCGGCGTCGGGCGCGATCTCTGCGAGCAGCGCCCCGAGCCAGGTGCGCCAGAGCGCCGGCCGGGCCTCGGGGTATCGGTTGGGATTCTGGAGAGCGAGCTCGCAGGTGCCGGATTTTCGACCTTCAGGACTCATGGCGAGGTCACAGATCGGCGTCCGGGGTAGCGCCGCGGAGGTTGCGTTCGGCCTTCATCCGATCGAAGCGGTCGTAGGCGGTGACCACCTTCTGCACCAGCGGGTGGCGCACGACATCGCGCTGATCGAAGCGGAAGAAGGTGATGCCCTCGATGCCCATCAGCACCTGCTCGGCTTCCTTCAGCCCCGATAGGCGCCCCTGAGGGAGATCCACCTGGGTGACGTCGCCGTTGATCACGGCCTTCGAGCCGAAGCCGATGCGCGTCAGGAACATCTTCATCTGCTCGGTGGTGGTGTTCTGGGCTTCGTCGAGAATGATGAAGCTGTCGTTCAACGTCCGCCCGCGCATGAAGGCGATCGGGGCCACCTCGATGACGTTCTTCTCCATCATGCGGCTGACTTTGTCGTAACCGATGATGTCGTAGAGGGCATCGTGGAGAGGTCTGAGGTAGGGGTTGACCTTCTCGACCAGATCGCCGGGCAGGAAGCCGAGCTTCTCCCCCGCTTCGACCGCCGGCCGCGCCAGAATGATCCGACGCACCTTCTTCTCGAGCAGGCAGGTCGCCGCCATGGCCACCGCCAGGTAAGTCTTGCCCGTGCCCGCGGGACCGATCGAGATGACGATGTCGTCTTCGACCATGGCCTTCAGGTAGAGCAGCTGGCGCAGCGTGCGCGGGGAGACCGTGCGCACCACCGAACCGAGCAGGCCGGAGGGCTGGAAGAAATCGACGAGATTGGCCCGCGCGTCGTCCTGCACCACGCGCACCGCGGTCCGCACGTCGCCCGGCTTCAAGCGATAGCCGGCGGCGTGGAGGGCGCGTACCTCGTTCATCAGGTGTTCGACGGCGGCGATGCCCGCGGGCTCGCCGTCGACGTGCAGCTCGGTGCCGCGCGCCGCCAAGGTCACGCCGAAGGCGCGCTCCATGCGGCGCAGGTTTTCATCGTGGGTGCCGAGGAGGGTATCGATCCCCTCGTCGGGCAAAGTGACGAGTGTCATGGATGGAGACAGCGAAGAGGGTGAGCGATGGGCATCGGTTGGTCGAAGTGACTTTCGAGCCCGGGAGTGTAGCAAATCCGGAGCAAAGAGGGGCGCAGCAAG
>JANRLG010000027.1:0-5597 GCA_033762835.1 Thermoanaerobaculia bacterium
GTCGTCTTGGACTACCACCGGTTGGGTGGGCCAGAGGAAGGTCTTGGAGAGGGCGGCCGGCTGGGTGTTGCCGGCGCGGTCGGTGAGCAAGTCGGTAGCGAAGTACAGCTCGACCGGCTCGTTGGGTTCGGGCCACGGGTCTTCGGGATTCGTGGAGGCTTTCCGCAAGGCCAAGCGGCGGCCGGGTTTGCAGCCGTCGGTCGGGGGCTGGTCGATGGTGACGTCGTAGTAGAGGCCGGTGACCTGGGAGCGCAGGGAGATGCCGGTGTCGAGAGCGTCGCGGAGCTTGGTGAGGTCGACTTCTTCGGAAACCTCGAGGCGGATCTCCAGCGGCATCGCGAGGATTTGCTCGATCCGCGGCGGCGTCGTGTCGGGCAGGAAGACGCGGCGTTCGCCGAAGGGCGTGTAGGTGTAGCGCTCGACGAGGCTGCCGTCCTCCCGGCGCAGCTCGGCGAGGTGGCCGAGGCTGTCGAAGACGGGCAGGTAGGTTTGCTCGAGCGTGCCGTTACCGTCGAGGTCCTGCTCCATGCGCACCAGCTCGCCGAGCTCCGGGCCGAAGAGGCGGCGGCTCTGGAGCTGACCGTCCCGGTACTCTTCGACCGGTTCCCAGCCGTCCCACACGGTTTCGGTCACGACGCTCCCGACGGTCTTTTTGAGCCGCCGATTGAAGGCGTCGTATTCGTAGTGGGCGATCTCTTCGAGGCCGGTCAAGTCCGTGACCACCGTCAGGCGGTTGCGGTAGTCGTACTGGTAACGCTGATTGCCGCGGCGGACGAGGTTGCCCGCGCTGTCCCACTCGAGCGTGGCGGTACCCACTTTGCTCGGTCGGTTGCGGCCGGAAGCATCGAGCGGAAACGCCGTCGTCTCGGCCGTGGCAGCGCAGCTCGACTGCTCGGTGTGGGCGAGAAGATTCTCGGCGGCGTCGAAGCCGTGGGTGTCGAGGCCCCGCATCGTGACCGTCGGCGAGCTCGGAGGGTTGCTACGCTGGCGGCGGGTCAAGCGGCTGGCGCCGTCGTACTGGAAGGCCAGGTGATCCACGTTCACCGGGCTCTGGGTCAAGGACGCAACCAGGTTCTTGGGCGTCCAGGCGAGCATCTCGGTCAACGCCTGCGGCCCTCCTGCCCAGCTCTTGCTCGTCAGTCGCGCCGCGGCATCGAAGCCGTGGCTCGCCGTGCTCGTTCGCTGATCGCCACGGACTCACCGTTGGTAGCACTTTTCCGTGTTCCCCGGTGCCGTGGCCACCTTCATTCTTCTGCTGATTCTCTTCGGAGCCCTCGCCGTCATGACTTGTGAAGGCGTGAATTCGATTCCTATCGCCGGAGACCGTCATCGAGCCGACGCACGGCCCCGAAACCCGCCTGGGTGCGCCGCGAAGTCATCCGACTGAAATCGCCCTGCTCCGCGTCTTCGACGCCGTCGAGCGCTTCGGCGTGCCGAAGATCCTACGGACCGACAACGAACTCGCCTTCCGAAGCTGGCTCTGGCGCTTCGCGCTCGCTTTGCTCGGCATCGGCGCGCAACGAACGCGCCACTTCTCGCACTGGGAAAACGGCAGGATCGAACGCTTCTTCGGCACCCTGAAACGCAGCCTGCGCCGAACAGCTGGTCGATTCCGAACCCTAATTGCCTGAGTGAACACTTCTGGCAGTCTTGCCCCGGAAAAGCTGTAGCAGGCCACTCTCACCTTACAGGCCGGCCCGCGGGCCGGCCGTTTCCGCCCGAGCTTCAGCGGTCCCGACGCTTGCCTTCGGGAATCTCGACTTTGCCGGTGACACCCGAGGTCTCGATCGTGCCCGAGCCGTCTTCTTCGACCCGGACATCGCCGGTGATGTCGCGCAGGACGATGCTGCCCGAGCCGTCGTTGCGGATGTGTACGCCGCGACCGGCGCCGGTGATGGCGATTTCGCCGGAGCCGTCTTCGGTGATCGTCACGGCACCGCCCACTTGGCGGATGGTCAGGTCGCCGGAGCCGTCCTCAGCGACGACATCGCCTTTGACGCCCGTGATGGCGACTTCGCCGGAACCGTCCTCGATCCTCACGTTGCCGTCGGCGCCCACGAGCGTCAGCGAGCCGGAACCGTCTTCGATGGTCACGTCGCCGCGCAGGTCCGCGAGGTCGAGATCGCCGGAGCCGTCCTCCAGACGGAGGGTCGAGACCGACTTGATCACGGTGCCGCCACTGCCGTCATCGATGTCGATGGGAAGGTTGGACGGCACCTGGACCGTGAGATCGAGCCGGCCCGAATCCTCCACCCAACCGATCCGGATCTGGGGTTCTTGCGATCGATCCGTCCAAAGGTGGAGCACCTCGCCGCGCTTCTCGTGGAAGATCTGGAGGTCGTCGAGGCGCGCCTCGGTGCCGGCGCAAGCCGTACCCTCCGCTTCGAGGACGGTGGTATCCGCCCGGCCGGTGACTAGCAGCTCACCCGCCCCCGTATCCAAGACGATCCGGGAGACTCCCGCGAGTTCGAGACGGGCCGCGCGGTGGGCGGTTTTGGAGCAATCGGTGGCGAGGTCGACCTGACAGGCCGTGAGAGTTGCGAGAAGGAAGGGGGACAAGGCCGCGGGCGAAATACGCATGGTGTGCCTCCTGGGTTGGCAACGACGAGCGTTTTTCTCTACGAGTCCGCCGGCCGGAAGATTCAGGCGGGCAAAAAAAGGGGCCTTCCGAAGAAGGCCCGACCCCCAAACAGTTGGCCTCCAGTTCGGCTCGTTCTCGATCCGCTTCGCCCCGGTGCCTCACATCCCGGTGGCCCCAGCCTCGGGGAGTTTCCGCGGGCGACTTTGCAGCGGATCGAGTCGGCTGCGCTGGCTGTCGAGGGTGATCATGGCAACCGAAGATTGCAGCGGACATAACAAAGACGACGAATTTCGGTCCCGCCGGACATCACTGCCCGAGGGACTGACGAAGAGTCGCCAGGAGCTCGGCCAGGGCCTCTCCCTCGGCTTCGTCCAGGGTCGCGACGAAATCGCCGAGCGCGGGGTCGCCGGAGTCCGCGGCAAACGACCGGACCGCTTGTTCCACGAGCCACTGGTCGGCTTCGATCCGGCTCCTCAACCGGCCGCCGAGCCAATCCAAAGCCGCTTCCCGATTCCAGCGCACGACTAGGTGGTAGAGGGCAAGATCCTCCGCGCGCAGCACGAGCGTTTCGGCGAGCGCCTTGGTCAGCCGGTTGCGATGGCTACCCTCGAGAAACGTGGCCAGCCATCCGAGCGGTGGTTGGGCACCGAGCCGGCCACCTTCCCGTTCGAAGCGCGCCACGACGCCCCGGAGATCCTCGAGGGTGAACTCGAGGGACGTTCCCCGGCGCTCGACCAATGACTCTAGGCTGTCGACCACTTCGACGAGGTCGTGCACGGCACTGGCCCGGGTCTCGGTCTGAGCCGTTGTCGTCACCAGCCAATCGAGCAGCTCGGCGGCGTAGCCGGAGTCCCCGGGGTCGAGGCCGGCCAGGGCAGCGAGGCGTTCTTCGTGGTCCGCGATCCAGACTCGGGAGCGCACTTCGAGCTGCGCCCCCCACGCCAAAGTCCAGCCTCCCGCTTCGTCCCGGGTCAAGAAAGCCAGCACTTCGGAGCCCTGCGCGAAGGACTCCTCGGAACCGTAGTGGTCCACGCTGACGACCTCCGACAGGGCTTCGCCCTTGAGGTGCGCCGTCACGTAGAGTTCCGAACGCAGGTTCCAAGTGTCGTCGGAGTCGAGCTGCGTGGTCTTCCCGACGAGGCCGGCGATCACGAGCTCGCTGGCCTCGAAGGCGGCGCGGAGCGAGAACGGGGGCGCCGAAACATCGCCTATCACGATCGTGAATGAGTCCTGGGAGAGCTCCACCGCCCGGCGTTCCCCCGCGTGCAGCAGGATGTCGTCTTGCGCTGCCCAAGCCCCTTCCGGGTGCTCCTGGGTGACCGTATAGATCCCGCTCGGCAATCCGAGCAGCACGAAGCCGCCATCGGCGGCCGGGGTCGTCACGAACTCGGAGCCATCGAGCGTGTTCTTGGCCCGGATCAGCACAGCGGCCCCCGCCTTCTCACCCCAGACGCGACCGAACAGCGAGGCCCCGCCGGTGGCTTCCGAGCGACCGGCCGGGGCCGTGGCCGGAGTCTCCCCCGCGCTTTGGGGCGCCACCGGAGCCGGGCTCGTGGCGGCAGCGGGTACGCCGACCAGCCCCGCGACGAGGGCGGCGGCGAGGGGTGCGAACCGGCGCGGCGCCGGCAGAGTGACCTCTTTCGAGGACGGCAAGACCGGCAGGCGAGTCACCAGCCGGCCCGCGGCGTCGCGCGTGAGCCGACCGCAGAGCCGACCGTTCTCGACCGCGATCAGACGCTCGACTTCATGGGGAGTCCGCTGCGCCAGGTCGTGCACCGTGCGATCACACTCGGCACAATGCCGCTGGGCGCCTCCGCCGGTCATGGCCGACCAGGACGCGGAGCATGGCTTGCCGATGGTTAGGCGGTTCAGAGTCTTCAGCGGATCTCTCATCACGACCTCCTGCTCGTTGGAACCGCAAGAGTGCAAAGGCGATACCGTCGTCTTTCGGTCACGAACGTCAAGAATGCCGTCGTCTGGGCCAAGCGGCACCCGGGCCGTGTTACGGTCCGGACCTACGACGAACACGGGGAGGGCGAGCATGGCGAGCGTCAGGATCGTCGGCCTGGGCGAGTCCACCCCGGTGCCGGCAGAAATGGTCGGGAACGACGAAGTGATCGCGGGGTTGGCCGCCCGCGGGGTCGATACTCGCGGCAAGACCGGCGCCGACACCGAAGCCCTGGTGGGCATCCGCACCCGCTGGTGGTCACGGATGGGGGCGACCGAACATGCCCTCGCCGCCGCTCGAGCAGCCGTGGCGGACGCCGAGCGGCGCACCGGCGGCGCCTTCCGGGTCGAAAATCTGCAACTCGTGCACGCCGGGGGCTCAAGCCCAGACAACCTGTTCCCCGCCTGTGCCTGTGAGGTCCAGGGGGCCCTCGGCATCCCGCCGGACGACTGCGAGGGCCGGGATATCTCGCTGGCCTGCGCCTCCTGGCTCGACGCCGTGGTCTTGGCCGCGAGCCGTATGCGCGACAAGGGTCTACGCTGGGGTTTGGTGACCGCCGGGGAGTGCGTCGGCTCGCGGCTCAACGCTCCGACGTCGTTGTCCCATCTGCTGTGGGGGGACGGCGGCGGCGCCGCCGTGCTCGAGTACGACCCGGACGGCGACCCACGCTTCGGCATCCTGGCGGACAAGGCGATTTCCGACGGCCAGTTCGCCCACTGGACGCGCAGCCTGAAGCTCGGAACCCACCCCGATCACGGCCAGTACCCGTTCCCCGACGCCTCCATGCTGGACCACGGCAAGGACATCCACCGCTACGCCATCCGCACGGTGTCGGCAGCCATCGCCGAGTTGCTGGCGCGCGAGGGTCTAACCAGCGAAGGCGCCTGGCTCGTCCCCCACAATGCCAACCTCGGCCTCGTCCAGCAGATCGGCCGGCGTTTGGAGATTCCCGAGGACCGGGTCCTGACGGTGATCGCCGAACGCGGCAACACCAGCTCCGCCTCGGTGGCCATCACCCTGACGACGGAAGCCGCCAAGGGTACGTTCCGGGAGGGTGATCTGCTGATC
>JANRLG010000028.1:0-13709 GCA_033762835.1 Thermoanaerobaculia bacterium
CCCGGCGCCCTTTCCAACCGTCTCGCCATTGACGGCTCTGGTATTCTTTTTCTCCAAGGAGTTCTCACCATCTCAAAACTCGAAGGCAACCTTTCCGGCATCAAGACTTCCGACCGGCGCACCCTTGAACGCACGTACCGCCGCCGGCTCGATCCCCGCGAGGCCGTTTCGCCCGAACTCGCTCGCCACCTCGCCCAGATCTCCCGCCAACTCGGTCGCCAGGTCGGGGTCCTCGCCACGCGGCGCGGGGAAATCGAATCGGTCATCGTGGGCGACGCGCAGCAGCTGATGCTGCCGGACATCGGGCGTTTGCGCGGTGGCCAGGGGCGCTTCCGCGGCCTGCGGCTGATTCACACCCATCTGAAAGGCGAGGCGATCACCCGCGACGACTTGAACGACTTGGCTCTGTTGCGCCTCGATGCCATCGTAATGGTCGAAGCCACCCCCCAGGGCGACGCCGGCCGGATCGAAGTCGCGACCCTGGACCCCGGCACCGTGGCCCAGGACGACAAGGCGGCGGAGCCCTTCCAGCGTTTCACCGCGCCGGACGTACACCGTCTCGATCTCGACTTCGCCGAGACCATCCAAGCCCTCGAAGAGGAGTTCTCGCGCCGCACCGACACCGGGGCGCGGACGGGCAAGGAGCGGGCTCTCGTGATCGGCCTGCGACCCGAGGAGGACCACTTTTCGGAGACCCTCGAGCTGGTGGACGCTGCCGGGGTCGAGGTCGCCGGCACGGTGCGCCAAAAGCGCTTCCAGGTCGATCCCAAGACCGCCGTGGGCAAGGGCAAGCTCCAGGAGATCGTGCTCGAGGCCATGCGCAAACGGGCCACGGTGGCGATCTTCGACATCGACTTGAAGCCGGGCCAGGCGCGCTCCTTCGAGGACGCCACGGGCTTAAAGGCCATCGACCGCACCCAGCTGATCCTCGACATCTTCGCCCAGCGCGCCAAGAGCCGGGACGGCAAGCTCCAGGTCGAGCTCGCCCAGCTCAAGTACTCGCTGCCACGCCTCACCGCCCAGGACGCCGGGTTATCCCGGCTGACCGGCGGCATCGGCGGCCGGGGACCGGGTGAAACCGTGCTCGAAATCGGCCGCCGGCGCATCGACGACCGTATCCGGTCCCTCGAGCGCCAGATCGAAGAGTTGTCGAAGCAGCGCGACGTGCGCCGCCGCCGGCGCCGGGAAGAGCCGATCCCGATCCTCTCGATCATCGGCTACACCAACGCTGGTAAGAGCACCCTGCTGAACGCCTTGACCGGCAGCAAGGTCGAAGCCGCGGACCAGCTGTTCATGACCTTGGACCCGACCAGCCGGCGTCTGCGTTTCCCGCGCGAGGGCGAGGTCATCATCACCGACACCGTGGGCTTCATCGCAGATCTACCCAAGGAGCTGGTGGCGGCCTTCCGGGCAACCCTCGAAGAACTGGCCGACGCCGACCTGCTGCTGCACGTCGTGGATGCCTCGGACGACCAGCTCGAGGCCAAACTCCAGGCCGTCGAAAAGCTGCTCGAGACCCTCGAGTTGAAGGAACTCCCGGTACTCCTGGTCCTCAACAAAGTCGACCTGCTGCCGCCCGAACGCGCCGCGGCCTTGGCCGAAGGTTACGGCGGGGTACCGATCTCGGCGGCCCAACGGCAAGGCTTCCGGGAACTGATCCAGGCCGCGGAGGAAAAGCTCGCCCTCGGGCGACCGTTGGTGGAAGGTCTCGCCCCGACTCCCCCGGTGGACGCCGTCGAGGGTTAGAGTCAGCATGAATCGCCGCTCGAGCCCCCGCAGCTTCCGCCGGTTGTCGGTGCGCTTCGGGCGCAAGGGCGAGTCCCAGACCTTTTCCGGGCAGACCACGGACTTGTCCACCGGGGGCATGTTCGTCCTGACCCCGCACCCGTTCCCGTCCGGGACGCGGGTGCGGATCGAGATCGGTGAAGGGGCCCGGGGGTTCGTGATCGAAGGGGTCGTCGCTCACGCCCACCGGCTGGCCCCGGAGCTGCGGGCCCTCGGCCGTTCGGGCATGGGCATTCGTTTCCTGACGATCGAAGAGCTGCTCACGGAAGCGGTGCCCGAGCTCGGCCGGTCCGGCGGGCGCACCGAGGTACCGCCCAAGGATGGTGTCTACCCGGTGCGGTTCGATTCCCTCGAGACGTTTTTGGCCGCCGTGCGCAACGACGTTCGCCACGGTGGGTTGTTCGTGCCCACTCGCTACTCCGCCCCAGTGGCCACGACGGTGACCTTGGAGATCCATCCCCCGAAGGGGCTGCCGCCACTGAGTTTGCGGGCGCGAGTCGTGCATTCGGTGCCGGCAACCGGTCTCGAGGAGCGAGTCAATCTACTCGCGGGCATGGGCGTGCAATTCGAAGAGGCGGACGCCGCGCGTGCGGCTCTCGGCGCCCTCGCCGATCAGCTCGAGGCCACTCGGAGGTGAGGTCGCGATGAAGTTCCTGACGCTTCTGCTCGGCTTGGTTTCCGGCCCCCACTGGATCGAGCTGGCGGTGGAGCCGCCGGTGGTGGCGGTGGAGGTGCTGCTCGACGGCAACCCCTGCGGGCGGCCCGAGCCCCCGGCCTGGAAAGCTCGTTGTGACCTCGGCCGTGAGCTGACCCCGCGCGAGCTCGTGGCCATCGGGCGCGACGCCGAGGGCCGAGAAGTGAGCCGGGAGCGGCAGTGGATCAACCTGCCGCGCCCCTCGGCGGAAGCCCAGTTCCTCTTCGAAACCCAAAACGGCAAGACCTTCGCTCGCCTGCATTGGACCTCGGTGGTGGAGTCCGAGCCCGCCGTGCTCGTGACCTTCGACGACCAGCCGGTGAAACCCGATCGCAAGGGCCGGATCGCCCTGCCGGAAGCGAGCCCCGACGTCGTCCACGTGCTCGAGGCGGAACTCACGTTCGAGCTCGGCGTCACCGCCCGCGCGGTGGCCACCTACGGCGGCCGGTACGGCTCCCTGGTGGCGACCGAGTTGACGGCGTTGCCCTTCGAGATCGCCGGGCAGCCCACGGTCGAGTCCCTGCGTGGCAAGTTCCGCGCTGGCGACCAGGAACTCGCGGTCTCGGCCGTTGACCGGCAGGGTACGGATCTTCTGATCGTTCGCCAGAGTGGTCTCGAGCGGCCCCTGGTCAGCGTGGTCGGGCCGCTCGAGTTGTCGACCGGTCTGGGCAAGGACGGTTACGTGACCTTCTTGGCGCCCTATCTCCATCGGGTCACCCAGGGCCAAAAGGGGCCCGTGGCAGTGTTCCCGACCTCCGATTGGCGTCCGGGCTGGGAAGCCGGGGTGCACTGGGCGCGGCGCAAGATCGGCATTCGACAACAGGACCGAGTTTCCGGCTTGCGGCTGGCGGACGCGGTGGCAGTGGCCGGCTCCACGGCCTCTTCCCGCGGCCGGCGCCGGGCCGTGGTCCTGGTGCTCGAGGGCGAAGCCAAGGACGAGAGCTTCTACCGGCCGGAGCAAGTTCGCGCCTACCTCGAGCGGCTCAGCGTGCCGCTCGTGGTGTGGAACGCAAACCATCCCGCGGTCGCCGTCCCCGAAGGCTGGGGGGCGATGGAGCCGGTCCGCAACATTGAAGACCTGCGGCGGGCCATCTTTCAGCTCGAAGAGACCTTCGCGCGCCAAACCGTGGTCTGGTTCGAGGGCGGCTATCGACCCCAGACGATCGCTCCGGCGCCCGGCGTGACCGGCATTTCGCGGCTGCGGGCCGCCACCCGCGAATGAACCGCCTGCTGCTCGAACGCCACGAGCTCGGCACCGAGGCCACGGTGACCCTGCGCGACCGCCGGGCCGAGCACCTCATCGCGGTGCTCGGCGTCACACCCGGCAGTCCGGTGCGGGCGGCGGTCGTCGACGGCGGTTTGGCCGAGGCCGAGGTGCTCGCAGTCGAGGACGGTGCCGTCACTCTGCGGCTACTCGCAGAGGGGCCGCCCCCGGTGCTGCCGCGGCTCTCCCTGGTCCTCGCCCTGCCGCGCCCCAGGGCGCTGGCGCGCATCCTGCGCCTCGGTGCCAGCCTCGGCCTCGAACGGATCGATCTCATCAACTCGTGGCGGGTGGAGAAAAGCTACTTCTCGTCGCCGGTCGTGACCCCCGACGCTCTGCGCCGGGAGTTGTGGTTGGGCGCCGAGCAGGGCGGCTGGCCCCGGCTGCCGGCGATCGCGGTCCACCCGCGCTTCCGGCCCTATCTCGAAGCCCACTCCCCGCCGGCGGGCAGCCTGGCCCTCCTGGCTGATCCCGAGGCGGTCGCGACCATCGAAGGTGTCGTTCTCGCCGCTCCGCGTCCCCCGGGCGCCGAAATCCTCGCCATCGGCCCCGAAGGCGGCTGGATCGACCGCGAACGCGAGAGTTTCCGGGCCGTGGGCTTCCAGGAGGTGCGCCTGGGGCCGTGGGTACTGACGGTCGAGCACGCCGTGGCCGTGGCCCTGGGGCAGTGGGAGCTGTTGCGCCGATGGGGTCGTACCGGCACCGAGGGGAACTGACATGCGCCGATCCACCACCGGACTCCTGCTACTCCTCGCGCTCGCTGCCACCGCCAACACCCTCGCGGACTCTTTCGCCGACACCCTGGTGGCGGCGGCGCGCGAACGAACCCTCGAACGCGAAATCTACGACGGCTCCTATCGCGTGATTCCCTACCCGATGGGCGACGTCCCCGACGACCGCGGCGTCTGTACCGACTTGATCATTCGGGCCTATCGCAAGGTCGAGATCGACCTTCAGGTGCTGGTGCACGAGGACATGCGCCGGGACTTCGCCGCCTACCCGCAGCGCTGGGGCTTGCAGAAACCCGATCGCAACATCGACCACCGCCGCGTTCCCAACCTGCAGAAGTTCTTCGAGCGGGCCGGGGCGTCGTTGCCGATTTCGCAGTCGCCCACCGACTACCGGCCGGGCAGCTTGGTCACCTGGTTGCTGCCCGGCAATCTTCCGCACATCGGCATCGTCTCAACCCGGACGGTTCCCGCTTCCTCCCGGCCTCTGATCCTCCACAACATCGGTGCCGGCACGAAGGAAGAGGACATTCTGTTCGCTTACCCGATCACCGGTCACTATCGGTACGTGAGGTGAGTTCGCCCGGCAGCCCCTCGAACACCCACCGGTAGACCCCGTGGCCGTGCACGGCGAAGGCGGCGAAGTAGCCGGTGTACCACTGCACCAGCGATGCCCCTGCAGCCAGGCTCGCGGCGACGTCGGCGGCGGTTTCGACGCCGCCGGTGCGGATCAGGTGGAACTCGCGGCCCGGCGGTTTGGTGGCTAGGTGACTCCGGGCCGCGGTCAGCAGCCGGAGGGAGTCCGCGGCCAACGGCCGGCCCGACAGCCCGCCTCCGAACGTAGTGGTGAAGTGGCGGTAGAGCCGCTGTTCGGCGGGATCGATGGCGTCTTCGTGGCGCGCGTAGGCGGTCGAGGTGTTGCCGAAGTTGACGCCGTCGAAACCGAGCTCGAGCAGGGTGTCGAGGAGCGTGGGCACGTCGTTCGTCGCGGTGTCGTTGGAGAACTTGACGACCACCGGCAAGGGCCGCTCACGACGGGCGAGAAAACCCGTCGCCACGGCCTCGAGGCGCTGGCGGAGCTCGTCCCAGGCCGGGCTCGCCTCGCCGGTGTTCGGACAACTTTCGTTGATCTCCAGGAAGTCGACCCCAGCGTCGCGGTAGGCGCCCAGGCCCTCGAGCAGGGTCGCGAGCGGTTCGTCGCCGACGCGCGCGAGGCTGGCTCCAATCGGGCAGCCCGGTGTCCGTGCCACGAGCGCCAAACGGGCTGCCAGTGCGCGATGCCCTTCGTTGGGTAGGCCCAGCCAGTTGGACGCGGCTCCGGACCGCGGATACGGCACGAAGGGCCAACGGACACCGTGTCTGCGGTTGCCCGTCCGGGGGAGACCGGTGCTCGTCCCTGCCAAGTACCACCCGGCTCCTTGGCCCGCGGCAAGCGGATAACCCTCGCCCTGTTTGAACAAGCCCGCGGCGTTGCCGAGAGGAGCACGAAACCTGAGTCCCCACAAGGTCCGGGACAGCGGTGCCGGAGGTTCGACGGCGGGAGGTGTCTCGGCCAGGAAGCGCTGCAGAAAGCTCCGGCGCCCGCGGGAATACAACCCCACCGCCCAGGTCCCGGGCAGCCGGACCAGTCCCGGTCGCAAGTGCTCCTCCCAGCGCGCCCAACGTTCGGCTCTCATGGGGCGCGACTTTACCGCGGTCGTGTGAGGAAACCTCTGGTAATTGCGGCGGGGATCGGGTAAGAAAGCGCCCATGGCCAAGAACTCCCCGCTCAACCGTTCCGTCGCGACCCGGCCCAGCACCGGTACCCTCGCCCTTCTCGTGCTTCTGGGTGCCGCCACCGCCGGCTGGTCGGTCTTCCTGTGGCTCCAACTGATTCAGGCGCGCAGCGGCGGCACGCCGTTCTGCGGCTTCGGCGGCCCCGGTGATTGCAAAGCGCTGTGGGACGGCGCCTTCGCAAGCGCGATCCAACGCTTCACGGGCCTGCCCCTGGCAGCGTGGGGTGTCGTCTGGGGTGTCGTGGCCGCGGGCCTCGCGTTCGCTGCACGCCTGCGGCGGCAGCGGGACGAAGGCGTCGAGCGCCACGGCGCAGCTTTGAAGATTCTGACGCTCGGCGGCTTGGTGGGAGTCTTGGTGTTCGGCACCGTCAGCTTCCAGGCCGGCGAATTCTGCTTCGGCTGCTTCGTCACCTACGTCCTGGTCGGGCTGTTCGCGGTGGTTTACTGGCGTGGCTTCCGGGCAGCGCCGCTGGCGCCTCTCGGGCGGGGTGTGACCTGGGCCGTGCTGGGTACCCTCGGCGCTTACCTGCTGCTCTTGGTACCGGGCCTGAAGACGCCCAAGAGCCAAGCCGAGGCGGGCCGCGAAGCCCTCGCGGCAGTGGCCGCGGCGAGTGCTGCTACGAGCGCGACTCCGACCCCGGCGCCCGTGAGCCCCGCTCCGTCTCCCGAGGTGGCCCCCGAAGTAGCGGTCCCGCCGCCCCCGGCCGCGGGTCCGCTGCTCTTCGACGGCCCGGCGACCGGCGATGCTCAGCGGGACCGCGCCCTCGAGACCCTGGTCGCGGGTCTCTCTGGACCGGATCGTCAAATGTTCTCGAACTTCCTCTACGCCTACATGCGCGCCCCGGTGGTGCCGGCCGAGAAGCCGCGGGCCGTGGTCGGGCCGGCTACGGCGCCGGTCCGCATCACGGCCTTCAGCGACGTGTTGTGCTCCCATTGTGCCGAGCTCGCGGAGACCCTCCAGGGCCTGCGCGGTATGGCCCCGGTGGGCAGCTTCCAGATCGAAGAACGTTTCTATCCGCTCGATGCCAGCTGCAACCCCCAGATGCAGCGCAGCGATCCGGCGGCCCTGCGCTGCCTGGGAGCGAAGGCCGCGATTTGTCTCGAGGGCAAGCCGGAGGCCTCGGAATTCCTGCACCAGTTGTTCCGCAATCAGGAGCGCCTGACCGCGGACATGGTGTACGACTTCGCCGCTCCCTACGTCGATGCCGCGGCGCTGGCGCGCTGCGTCGCCGACCCCGCGACTGCCGCCAAGCTTGCGTCGGACATCACCTGGGCGGGTCGCCACGGCATCCAGGGCACGCCCTTGGTGCTGGTCAACGGCCGGCGTTCGCCGCGCGAGCCCCGACTGTTGTATGCCCTCGTGCTGACCGGCGGCAAAGCCAGCCACCCGTCCTTCCGGGAGTTGCCCCCACCGGACCCGGCGGCCTTCTGAGGCCGTCGTGATCCGCCGCCGCCGCCGCACCACGATCATCCTGAGTTACGCCCTGTCGCTGGCCGGGGCGATCGCTTTGCTGGTGATCTTCGTGGTCAACGTCGTGCGGTCGAGCGCCCGCATCGACGAGTTGGGCGCCCGCGTCGGGGTGCCGGTGGCGAACGTCCCGGGTTTGGTGCTGGTGATCGGCTGCCTGGTCTTCTTCCTGCTGATCGTGGGGCTGACGCTACTGCTCGCCAACAACTTCGCCGAGCGTCGCTACTCGATGAAGCAGGAGCAGTTCCTGGCCAACATGACGCACGAAATGAAGTCGCCCCTGGCGGCGATCAAGCTCCACGCCCAGACCCTCGAGACCGAAATCGGCGCCGGCCCGGCGCGCCGGGCCCTTGGGCACATCCTCGCCCAGGTCGAGCGTTTGACCGCCTTGGTCGACGACGTGCTCGAATCGAGCCGACTGGCGGCGCGGCGCCGGGGCAAACCGCTCATCCCCGTGGCCCTCGAGAGCTTCTTTCCGGGCTACTTCGAGGAGATCGGAGGACGCCTCGAAAGCCACGGCGTCCACCTGACGACGGACATCGAAACCCGCGCCACGGTGCTCGCCAGCGAAGGCAGCCTGCACCGCATTCTCGACAATCTGATCGACAACGCCGCGAGTTTCTCGCGCTCCGGTGGGGAAGTCCGCTGCCGGGTGCGCGACGCCGGGCGCCTGGTGCGCATCGAGGTCGAAGACGACGGCGTGGGCATTCCCAAGCGCGAGCTGCGCAAGGTCTTCGACCGCTTCTACCAGGTTCCGACGCCGGCCACGGTGGGGCCGCGCAAAGGGACCGGGCTCGGACTCGCCATCGTGTCGGGCCTCGTGCGCGAGCTGAAGGGGACCGTCGAGGCGGTCGAAACCGGGGGTCCGGGAGCGCGTTTCGTGGTCGAGCTGCCCGCCCTGGAGAGTCCGGCATGAACGAAGACAAACGTCCGTCGCGCATTCTCGTGGTCGAGGACGAAGAGGCCATCGCCGAAGGGCTGGCGACGGTGCTTGGCCGCGAAGGCCACGAGGCCACGATCGTGGGCACCGGCCGGGCCGGGCTCGAGCGCGCGCAGGCGGAAGCCTTCGACTTGATCCTCCTCGACGTGCGACTGCCCGAGATGGACGGCTTCGAGGTCTGCCAGCGCCTTCGCCAGGCCGGCAACTTCACGCCCATCCTGCTGGTGACCGCCCGCGGTCAGTCCGACGACGTGGTCTACGGTCTTTCCGTGGGCGCCGACGACTACGTGGTGAAGCCCTTCGACTTGGGCGAGCTGCTGGCACGGGTGACCTCGCTCCTGCGCCGCCAGTCGTGGACGCAATCGGGTCCGCCGGAAACCGAGCCCCGCGGCGACGGCCGCTTCGCCTTCGGCGACTACTGGATCGATTTCGGCTCCTATCAAGCCCAGACGCGCCAAGGGGTCCGCGAGCTCACCCAGAAGGAGATCGCGGTCATGCGGATGTTCGCCGACCGGCCCAACCAGGTCATCCGCCGTCGCGAGCTCCTCGCTGCCGTCTGGGAGCTGCCCGACCACCCCAACGAGCGAGTGGTCGACAACGTCATCCTCTCGTTACGCAAGGCCTTCGAAGAAAGCTCCTGGCGCCCGCGGCACATCCACAGCGTCCGCGGCGCGGGCTACCGGTTCACGCCATGACGACCTTCCCCGACTCCCGCCCGCGTTGCCCCTGGCTGACCGTGCCCGACCCGCTCTACGTCGCGTACCACGACGAAGAATGGGGCACGCCGTGCCACGACGAGCGGCAGTTGTTCGAAATGTTGATCCTCGAAGGCGCCCAGGCGGGCCTCTCGTGGCTCACCGTATTGCGCCGGCGCGAGGGCTACCGGCGCGCCTTCGACCAGTTCGACGTCGCGAAAATCGCCCGCTACGCCGACGCCGACGTCGCACGGTTGCTGGCCGACCCGGGCATCATCCGCAACCGCGCCAAAGTCGCGGCGACGATCGACAACGCCCGGGCCTACCTCGAGCACTTCGCCGCGCCGGGCAGCTTCGACCGCTTCCTGTGGAGCTTCGTCGACGGCGTGCCGAAGAAGAACCGCTTCCACGAGATGCGCGACTACCCGGCCCAGACCGCCGAGTCCCGCGCCCTGTCGAAGGCCCTTCAAAAGAAGGGCTTCCGCTTCGTCGGCCCGACCATCGTCTACGCCCTGATGCAGGCCACCGGTTTGGTTGACGACCACGCCGTGGGTTGCTGGCGCCACGGGGAGTAGACCGCGTCCCAGAGACCAGTGGCAACTAGCGGTAACCTGCGCTAGGTGTGCAGCGTGATGCTCTCCCTCAGCGGCTCGGATCGGCCCGGCACATGAGCCTCGATCCTGTGCACCGAGACTGACCCGGGGCCGCTCATGGTCACCTGCAAGCGGTGACCCCCGTGGGCATCTACCGCCAGCGGGCGAATCGGTACCCCAGGAACGCGCAGGTTTACATGCACACCGGGAATCGCTTGGCCAAGGTTGTCGAGAACCTCTACCCGGAGCAGGTTCTGACTTCTGGGTCGGGCGACGGTGCCCTCCTGGTACCGTGCGATCAACAGCGGGTCGGGAAGGGACTGCTCCAGCAGTCGCGGCGAGATGATTCGCTGACGAACCACTTCATCGTCCGGTAGGTTGGAGTGAACACCGAACGGAACCGGGAAGCGAGCAATTGCACCCGAGCTCACAAGCCCTTGTCCCATGGCTGACACTCTGGGGACGGTCTGGTCTCCATCCCTCTGATCGGGGTCGAAGGTGACGTTCGAGGTGCCCACCCTTGCGCTCGTCAAGGTCTCCAGATCTGTTCCGTAGATGAAACAGCTTTTCTCAGGGACTTGCAGCGGCAGCAACGTCGCGATAGTGCTGGCTGCGCGCTGAAGGTGCGGAAGCATTTCGGAATCGGCCCAAGCGTTGTTAAGGAATGGATCGAGATTCACCATCCCTGTCGCAGGGTCCTGCGGAAGCAGTTCATACGCCGAGGGGAAGGTCCTTGAAGCCTCTCGGATTCCCGCTGGTCCGAAGAACCCCATCACGCGGATACCTTCCGTCAATGCCCGGAAGGTCTTTAGCATTCCGCGGTGTGGTGATCCGAGAGTGATGAACCAGTCGACTCGGTCGATTCCATATCGAGCGAAATAGGCTCGCGCGACGAGCCCGCCCAGGCTGTGAGCGACGAAGCTCACCTTTTGTCCGGGCGAGGTCCCGACGAGACGCTGTACTTGGCCGTGCAGACGATCGGCCTCCGAGTCGAGCGATTTTCGCCAGTCGTAATGAAACGCCAGCGTTTCGGCCTTGATGTTGGTACGGAGAAATCGCAGCACACCTTTGTATGCATCGGGGTCGATGAATGGTGGCAGGATCGCGATTTCGTCCAGAACACCGGTTGGAACGAGAGCGTTGGGGTCGTTGGGGTCGAGACGCAGAGCGCTCAAGGTGTTGTTCGCATTGACTAGGCTCTTGCCGTTCAGCCAGATTTCGGTGCCGCTCCGAACGTGCTGAAGTTTCGACCCGTAGTAACCGGGAAGGAAGATCACGGGGTTGGGCATCGTCGCTCCTATGGATTCTCTGACGGAGACTTCTTCGCCTGCTCTGCAGCGACCTTTCGGTTGAAGTTCCAGCTGAACCCGACGAAGGCATACCAGCCCTCGTCCGACTCATCGGCCATCAGGTTGTAGCCGGCGCCCGCTGCAATTCCGAGAGCGTTGGGAGATTCCTCTCCATTGGGCCGCCAGAGCATTCCGAGTCCGACGCCGGTTTCGAAGTCGATGTCGTCGTACCAGTCGAGGACAGCGAGTTGAGCAACGACTCGAAAATGTTCGGTTCTGAGATTAGATACGGATGTGTAGACGAATGTACTGTTGTCGAAGCGGAAGCTCTCTTGATCGTGTGCCCGGTCAATCACAGTGAGGCCGAGACCAACATCGCAGCCAACTTTTGGCCTATTGATATCCGCCTCAACAGCACAGGTGTCAGAGAGGTTCGGATCTGTGAGCGGCTGTTCTGCCAAAGTCGTGCTAGCCGAGACGGCAAGGGTGAGTCCGAAGACTAGTTCGGCGACCTTTACCACTCTCGACCGTTTCTCCGGGATGTGCATAGAAACCTCCTTGGTCTATCGAGGCGGCCGAAGAAGACGCACTCGCGCGATCGTCTTGCTCCTCGAGTTCGATGTGACTGACGGACCGGGTAGAGAGTTTTTTCTCTCCGTGGAGATCTATGAAGGATCGAGAGGCGTGGTTGGCTTGCGCGACGAGCTCTACGTGGCCTTTCGACGAAGACGCCGCGGAGAGCTTCAGCGGTTCGACATGTGGCCTCGCGACAACGGCAGGTCGCCGAGATCTGAAACTACTTTCACATCTTGGCGTACTACCCGCCATGGACTTGATCACCGACCTTGGCTACCTCGCCCTCGCGTCTCGGCTCAAACGGCTCGGGGAGCGGCTCCAAGAGGCCGTCTCCGAGGTCTACGCCGAGCAGCACTTGAGTTTCCGTGCGCGCTGGTTTCCGCTCCTGGCGGCGCTCGCTCGGGAGTCGCCGTTGCCGATCGCCCGGCTGGGAACGATCGTCGGGCTCACCCACACCGCCATCGCACAGATTGCCGCCGAGATGGAGGCCGCCGGGCTGGTGGCCTCGGTTTCCGACCCTCGGGATGCGCGACGGCGGCCGCTCGCTCTCACGCCGCATGGGGCCGAAACCCTCGCCGGTTTGCAGCCGCTGTGGGCCGCGGTCGAGCGCGCCACTGCCGAGCTGGTGGCCGAGTCGGGGCACGACCTCCTGGCCGCGGTGGCGGCGGTGGAGGAGCGGCTCGCGGTGCGGAACGCCGGCGAGCGGTTGCGGTCGGTGATCAAGGTTTCCGGCCCGTCCCCTGCCAACCTGGAGGTATCCCGATGACTCTTCGATCTTCTTGGCCTTTCTCCTTCATCGCCGGCTTGCTGCTTTTCGGCGCCGTGCCGGGCCTGGCTCAGGGGGCGCCACCGGTGCCCCCCGCCGTCTCGGCAGCGGATCGGGCGGCGATCCTCGACGATCTGCTGCAGGCGCTCGAGGAAACCTACGTTTTCCCCGAGACCGCCGAAAAAATGACGGAATTCGTCCGCCGCCAGGAGAAGAGCGGCGCCTACGACGCTCTTTCGAACCTCGAAGACTTCACCGAGAAGGTCACCGAGGATCTGCGATCGGTATCCCACGATCTCCACCTGCGGGTGCGCTGGTCGCCGCCCGAGCCACCGGAAGTAGCGGGCCAGGAGCCATCGCCGGAAGAAGAGGCGCGGCGTTTCGCCGCCTTCGTCCGACGCGACAACGCCTGCTTTCGCAAGGTCGAGCTGCTTACCGGAAATGTCGGGTACGTGAAGCTCGACTGCTTCATGCCGGCTAGTTTCGGCGGCGCCACCGCGGTGGCGGCCATGGGCTTCCTCGCCGGGGCGGACGCCCTGATCTTCGACCTGCGCGACAACGGCGGCGGAAGCCCAAGCATGATCCAACTATTGACCAGCTACCTCGTGACGGGAGACCCCGCGCGGGGCGAAGAGACCATCCATCTGAACAGCTTCTACATCCGCAATGGCGACCGCACCGATCAGTACTGGACCCAGGCCTGGGTGCCGGGCACCCGGATGACCGAGGTCCCGGTGTTCGTCCTGACTAGCGGGGAGACCTTCTCCGCCGCCGAGGAGTTCACCTACAACTTGAAGAGCCTGAAGCGCGGGACGATCGTCGGGGAAACCACCGGCGGTGGTGCCCACCCGGTGAACCGGCACACGGTCGAGGGGTACCCGGTGGTCATGAGCTTGCCGTTCGGGCGCGCCATCAACCCGATCACCCATACCAACTGGGAGGGCACGGGTGTGACGCCCGACGTCGCGGTGCCGGCCGCCGACGCCCTCCGCGAAGCCCACGGTCGCGCCCTGGGCGCCATCGCCGACAAGGCCACGGACCCGGAGATCCAGCACGGCGCCCGCTTCGCCCGCCGGATCGTCGAGGGACGTGGCCGGGTAGTGGCGCTGTCTGCCGCGGAACAAAACGCCTTCGTCGGC
>JANRLG010000029.1:0-83493 GCA_033762835.1 Thermoanaerobaculia bacterium
TGGAAGAACGAATACGAATACCGCCTGAACCTCTCGGACCCCACGAACTCTCAGACCATGGCGATCCGCTGCCGCGGCCGCAACGCCACCTTCGACGGTACGAGCTACACGGTGGGCAGCTTCCAGCCCACCGACTACGACCAGGACATCGTTTGGGCCGACGGCCTGTTCGTGCGCTGGCCCGAGGCGCAGTGAGCCCGCCTCGCCGTTTCCTTCGTTACGGTTTCGGCCGGGCGCACTACAATCACCGGCCGTGACCCTCCGCCTCCTTCTCGATGTGTATGCCGCGCTGGTCGGGCTGATCGCCGGCAGCTACCTGAACGTCGTCATCCACCGCCTGCCCCGGCAGCTGTCGACCGTGCTGCCGCGCTCCCGCTGCCCACAATGCGGCTCGCTGATCCGGCCCTACGACAACATCCCCGTCCTCTCGTGGCTCCTGCTGCGCGGCCGGTGTCGCACTTGTAAGTCGCCGATCTCGGCCCGTTACCCCTTCGTCGAGGCGCTCACCGCGAGCCTGTTCGTCTTGGCCGTGGAGCGCTTCGGCCCGACCCGCTCGGCCGTCGTCGCCGCCGGCCTCTCGGCCTTGCTCTTGGCACTCGCGGCGATCGATCTCGAGCACTTGATCCTGCCCGACAAGCTGACGATTCCCGGCATCGTGGTCGGCATCGCGCTGCAACCGTGGATCGGCTGGGTCGGCGTCCGGGGCGCGCTGATCGGCGCGGCGTTGGGCGCGGGTATCCTGCTCGTCGCTTATGGCGGCTGGTGGCTGGTGCGCCGGGAAGAAGGCCTCGGTCTCGGGGACGTCAAGATGCTCGCCCTGGTCGGGGCTTTCCTCGGGTGGCGGGGCGTCGTCGTGACCCTGTTCCTCGGCGCGCTGGCCGGGGCGGTGGTCGGAGTTGCGCTCCTGGTGGCGCGCCGCGGGGACGCCAAGTCGCGGCTGCCCTTCGGCACGTTTCTGGCTGCCGGAGCCCTGGTGGCGCTGTATTTCGGTCCCGAGCTCGTCAACGGCTACCTGACCGTGGCCTTCGGAGCTTCGCCGCCGCCATGAGATGGAGCCCCGGCCGGCTGGGTCTACGACGCGAAGTCTCGATCCTGGTGCCGGTGGCGATCTTCCTGGCGGTCTTTCTCTCGATCTTCACCCTGCTCGGTTATCGCAACAGCATCGCGCAGCTCGTCGAGGAGCGGCAAGCCGAAGCCGGACGCTTGGCCCGCGGCCTGGCGGAGGAAGCTCAGCGCTCGCGCCGCGAAGTCGAAGCCTGGCGCCAACTCGCCCCCCAGGCCCGGCAAATCACCTTGGTCGAGGCCGACGCGCGCACCGTGCCGCCGGAGGTGCGCTCGGGCGTTCGCTTCGGTTTTGGGCCGGACGTCGGTACCTTGGGCCAAGTGGTCGGCTGGGCACCCGTCGGCGCCGGACCCTCCCGGCGTTATCTGCGAGTCGAGCTCCCTGCGGAGACGCTCGTGCGTGAGCAGGACCGCCTACGCATCCTCACCCCGGTCGTCCTGTTCGTTGACGTAGCCCTCGCCGTTCTCGTCTTGTTCTTTCTCGGGCACTGGCTGGCACCGATCGAGCTGTTGCTCGAGCGGGCTCGGGCGGCGGGCGCGGGGGCGCCCCGCGAGGCCGACGAAGTGAGCTTTCTGCTCGCCACTTTCGAACGGGCACTGTCGACTCTGGCACCCGCCGCCGCGGGAGGCGGGGCGTTGTCGGCACTCGAGCAGGCGTTGCCGGCGAGCTTCGACAAAAGCGGCGTTCTGTTGCTCGATCCCGAGGGCGTGGTTTTGGCGCTCAACCGCTTTGGCGCGGACCTGCTCGGCCTCGAGCCGCCCGCGCCGCGCCGGACGAGGGTCGAGGAGCTGCTCGCCGCCCATCCCGCCCTGGCCCGGCTGTTTCACCAGGTGCGCACGGAGGGACGGGGCGTCGAGCGGGAGGAATGCGCGATCGAAACCGCCCAGGGGCGCGCGACACTCGGCCTGACGGTCCACCCGTTGCGCCGGGACGACGGCACTCTCCAGGGTTACCTCGCGCTCTTCGCCGACCTCACCGAGGTTCGGATCCGCGAGGAGCGCTCCCGGTTGGCCGAGAACCTGCGCGAGCTGGGGGAGCTCGCCGCCGGGGCCGCCCACGAGCTGCGCAACAGCCTGGCGACGTTGCGGGGTTACCTGGGACTGGCGGAACGGGTCGATGGCGACCCGTCGGAACGCCGCCTTGAGTATTGGACCGAGATTCACCGCGAAACCCTGCACCTGAAGCGGGTGCTCGACGACTTCCTGACCTTCGCGCGACCGGAGACCGCCCGTTTCCAGCCGGTCGATCTCGGGAGCCTGTTGAGCCGCATCGTCGCGGACCCGGTATTCGGGACCGGCTCCCTGATCTGGCGTGCTCCGGAAGCGCCGGATCTTGGTCTCGCCGCCGATGCCCAGCTGCTCGAGCGGGCGATCAGGAACCTCGTGATGAACGCCGTGGCGGCGAGCCCGCCGGGGGTCCCGGTCGAGCTCACTGCCGCGAACGCCGACGGCGAGATCCGGATCACCGTGGCGGACCGGGGAGAGGGTGTTCCCGAGGAAGTTCGCCCCCGCCTGTTTCTACCGTTCGCCAGCGGCCGGTCGGAGGGAGTGGGTCTCGGCCTCGCCCTGGCCCGCCGCATCGCCGTGTTGCACGGTGGCGACTTGATCCTCGAGGACCGGGAGGGCGGCGGTACCTGTGCTCGGATGTCACTGCCGGCTGGCACGATTGCTACGAAAGGTGACGAACGTTCGTCCCTCGACTTCTGACTCCGGCTCTCGCGAAGCGCGCTAGACTGCCCCGAAGTGCTTGATTCTGCGCGTCGCCCGGCATCTCGACCGAGCTGGCACCCACCTTGCCTAGGGAGGTTTCCGTCATGATCCAACCACGCCTGCGCTCGCCGCGAGGTTTCTCGCTGATCGAACTGCTGATCATCGTCGCGATCCTCGCCGTCCTGGTGCTCTTCGTCGGTCCCGCCGTGCAGCGCTACTTGCTCCGCTCGAAGATGCGGGCGAGCGCCGAGAACCTCTCGCGGCACCTGCAACGCGCCCGGCTCTACGCCATCTCGAACAATGTCAACGTGCTGGCGGAAGTAGCGGATGCGGGCCGCTCGCTGCTGATCTGGGCGGACGTCAACGGCCCCATCGACGGCGATCCGCCGGACGGCGTCTTCAACCCTCTCGGCAACAAGACCCGGCTCGCCACCGACCACGTGGTGAATCGGCTCTTCCTCGAACCGAACGTCTTTTTCGGTAGCCCGAACGACCAGCCTACGACCGGTTTGACAACGATCGGGACGCGCACCGCGCTAATGCTGTTCCCGAGTGGTTCGGCGGAAGCCACGGGCTCGTTCAATCTGGGCTTCCGGATCAACGAGGGTGATCCCTCGGGCAACTACTTGCAGATTTTCGTGAACCCGGCGGCCACCGCCAAGGTGACACTTCGCAAATGGGATCGAACGGACAGCGCCTGGCGAGCCCACCGCGAAGGCGGACGGCCCTGGGTTTGGTACACACCATGAGGACTCGGACGAGGATTCGGAGGTTCGCGATGTCACAGGCTCCCGGTGCTGCCGAACGGGGTTTCAGTTTGATCGAGGTGCTGGTGGCCTCGGCGCTGTTTCTGGTCGTGCTTCTCGGCGTGATTCCCCTGTTCACCCGCTCGATGGTCAACAACGTGCAGGGCCGCGACTCATCGACCATGGCAGCCTTCTCGCGCGAGCGCGCCGAGCAGTTGCTCCAGTTCCCGTTCAACAACCCGGACGTGACGGTTCCCCCGGGCAGCGCCGGCGACAGCCTGATCACGCAAGAAGACTGGGACGAGGCGACGAAGCGGTTCACCACCGACGACATCACGGAGCCGCGCTGGCTGCGCCGCACCGAAGTGCAAGATTTCAACTACCGGGATCTGCTCGACAACGGACGCCTCGACGATCCCCTGCTTCCGGGCACCAATCCGCGCTCGATCCATCTCAAAGAAATCGTGATCGATATCGGCTCGGCGCGCTCGCAACGGGGTGGTGATACCGCTCCCTTCGTTCGCGCCCGCCCGTACTCCGTTCGCGTTCTGAAGAGCTTCTGAGGCGAGACCCATGATGCGCTACACCGTTCCCCCGTCCGGGCGCCGTCGCGGCGAAGCCGGCTTCACCCTGGCCGAGCTGGCCGTCACCCTGCTCGTGATGGCTCAGCTGGTCATCGCCGCCGCGCTGGTCTTCGACTTCCAGAACCGGGTCGCCAAGGTCCAGAGCGAAGCCTCGGAGATGCAGCAAACCACTCGTGTCAGCCAGATGGAGCTCGCGCGCTTCATCCGGCAAGCGGGTCGTGGCGGCCTCGCACAGAACACCCCTTCACTGCCCCAGATCAATCTCGGGGCCGCCCTCACCGTGCGCAACAACGTCGCCAACGATGTCGAGCGCAAGGTCGCGGCCAATGCCGACGATAGCCCGCTGGCCGTCCTCGGCACGGACATCCTCACCGTTCGCGGGGCCTTCCGGTCGCCGATCTTCCTGGGCGAGGACAACGAGTCCGGCTCGACCTTCTTCTTGATGCGCACCGACGTCGGCGCGGTCACCACGGATTCCGCCCAGGCCCAAAGCGGGGAAATGCACCTCTGCGAGCGCTCCCGCAAAGGTTGGGTCCAGAACCTCGAAGCCCTGCGCACCGCGATCACCGACGAGGTACCCGAGGCCTTGCTGCTCCAGAGCACCTTGAAGCCCGACATCTACGCCGTGGTCGCGCTCGACCCGTCGGCCTCCGACACCGCCTCGGGCGTGTGCGCGGCGCTCAACCTCGGCACCGGCGTGCGCCTGAACTTCGACGTCACCGGCGGCAACGCGGACTTCTATCGTCAGCTCTCGCCGGTCACCGCTGCCACCGGGATGTTGCCGAACATCACCAACATCGCCTTCGTCGCGCTGCTCGAGGAACACGCCTTCTTCATTCGGGAAGAGCGCGAGATCGAAGGGGACGCCTCGTCGGCGTTGGTGCCGCGTCTCGCCCGCCTGCGCCTGTTGCCCAACACGGGCTTACTGCACGGTAACTTGAGCGCAGCTCAGGTCGACCTCGGTGACAACATTCTCGACCTCCAGGTAGCCCTGGCCCTCGATACGGTCAATGGTGGTGCGATCGAAACCGGCTCGGCGGCACCGGCGACGCCCCAGATCGCAGAAAGCACCGACGGCCAGAACGACGACTGGCTGTTCAATGCTGTCGCCGACGACGAAACGGACGCCATGTGGGATCGCCCCCTGCGCCCCGCGACGGTTTCGGTGACGCCCTGGCGCAAGAGCCGGCTGTATTACGTGCGGTTGTCGATGGTCAGCCGCTCGGCCCAGCCTCAGCCGCTCGACGAGTTTCGCGCCCCGCCACTGGGAACCTTGGAAGACCGCGTTTACGACCCCGAAGAAGGCGAAGGCACCGACCCCGACACCGAGATCCAGCGGCGTTATCAACGGCGCGTCGTCCGCGCCAGCGTGGACCTGAGGAACCTGTCATGAACTCGACCCGCTCCGAACGGCTCTCCGGCGAGGCCGGCAGCGCCTACGTCATCGCTCTTCTCGTCCTCGTGGTGCTGTCCATCGCCGGCTTGTCGCTGGCCTTGATCACCGGCACCGAGTCGACCATCGGCTCCGCCGAACGGGCACAGAACCGGACGTTCTACGCAGCAGACAGCGGCATCGCCGTCGGTTTGACCAACCTGCTCAATCGCAGCTATCAACCGCTGCGCTTTTCGACCGCGGGCTTCGAGGCGAGCGCGATCAACAAGACGGATCAGGTGGATATCTCCTGCATCTTCCCGCTCCGCATCTACTTCTGCAACCTCTGCACGGCGAACAGCGGATCCCAGTTCTTCAATATCAATCACGTCTACATGAGCACGGCGACGCGTTATGGCCTCGGGCAGCCCCTCGCTCAACAGCAGCTGGTCGTGAGCCTGCAAACCGAGCCTTCCCAGATGCCACCGAGTTCGGAAGATTGCGCCGATACCCTCGGTCGTGCCTTGCTGTCGGGCCAGATCGGCAATCACCAGGGCAACGTCTGGGTGCCGATCGAGGCCGGCGGTGAAGGTGGCGAGGAGGGTTCGCCGTGATTCGGGTTCGTGCGCAGTCCTTGTTTCGAGTGGAGGAGACCATGTTGGCCCAGCGCTTCCGTTCCGTCGTTCCGAAACTGGCCACCCTGGCCCTGATGCTGGGCTTGGCCTCGTCGCCGGTCGCGGCCGATGACCGCGACTTGCTGCGCGAAGCCTCGGGCGACCCCTACGTCTTCTTCCTGCTCGACTCGTCCGGTTCCATGCACTGGTCGCCGCGGTGCCTCCAAGAGGACATCGACGCCGGCTCCTGCACGCGGCTCTGTCCCACCGGGGACTGTGCCGTGCCGCTCGACGGCGACGATCCGGATTCGAAGCTTTACCTCGCGAAGTCTGCCCTCTACGAGGTGATCAACTCTCTCGAGAAGGTCAGCTTCGGTTTTGCCACCTACAACCAGGATTCCCTCGGCGCCGCTCACAAGCATTGGCTCTACGAGGCCACGAGCAACGGCGTCGACATTCCCAGTTGGGGGCCCTATCCGGCCACCGGCCAACAGGAAGTCTTCGGGTTCCAGTGGAGCTGCGGCAGCGGCAGCGACACCTCCCGCATCGGTTGCGATGCCTCCGACGTCCGGGTCGCAGATTTGAACGACGCCTGGGAGCGCACGCGCATGGAACGCCTGCCGAAGGGGGGCGACGGCTTCAATACCGCGCAGACGTTCTTCGTCCGGGCACCCAGCGCGACCAAGTACGCCATCCGGTACACGCCGAACACGGGCTCCCTCGGTGCCGCCACGGTGACCATGACGGTCCGGGTTCAGCGCTGCCGGACCGCCGCCTGCACTGACAACGCCGCCAACCGCGAGTTCGTCGGCCAGACGAACGTCAGCTATCGCCGCATCAACCAGTTCATCTCCTGGAACTTCGCGGCGTCACGGACGCCGCCGCAGAACGGCTACTTCCGCCAAGCGGATTCGGAAATGGCGCCGGCCACGAACACCTGTGCCGGTTGGGACCCGAACACCGACACCGCCGCCGACATCGACTCCGGAGTGAACCTGCGGTACCCCACCACCCCCTCCGGAGTCAGCACGTTCATCGACGTCGGCGACGTCGTGCCTTTCGATTGGCGAGAGGGCCGCGACAACAAGCAGACCATTCTCCAGCGCTTGGCGCCCAACTTGGCCCTCGGCGAAACCACCCCGGACTTCCGGGTGGCTCGATACCTGGCGAACCAGCCCTCGGGGGGAGTTCTGCCGCTGCTCGACAACCGTGCGCGGCCCATCTTCGGCACCGGTTCGACGCCCCTGGCCGCTTCCGTCAGCTCGTTCCGCGCCTGGTACTCGGGTTGTCCGTCCGGTACCTGCCCGGTCAACGGCGGCTGGCGCAACGTGGCGTCGACGGTACCCAACAGCGACTTCGGCTGCCGCAAGCCCTACCTGATCATCCTCACCGACGGCAACGAAACCTGCTCCGGTGCGCCGTGCACCGCCACCCGCGATCTGTTCGAACAAGACGGCGTCAAGACCTTCGTCGTCGCTTTCGGCGTCGAGACAGATACCGGCAACACCCTCCAGTGCATGGCGGCCAGCGGTGGCACCCAGCGGCCGATCTTCCCGCGCAACAAGCAGGAACTGGTCGACGCCCTGACCCGAATCTTCGAGCAGATCCGCGAGGAAACGCGCTCCTTTGCCTCGGCCGCCGTGCCCTCCGTACAGGCCGCGGTCGACGACAAAATCTTCCTGACCAGCTTCACGCCACTCAATGACGAGCCCGTGTGGTCTGGGCACCTCGAGTCCTTCCTCAAGCCCCTACCCTTGACGCCGGCCAACCTGCCGGATCGCACCAAGGTGTGCACGACCGAATTCAGCTCGGGCTGCTTCGCCTGGGATGCCGCCGACGAGCTCTACAGCCAGCGCCCGACGGCCACTCAGCTGGCCGAAACGCCGCCGAATTTTAATCTCGGCGAGGCCGCCACCGAGCGCCGGGTGCTGTATGGCCAAGTGCCCACGGAAGCGGGCCAGGTGCCGCGCAACCGCCGACTTTTCGAGCCGCCGCCGGACCCCCTCAATCCGTTGAACCCGCCCGCGGCCGGGGCCGACTGGATCGACCTGCTCCGAGGCTTCGAGATTCCCCTGACGGATACTGCCGCATTGGCGAAGGCCAAGAGCGCCATCCGGTTCGCCCTCGAAGGCAAGAGCGGGATCATCGAGAACGAGCCCGACACGACGCTCGACGACGAGCCGATCAGCTTCTTGCTCGGTGACATCTTCCACTCGAACCCGCTGGTTCTCGGCGGCCCAGAGAACTTCACCTACTTCATCCAGAACAAGGATGGATACGAGGAGTTCGCGCTCAAGAATCGCGTCCGCCGCAAGATCGTCTTCGTGGGCGCCAACGACGGCCAGATGCACGCTTTCGACGCCGGTGCCTTCTCGGCGACGAAAGTGGCCGATGCAAACCTCGTGTGCCGCGCGGCGACCGCCGCCAATCGCACCCCGGAGAAGCTCACCGACGTCAAGTTCTCGAACGGTACCGGCCGGGAGATCTTCTCGTTCATTCCGCGCAAGGCGCTCAAGCCGTTGCGGGATCAAGCCGAAGACCCGGCGCACCAGTACTCCGTCGACGGTCCCGTGACCGCGGGCGACGTCTTCATCGATCCCATCAGCTCCGACGCCGATCCGCCGAGTGCCGAGGAGCGCCAGTGGCGTACCGTCGTCGTCGGCGGCATGCGCGAAGGCGGCCGAGGGGTCTATGCCCTCGACGTGACGACGCCCGACAAAATCTTGACCGCGCCGATCTGCGGGCTCGATGGCATCGAGCGCGAAACGCCCTATGAGGTCGTCGAAGGGGACGGTTACGTACCCTACTGTATGGGCCTCGAAAATGCGGCGTCCACCGCGGATTGCGGTCCGCTGCCATACCCCAGCGTGTTGTGGGAGTTCGAAGACGTCTGGGATGAAGACGGCGACGGCTTCGCCGACCTCGGCCGGACGTGGTCGATTCCCGCCGTCGGTCGCATCCAGGTGTGCTCCGACGAGTGCGACCCTGCCTCCGAGGACAACGACATCGAAGACCGCTACGTGGCGATCTTCGGGGGTGGACTCGGCCAGGTAGACGTCGAGCAGCCGGTGGACTACGACCTGCCGGGTTCTGGAAACTTCCTGTACATGGTCGACGTGGCCACCGGCAAGATCCTCTACAAGTCCAAGCTCTGGGCCGGCGGCAGCGAGACTACCGAAGGGTTGGACGGTATGGTGCCGTCCGAGCCCGCCGTCATCGACACCAACCTCGACGGCTACATCGATCGGGTGTACGTCGGGACCACCCGCGGCAAGGTTTACAAGTGGAACCTGACCTCGGCCGGCCGAATCCAGTCGTCGACCGTGCTGGACGGTCTCACCGGACAAGTGCACGCCGTCGAGCGCATTCGCACGGAAGCCTGGGCACCGCTTGAAATCTTCGACACCGAAAGCCGGCCGATCTTCTTCCCACCGTCGGCCGTCTTCGTGGCCGAGAAGGGGCAGTTCGCCCTCACCTTCGGCACCGGTGACCGCGCTTCCTTGTGGAAGGATCGCCTCGTCTCGGGTCGCTTCTTCTCGGTGTTGGACCAGGATTGGCGCCCGGGAGACGCCTTCCTGCCGTTGACGGCCGCCGCCTATCCCCAACTGACCGTGACCTCGGCCGCGATCGAAGAGAACCTCTTCCTGAACCCGGTGAGCGGTTTGCGGCCGGGCTGGTACATGGAGCTCGACGACGAGGAACGGGTGATCACCAAACCCTTCGCGCTCTCCGGTGTCCTGTTCTTCACCTCGTACCAGCCGGACATCCGTGCCGTCGTGGTTGGAGACGATGACGACGACGATGATGACGACGAGCCGGTGACGGTGTGCGCCAGCTCAGGGCTGTCGCGAGTCTTCACCGTGTTGGTCACGAACGGCACCGCGGTCTTCCGCGAACCCGTGGACCCGGGCAACCCGAACCTCGGTACCCGCCCGGGCTCGCGGTTCCGCAACGTCCCGGAGTTCGTCACCGATCCCTTCGTCGAGCTGTCGACGACCAAGAACAAGGCCGTGCCGCGCGATGACCCGGACGATCCCGCCGACGATCAGCGCTACGCCGACGATCTGTGCACCGGGCTCGAGTCGGTCTCCGAGACGCTGAGCGACTTTTTCCCGGACAGCTGCAAGTTCGCGAACTACAGCTACAACATCGAGACGATCCGGTCAGACCGGGGTCTCGTTTGCATCGCACCCGTTCCGATCTGTATCGTCGAGCAGAACTGGACGGAGAAGTGACAAGGGAGGCTGGCATGCGTCGAACCTCGAGATTCGGATTTCTCGCCCTCGCCCTCGGCTTGGCGAGCAGCAGCGCCCTTTGGGCCGACCGCCTCGTCCTCAAGGACGGTACCGAGCTCGAGACCGCCGGGCCGTGGGAGGTCCAGGGGCGGCTGGTGGTGTTCCACCGTTCCGACGGCACGCTGGCCTCGATTCGGGCTTCCGAGGTGGATCTCGACAAGAGTGCCGCGGCGACCACCCTCGCCAACACCCCGGCTCCGGAAGCTCCGGCGCCGCCTCCTCGGAAGCCTTCGGTGCTCTCGCTGACCGAACTGGATCTGCCGCCCGTCGGCGAGGCCGAGGCCGCGGCTGCCGCCGCGGCGGGCCCTGCCGCGGCCCCGGCGCCCGCCCTCGTCGTGATGCCCGGCTGGCGAACGGTGGTGGCGGCCGATGGCCAGTCGACGGAGCTGCTCGGCATGGTCCGCAATGACGCCAATGCCCCGGCGCTTGGGGTTCAGGTGGTGGCGGTCCTGCTCTCTCAGAGCGGTGAGGTGATCGCCGAGATCGAAGGCGCGACGTCGAGCCGCGCCCTCCAACCCGGCCAAACCACGAGCTTCCGAGTCGGATTCGAGAATGCACAGCCCTATGACCGGATCGAATTCCGGGTCAACGGCGAACTCGCGGCCCCACCGGCGCCGACCACCCCGCCGGCTCCCCCCGCGGAGACCGAGACCAGCGAGACGAAGTCGAGCTGACGGCCTACAGACCGTGTTGTTGGAGTCGCCGCAACAAAGTGCGATAGCTCCAACCGAGGCGTTCGGCAGCTGCATGGCGGTCGCCGGACGTCGCCGCGAGCGCGCGGCGGAGGCGATCCGCCTCCCCCGCGGCGGCGAGAGGCGCCAGTAGACCCGACAGTTCACGGGCGCTGATCCGTCCTCCGCCGTGCACGATCAACGCCCTCTCCAGGACGTTCGACAGCTCCCGCACATTGCCCGGCCAGCTTTGCCCCGCCAGCAGCTCGACGGCGTCCGCGGTCAGCTCCGGGGCCGCCCGGTGGTGCCGGGCCGCGAGTTCGGTCAGCAAGTAGCGCGCCAGCTCCGGAATATCCGAGGCGCGCTCACGGAGAGCCGGCAGCACCACGGGGAAGACGTTCAGGCGGAAGTACAGATCGGCCCGGAAAGTCCCCGCCGCCACCATGTCGTCGAGCGAGCGATTGGTCGCCGCCACCACGCGTACCTCGGCGCGGATCGCCTTGCCGCCCCCCACCCGTTCGAAACAACGTTCCTCGAGCACCCGCAAGAGCTTGCCTTGGACGGCCAGGGGCAGTTCGCCGACTTCGTCGAGGAACAACGTGCCGCCTTGGGCCAGTTCGAACCGCCCGGCATGGCGCCGGTCGGCACCGGTGAAGGCCCCGCGCTCGTGGCCGAAAAGCTCGTTCTCGACCAGCGCTTCGGGGATGGCGGCGCAGTTGAGGGCCACGAACGGCCCCTCCCGGCGCCTCGACGCGGCGTGGAGAGCGCGGGCGAACAGTTCCTTGCCGGTGCCACTTTCGCCCAGCAAGAGCACCGTCGAGTCCGTCGTCGCCACCCGCGCCAAGTCCGCCAGGGCCTGCACGAGCCGCGGATGCCTGCCGACGATCCGGGCCTCCTGCGGGCTCGTCTCGACCGGTCGCTCCGAAAGAGCCTCGGCGACGAGCGCCAGCAGCTCCTCCAAGGCCAACGGCTTCTCGAGAAAGTGATGGGCACCGGCGCGCATGGCTTCGACCGCGGTGGGGACCGAGCCGTAACCGGTCAAAATCACCACCGGAACTCCCGGCCGTGCGCTCTTCGCCGCGGCCAAGACGTCGAGGCCCGAGGGACCGGGCAACTTGAGATCGGAGAGCAGCAGGTCGTAGGCCTGCTCCCGCGCCAGGGCCACTCCCTCGTGGCCGTCGGCGGCCGCGAGCACTTCATAGCCCTCGGACTCGAGAGCGTGCACGACCATCCGCCGCAGCGACTCCCGATCTTCGACCACCAAAATCCGGCCCCGCTTCATCAGCTCCGGTCCTCGTCGGAAACATCGGACCAAGCGCAGTCCAAGGCCGTGGCGAGCAGTCCGTCGTCCTCCGGATCGACCGTGCGCAGATCCACCAGGACCCAGCCCTCCCGGGTGTAAGCCACGACCGGCGGCGCGCCGAAGCGCAACCGAGCCAGTTGGACCTCGTGGCCGGGCAACGCCAGGGCCTCACCGGCGATGGGCCGCTCGGGGGCGGCCCCGCCCCCCACGAACGCCGAGGCCGGAGCGATCCGCGCGCGCGCCGCGAGCCGGGGGTCGAGCGTTGCACGGAGGGTCTCGAGGCGCCGGCGGTGCGCCTCCGGCTCCGGCCACAGGCGCTCGATCGGCAAAGGCACCGCCGCCAGGTGGCGTTGCAAGATCCGCTCGAGCAGGACGAAGGTCACCCGTCCGGGCCGCAGGGCACGCGCCAAGGGGTGCCGCCGGCAGCGCTCGAGCCACTGGCCGCGCCCCAGGAGCAGGCCGGCCTGGGGTCCACCGAGCAGCTTGTCGCCGCTCGAAGCCACGAGGTCGACCCCCGCTGCCAGCAACTCGCGAATCGACGGATGGCCGCCGAGTTCGGGGTGCACCGACGGCGACAACAGGCCGCTTCCCTCGTCGACCAGCACGGGCAAGCCGGACCGCGCCCCCAGGGCCACGAGCTCCTCGGCCGCAACGGTCGCCACGAATCCGGTGATCCGGTAGTTACTCGGGTAGACCTTGAGCAGCAAGCTCGTCTCCGGGCCGATGGCCGCCTCGTAGTCCGCGAGCCGGACCCGGTTCGTGGTGCCCACCTCGACCAGCCGGGCCCCGGCCGTCGCCAGGATGTCGGGAATGCGGAACGAGCCGCCGATCTCGACCAACTCGCCGCGCGCCACGATGACCTCGCGCCCCGCGGCGAGGGTGGCAAGGGCGAGCACCAGTGCTGCCGCGGCGTTGTTGACGACGAGTCCGTCCTCGGCGCCGGTGAGGCTGGTCAGGAGCGGGCGCAGGCGGGCGTTGCGTTCCCCCCGCTGCCCGCTGGTGAGGTCCATCTCGAGATCGCACCCGGCCTCGAGCAAGCCCGCCACCTCGGCGGTGAGACCGCGGGGAAGCGGAGCACGGCCCAGGTTGGTATGGAGGAAGATGCCGGTGGCGTTGAGCACCCGAGAGAGTGGCCGGCCGTGGCGCTCCGCGAGTGCCGCGGCGACCCGCGCGGGCAATTTCGCGAGCTCGGCGGCGAGCGCTTCTGGCCCGTCGGCCGCCGGCAGGCGCCGGCGCAGCTCGGCCAACTCGTGGCCGACTTGGACCCGCACCGAACCGCGTCCGTATAATCCGACGATGGCATCGAAAGCGGCACCAGCCAGCAGCCGGTCGACCGACGGAATCGCGCGACGAGGGTCCTGCACGTGAATCTGACCTCCCAAGGTACGCCCCAGAGTGTAAAGGATCGCCCGCGGACCAACACGCCAGCGAGCGCCCGAAACGCGGGCATCGGTCCCGCCATCGACCGCGTCGAGGATGACGTGCGGCTGCTGCGCATCGAGTACGAGAAGTTCTTCAACGGCGCCCTCGAGGTGCCGCCCGAGGAAATGCGCCAGCGCGTGGGCTCGGAACTCCGGCGTCTCCGCTTGGGAGGCGGTGCCAAGAGCGTCGCGGACGACTTTCGCCTGGCCAGTGTCGAGGCGCAGTTCAACGCCTACGCCGAGCGCTTCGGACGGCGCCTGCGCCAGCGGGAAGAAGGCCGCCACGAAAGCGTTCGGGCGGCCTCGGCGGCGCGCGACGACGGCCGGCCGGTGGTCGTGGGCGGCAGCGAGGTCACCGCGGACGCCGCCGAGACGCTTTACCAGCGCTTGGCCCGCGGCGGCAACACCCCCCGTTTCGACCTCGAGACCTTCCGTGTTTACCTTTCTCGCCAGATGACCTCGATCCAGGCCAAGACCGGTCGCTCGGCGGTAGAGTTCCGCATCGCCGAAGAAGACGGCCAGATGAAGCTCAGGGCTCGCGCCGTTTGACGGACCGAACCAAGAAGACAAGGAGTTCCGCTTTGCGCATCCTCGCCCTCGTCACCCTCGCGGTCGTGTCCGTGGCCTTCGTGGCCCTCGGCTCGACCTCGGCTCCGCCCAATCTTGGCAAAGCCATCGAAGCCCAGCGCCAACTCGCCAAGGATTCACCCCGAGACGCTCAAGTGTTGAATGATTTGGGCAATCTGCTCGCGCTCGCGGGAAACCTCTCGGAGGCCCGCGCGAGCTACGAGGCGGCGATCGAGCTCGACGCCGAGCTGCCCGCGGCCCGCTACAACCTCGCCTTGCTGCTCCAGCAACTCGGTGAACGCCGGCAGGCGCTCTCGGAGTTCAAGAAGGTCCTGAAGATCCAGCCGGGCAACGCCTGGGCGCACTTCCAGGCGGCCATGCTGCACGAGGCCGGAGGCAACGACTCGGCGGCCGTCGAGCACTATGCCGAAGCCTTCCGTTTGAATCCCCAACTGTCGTTCCACGAGGTCAATCCTCAGATCATCGACAGCAAACTCGTAACCCAGTCCCTGCTGCTGGCGCACCGCGACAGCGCCAACGAGGCGTCCGCACCCCGCGACTACGCTCAGCCGTCGCGCATCGTCAAGTTGATGGTGGCGCCGAAGGCCGCGCCCGCCGAGCTGGCGCCGGAGGCGGCGCGGGCGGAGGCCGAGGCGCCGGCCGTACCGGCAGAGCGGGCGCCGCGGGCTCAGGCCGGCGGCACGACCCCTTCCGCGCCGCGCACGCTGCGCGCCGAGGATCTCGAAGCCGAGCGCGGTGCCGCGGGTTCCGCCGGTTCCACCCGGCGCGGCGGCTCGCGCGTGACACCGCCGCCGCCCTCCGGGCCGACGGGCAATTTCACCCGCCCGCGCATCGCTCCGGGGGTCCAGCCCGGACCGCCGCCCGAGCCGCCGCGTTACACGCCGCCGCCGGAGTACGACGAAACCGAGGACAGTGGTGATGACGGCTACGACGTTGAAGGGGACCAGGAGGTCATCGCGCCCTCCGGCGGGCAACGGCTCCAGTTCATTCCCGGGATCCAGTCGAGTGGCCGACTCGAAATGAAACTGGTTCCCGACCCCCCGCCGGCGGGCTGACCTCTCTCAGCCAAGTTCGAAGTACCGCGGTGACGGGCCGATCTCGACGATCGGCCCGCCGCCGCCGGACGGCTTGCCGTCACGCTCGATGATCTCCCGGGCCTGCCGCGGTAGGGTCGACTTCAAGCTCTCCCGACCCGCGCTCCAACCCACGATCAGCTCGGCGCCGTCGCTCCGCCGGAAGTGATAGAGCCGACCAGGCTCGGGCGTCGCCAAGGGACCGAGAAAGCGGGCGCCCTCGAGTTGGCCGAGCAGGGTTCGAAACGCCCGGAACGACGGCCGGCGGCGCAGCTGGTCGGCCTCCGGACACACCAGGCCGTAGCCGCGCGCGATCATCTGCCACCAGTAGGCTCGCGCCACGAGCCCAGTGCCCAGGGCGAGCAGGTAGTAGCGCACCAGGAAGTTCGCCTGCGACTCTTCGTCGACCGAAACGCTTTTGCCGGCTGGAGAGTGGGGCCCCTCGAGAAGCGGCCAGTTGACTTCCGTGAGCCACACCGGGCCTGGGTCGGCATTGCGCGCGGTATCGGCGAGCGCGCGCAGCAGGGTCACCTTGCCGACGGTGTCGAGCCCCATCTGTGGGTTCTCCGGTGCGCCGCGGCGGTCGACGTAAAGCAGGGCGGACACGGCGTCGAAGTGAAAGCCCTCCCGGCGCAGATTGAGTAGTCCCGCCGTGCGGTTGTATTCGAAGTCGATCACCGCCGGGCCGAGCACCTGCACGTCCGGCCGGGCAGCCCGCAGCCGCTCACCCGCCCGACGGACCAGCTCGACGTATTCGTCCACCGCCCACACGCCCCACTTGCTGCGGTTGACCGCTTGGCCGACCTGGAAGTCGCGGCCGTAGACGGTGAAGCGGCGGGCGATGTCGGTGATCTCGGCGTCCCAGCGGTCGAGATCCTTGACCAGGTCCCGATTCTGGGGCACGGCGAAGGCCACCTCGATCTCCCGCTCGCGGAGCGCTCGAACGAGGGCCTCCTCGTCGTCGCGGCCCTCGGGTTCCCAGGGATGGAGCCGCACGAGCACCGTTCGGCACCCGAGCTCGTCGACCAAGGCGAGCAGACCGTCGGGGTCCTGCGGCCACGGCCTCAAGGCCACTCCCGCACCCAGGAAGGGTACCGGCCGCTGGTAGAGCTCGCGGCGGAGCGCACGGTGACGACGCCAGATACGCGGCAACGCCCAGCCCGCCGCGAGGGTCTCCGCCACGTAGCCGCGGCCCTCCCGCAGGCGGACCCCGAGCTTGGTCAGCGGGCTGGCGTGAACGTGGGGCTGGTCGGACAACGCATCCCAGACGATGCGGTCGCGAGCCTCGGCACCGGCCGGCGCCGAGGGAATGTGCTCATGGGTCGAACGGCCCACCAGTCTTCCCTTGAGCGTCGATCCCCGCGGGGTCTTGCCGGTTTTCTGGCCCCGCAACCGCCTCTTCCACTCGTGACGACCATGGAACGCCCGGTGGTAGAGCCGGTACAGCCGTTCCTGGACCGCCGAGGGCGGCTGGCCCCAGTAGGCGTGCAGGAAGATCTCCTGGTCCTCGGGACGGAAGATCGGCATGCGCGACAAGTCCCGGGAGCGCTCGGAAAGAGTCGGTGGCCGGCCGAACCGGGCGCGGTTGAGGTCGACCAGGAACAGCCGCAGCCGTCCGTCGACCTCGCGCCGCATCAGAACGTTGCCGCTGGTGAAGTCCCGGAACCAGATGCCGGCCTCGTGGAGGCGCCGGGCGAGCCCCGCGCAGGCCACCAGGAACTCATCGAGGGGAAACTGGGGAAACTCCGTTGCGGCGGTGCCGGTCCGCGCCGCGCGCAGCAGGTAGCGGGCCTCGGTGACGTCCGCCAGCAGCTCGGTGACGAACCACGCCGGCCCATCGGGCGCCTGCGACTCGATCCAGGCCAAGGGCCGCGCGGTGTCGAAACCGGCGGCCACGAGCTGCTGCGCGGCCCGCCAGCTCCGTTCGGCTTTGCTGCCGCGTCGCCCACGGTCCCACCGAGCGCGCCACGAGGTGTGACGGAACAACTTGACGACGCAGGGGAGCCCGCCGTCGCTCGCGACCTCGAAGGTACTGCGGTAGAGCAGATTGCGGCCCCAGTGGAGGGTCGCCTCCGCGGCCCCGGGGTCCACCAGGCGGGCAAGCGTCGAGCCAAGATCGGCGGGGGCGAGCTCCGCCGCGAATTCGCCCCGGTAGGTCTCGAAAGTGAAGGGCTGGGGAGTGGACACGCGGGAGTCTAGACCTCGATGACGTCGTAACGCTCGTGGTGGAGGGTCGGGTCACTCTGGAGGAGGATCTCGACGCCGAGCACGCGCTCGAGCTCCAGGAGCACCTCGCGTTCCTCCTGCTGGAGCGCCCGCGAGACGTCCGGGTGCACCCGCAACAGCAGCTCCCGCTCCCGCGGACGATCCCGCTGGCGCAGCAGGTCGCGCCGGAGGTTCATGCAGATCGTCTCGATGGCGCGAATGCGGCCGCTGCCTTGGCAGTGGGGGCAGGGTTGGGTGAGCAGCCGTTCCAAGTTGGTCCGACTGCGCTTGCGGGTGATCTCGACCAGCCCGAACTCGGAGATCGAGAGCACCTTGGTCTTGGCGCGGTCCTTCTTGAGCTCGCCTTCGAGGGCCGTGAAGACCTCCCGGCGGTGCTCTTCTTCGATCATGTCGATCAGGTCGAGCACGATGATCCCGCCCAAGTCGCGCAGACGAATCTGGCGGACGATCTCTTCGACTGCCTCGAGGTTGGTACGCAACACGGTTTCTTCGAGGGTCGATTTGCCGACGAAGCGCCCGGTGTTGACGTCGATGGCCACCAGCGCTTCGGTCTGGTTGATCACGATGTAGCCGCCGGACTTGAGCCACACTTTGCTCTTCAAGGCCGCCTCGATCTGGCTTTCGATCCCGAAGCGGTCGAACAGCGGCACGTCTTGGCGGTAGAGCTTGACCCGACTCACCAAGGTCGGCTGCACCTGGTCGAGGAACTCGACGATCCGCTCGTAGGTTTCTTCCCCGTCCACCCACAGCACCGAGAAATCCTCGGTCAGCAGGTCCCGTACGGTGCGCAGGGCGAGATCGTGCTCGCGGTGGAGCAGCACGGGCGGAGAAGCCTTGGCGCCGCGATTGCGGATGCGCTCCCACATGGCCGAGAGGAAAACGAGGTCGCCCGAGAACTCCTCGCGGCTCTTGCCTTGGCCCTCGGTGCGCACGATCAGCCCTGCCCCCGGGGGCGCCAGACCATGGACCTCGGTCGTCAGCCGCTCGCGCTCGGCCTCGTCTTCGATGCGCCGCGACACGCCGTAGTGCCGCACGGTGGGCAGGAGGACCAGGTAACGGCCCGGTAGGGTGACGTGGGTCGAGATCCGGGCTCCCTTCGAGGGCAGCGGGTCCTTGACCACCTGGACGATCAGCTCCTGGCCCTGCTTCAACAACTCGTCGATCGAGCGCGGGGACTCGGGAGGCACGTGTTCGGCCTCGCTGTCGGCCAGCTCGAGCGGATCCTCGAGGCCCACCGGAGAGTCGTCGTCCCCGACGTCGGCGACGTAGAGAAAGGCGTCGCGGTCGAGCCCGACGTCCACGAAGGCAGCCTGCATGCCGGGCAAGACACGGGTCACCCGGCCCTTGTAGACGTTGCCGACGAAACCCTGGTGGCGGTGGCGCTCGACAAAGATCTCGGTCAGGTGGTCGTTTTCCAGGATCGCGATCCGGGTTTCGTGCGGGTCGCTCGTGACGAGCATTTTCTGCGCCATGGTCTCCTCGCAGCCTCAGCGGTTCACGTAGCGCCGGATATCAACCCCCAGGATGATCCCGGTGGCGGCGAAGTTGAACAGCATGAACGTACCGCCGTACGACAAGAAAGGTAGCGGAATCCCGGTGATCGGGACGAGGCCCACAACCATGGCAGTGTTGTATAAAACGTGGAAGGAAATGATCGAGAGCAGGCCCACGACCAACAAGATGCCTTCTCGGTCGCGCGCCCGCATGGCGATCCGTGCGCCGTTGACGATGAACACGGCGTAGAGGAAGAGCACCGTGACCACCCCGAGGAACCCCCATTCCTCGGCCAACACGGCGAAAATGAAGTCCGTGTGGCGCGCCGGCAGGAACTTGAGCTTGCTCTGGGTGCCCTGCATGTACCCCTTGCCGTGGAGCTCGCCCGAGCCCACGGCGATCTTCGACTGCCGCACCTGGTAACCCTTGCCCCGGGGGTCGGTGCCGGGGTTCAGGAACGTCTGGACCCGCTCGCGCTGGTAGTCGTGCATGCCGTAGAACCAGATGCCGGCCCCGAGCGCCACGACGGCCGCGATGGCGAGGAGCAGCACCTTGATGCGCACGCCCCCCACGAGCAGCATGCCGGCCAACATGGGCATGAACATGGCCGCACCGCCCAGGTCCGGCTCTACCACCACGAGCAGCACCGGCACCGCGACGATCAGCCCCGCAAACGCGATATCCCGAAAGGTCAACACCCGCCGGTTGACCGCCGCCAAGAACCGCGCGAGCAGCAGCGTCGTGGCCAGCTTGGCGACTTCCGAGGGTTGAAAACCCACCGAGCCGTAACCCAGCCAACTCTGCGCGCCGCCGCGCACCTGGCCGATGAACAGCACGAGCACCAGCAGAACGCAGCCGATGCCGTACAGGGGCAAGGCGAGGTCGACGAGCACGGCGTACTCGATCGAGACTGCGACGGCGAAGACCACGAGACCGAGGCAGACCCAGACCAACTGGCGCGGAAAGTAGTCGATCGTCATGTCCGCGCTGGCGCTCCTCACGGTCAGCAAGCCGATCGTGGTCAGCAGCAGCATCGAAAAAAGCACGGCCCAATCGACCCCCGAGAACTGGCCCCAGGGCGAGGACTCAGGGGCCAGGAACCGGGGCGTCGTCGCCGATCCGGAAATACTTCTCATAAAGGGCCTTGGCGATGGGAGCAGCGACCTTCGAGCCGCCGCCTCCGTGCTCGACGAACACCACGACGACGAGCTCGGGCGCGTCGGCGGGGGCGAAGGACGCAAACCAGGCGTGGTCCCGCTTCTCGAAGGGAAGGCTTTCGTTCTTGGTCCACGTCGCCTGAGACACCACCTGCACGGTACCGGTCTTGCCCGCGACTTCGAGGCCCTTGACCTTCGAAGCGGCGGCGGTGCCGCCCGGCTCGTTGACCACGGCCCAGAGCGCGCGGCGGACGGGATCGAGCACTCCGGGCGGCAGATTGAGCCCATCCGGCGGCGGCGCCACCGTACCCTCGACCAGGTGGGGCGTGATCATGCGCCCACCGTTGGCAACTCCCGCCATCATCGCCGCGACTTGCAGCGGCGTCGTCAACAGCGGCCCCTGGCCAATCGCCACCGAGATCGTCTCGCCGGCATACCACGGGTGTTTGCGGGCCGCGAGGCTCCACGCGGGATCGGGCACGAGGCCGCTCTTCTCGCCGCGCAGGTCGATGCCGGTGCCGTGGCCGAGGCCGAACAGCCGGCTGTAGCGGGCGATGCGATCGATCCCCAGCTTCTGCCCCAGATGGTAGAAGTACACGTCGCAGGAGTGCTTGATCGCCTCCTCGAGATTCACCGAGCCGTGGCCCCCTTGGCGCCAGCAGCGGAAGCGATGGTTGTAGATCGTCGCAGCGCCGGCACAATGAACGCGGGTGCCGCGGTCCACGACGCCCTCGGCCAGGCCGGCCGAGGCGACGACGATCTTGAACACCGAGCCCGGAGAGTAGGTGTTCTGGACGGTCCGGTTCTGCAGCGGATTGTGGGGCGCAGTGACGATCGCCTGCCAATCCTCGGTCGAGATGCGGCGCCCGAGGGCGTTGGGGTTGTAGGACGGCGAGGAGACGATGGCGCGGATCTCTCCGGTGCGGGGATCGAGGGCCACGACGGCGCCGACCTTGTCCTGGAGCTGGCGTTGCGCTTCTTGTTGCAGCCCGAGGTCGATGGAGAGCCGCAGCGGCTGGCCGGCCGCCGCCGGGGTGCCACCGGCCTTGTCGAGCACCTGCCCGCGGCTGTCGACGACGACCACCCGTTCCCCGTCCGTGCCGCGCAGCGCCGAGTCGTAGAACTGCTCGATGCCGCGTTTGCCGACGAGGTCCCCCAGCTCGAAGGCCCCTTCGGAAGATTCGATCTCGCGCTCCGAAACCTCGCCGAGGTAGCCGAGAACGTGGGCGGTCTGGGCACCGTGGCGGTAGAGCCGTTGGTGACGCACCTCGACCTCGAACTCCGGGTGCTCGAGCCGTTTGACCTCGAACCGGGTGACCTGGGTGAGGGACAGCCCTTCGGCGAGCAGAATCGGCCGGAAGGCGGGCGCCCCGGCGTTTTTCGCCAGAGCCGCTTCGAGCTCCGCCAGAGGGCGTTCGAGGATGTCGGCGGCGAAGCGCAGTGCCGCTGTGAGGTCGCGGGTACGGCTGCGGTCGATGAGCAAGCCGTAGGACGGTACGTTGTCGACCAGGAGCGTGCCATTGCGGTCGAAGATCAATCCGCGTGGTGCCTGGAGCGGGATACGCCGCAGCCGGTTGCTCTCCGCGAGCTCGCGGTAGAAGCTGCCGTGGACCATCTGGACGAACCAGAAGGTGGAACCGATGACCACGAGGGCCACGACCGCCAAAGCGGTCAGGAACCGCACTCGGTTCACCAGGTCGTCGCGGACTTCACGGACTTGCATGGGTGTCGGTTCGTCTTCCTAGAGTCGCAGGCGGTCCATCTTGCGTCGTTCGGCGCGCTGCCGGAAGCCCTGGGCCCGGCTCGCCGCGCTCCACACGATCATCGCGACGAAGCCGTTGACGATCGCCTGGATCGGCACCCACAGGGGCGGGGCCACTTCGGGCCGCGGCAACAACAAGTAACTGAGGCAGACCAGGATCGCTTGCTGGACGAGCGTCGCGAGCACCGTGACCACCCAGACGGCACCCGGCTGTTGCAGGTCCATCCGCTGCGCGGTGCGCGCGGTGGCGTATCCGATGATGGTATCAGCGAAGCCATGGAGGCCGTAGAGCCGGCCGGAAAGTGTGTCGCGGGCGAAGCCGGCGACGAGGCCCCCCGCCAGGCCCCCCAGCGAATTGCCGCCGAGCGCGGTCAGTACGGAGACGACCACGAAGGGATCGAAGGCCAGCACCAGCTGGGGCACCAGGGCGACCAGGGCGGAATGGGCACCGAGGGCCGCGCCGAGGCCCAGGAGAAATTTAAGGAACGTCACCAGGAGCCTGCTCGATCAAGACGGAAGGGATCACCTCGGAAGCCACCAGAAAGACCTGATCGAGCAGGCCAAAGTCCACGGCCGGTGCGACTTTGACCTCGTAGAACAACTCGCCGCCGGGCTTCACCTCGACCACGGTACCGATGCGCAGGCCCCGCGGGTAGATCTTGTCGAGCCCGGAGGTGATCAAAACGTCACCGGGATGCACACCGGCCTGGAGCGGCAGATAGTCGAGGATCAGCCCATCGAGATCCCCGCGCACGGTGGCCTGCCGCCGCGTGCGTTCGAGGATGGCGGACACCGCGGCGGCGCGGTCGGTCACGAGTTGCACCTTGGCGTAACGTCCCGAGACCATCACCACCCGGCCCACCAGCCCTTCGAGCGTCACCACCGGCTGGTCGATCCGCGCGGTTTGGACTCCCGTGTAGACGATCAGCGTGCGCAGCCACGAGGAGTGGTCGGCATAGACCACTTCGACGGGTTCCAACCGCGCCGGGGTCGGGGGTGTGTAGCCCACGACCGCGGCCAGCCGGGCGCGATCCTCGTCCACCTTGCGCAGGCGGAAGAGTTCCGCCTCGAGCTCCCGCACCCGGCTCTCGAGGCGCCAGTTGGCGGCTTCGAGCTCCTCCCGACGCTCGAAACTCTGGCCGGTACGGCGCAAGGGTTCGGCGAGCCGCGAGACGAGTTTCGGCGCCGGGGCCACGAGGCGCAAGGAGACTTCCTGGAGCAGGCTGCCGCCGCTGTCGCCGGGCACCTGACTCGCGAGAAACGTCAATTGGGCGACCAGCGCGGCAACCAAGATCCAGAGGTTGCGACGCTCGCTCACGAAAACCTCGGTGAGCTTTCCTCGTTCACGGTCAACGGATCGAAACTTTACGCAGCAGGTTCAGGTCCTCGAGCACCCGGCCGGTCCCGAGCACCACCGAGGCCAGCGGGTCCTCCGCCAGCACCACCGGCAGGCCGGTTTCCTCGCGCAGGCGCAAGTCGAGCCCGCGCAACATGGCGCCGCCGCCCGAGAGCACGATTCCCTTGTCCATGATGTCGGCCGAAAGCTCCGGCGGCGTCCGTTCGAGGGCCATACGCACGGCTTCGACGATCGTCGCCACCGGCTCGGCCAAGGCTTCGCGGATCTCGGCGTCGGACACGAGCAGGGTCTTCGGGATGCCCTCGACCAAGTCGCGTCCCTTGATCTCCATGCGCATCTCGTCCTTCATGGGATAGGCCGAGCCGATCTCCATCTTGACCGCCTCGGCGGTCCGCTCGCCGATCAGCAGGCTGTACTTGCGCTTCAGGTACTGGATCACGGCGACGTCCATCTCGTTGCCGGCGACCCGCACCGAGCGGCTGTACACCGTACCGGCCAGGGAGATGACGGCGACGTCCGTGGTGCCGCCACCGATGTCCACGATCATGTTGCCCGAGGGCTCGGTGATCGGCAGGCCGGCGCCGATGGCGGCCATCATGGCCTGCTCGACGAGGAACACCTCGGAAGCCCCGGCGCGCATGGCCGAGTCCTTGACCGCCCGCTTCTCCACCTGAGTGATCTCGGAGGGCACGCCGATGACGATCCGCGGATGGACCAAGCTCTTCCGGCCGTGGGCCTTGCGGATGAAGTACTCGAGCATGCGCTCGGTCACTTCGAAGTCGGCGATCACGCCGTCTTTCATCGGCCGGATGGACTCGATGTTGCCCGGGGTGCGCCCGAGCATTTCCTTGGCCTCGCTGCCGACGGCCTCGATCCGGTTGGTCAGCTTGTTGATGACGACGACCGAGGGCTCGCGGACGACGATGCCCTGGTTGCGAGCGAAGACGAGGGTGTTCGCCGTGCCCAAGTCGATGGCGAGGTCTTTCGAAAAGTACCGCAGAAACAGAGCGATCGGCATGAAGTGGTTTCTCTCGATTCCCGAGGTTTGAGGTTAGGGGATTTCCACGAGGACTCGGCGGTGCGTCGACACTTCGTTGCCCGCGGCGTCGCGAGCCCGAATTTCTAGTTGATTCCAGCCTTCGCGGTCGATTTGGATCGTCTTGGTGAAGGAGCCGTCGGCGCTGACGTCCACCGGCTCGCCGTTGACTCGCACGGTGCAGCCGGGCTCGGTGCGCCCACCGACGAGGAAAATATTACCGTAGGGACGCACTTTTTCGAGGTGCAGCTCCGGCGGCGTCGTGTCGGCACTGGAGTCGAGCCGTTCGTCTTTGTGCACGCGGAACATCCGGGCCGCGGACCACGGCCCCCGAACGCCCGCTCCGTTGATCGACTGGACGCGCCAGTAGTACGTCCCCTCGGCGCGCAAGCCCAGGCGGGCCGAGGGTTTGGCTCGTTTCGCGACCTCCAGCACTTTGTCGTTGAAAAGCCGGTCGCGGGCTACCTCGAGCGCGTAGCTCACACCGGCCGCGGGCTCCAACCAGCGCAGCTGGACCTCCGCGGTCCGATCGAGGTCGAGCAGCAGGCGGTCGGCGGGTGCGTCGAGGTCCGGCGCCGGCGGCAGAGCCTGGACGGCGCTGAGCCGGTCTCCCCGCTGGGTGACCTGTTCCATGGCCGAGATCGCCCGCTCTTCCCCGGCATTGGCCTTGACCGCAACCCCGCCGCGGAACGCCGCGAAGCGGCCGACCTTGGTATCGGCGTCGTAGGTCACCATGGCCTCCGAGCGATCCGCCACCCGGGCTTCGGCCGTGGGCGTTTCGATCTGGCTGCCGAAGCGGGTCGTCGCGAGATCGACCCAGCCGTATTCCATGCCGATGGTCGACACCGGGTTGCGCGCACTCTTGGCGCGGATGACCAATTGAGTGTGGGGGCGCAGGGTGTACTGGGTGCCGTCCTCGGAGCGCACCTCGGCGGTGCCCTCGTGGGAACGGATCCGGTCGCCATCGTAGAGCACCGTGTGTTGCCGCGCCTCTTGCCAGGTCTCACTCTGCCCGCGGCGGAACTCGACGTTGCCCACGACGGTGCCGAAGGTGGCGTCGGCCTTACCCGTTCCGCCGGAGCTGCCGTCGATCGCCACGAAGCTGTTGCGGGCCCAGTTGGCGTCGCGCACGGCTACTTCGAACTTCTTTGCGTTCAAGGCGACCGTGGCCGAGTCGAGGTGTTCGCAGGCGTCCTGCCACAGATCGGCAAACGTGGTTCGGGCCGGATCGTCCTCGAGCTGACGACGGAGATTCGAGGCCTCGGCGATGAGCTCCTTGGCGCGCCGCTCGAGATCGCTCTGATTCCAGCGCCGGTAGGCGCCGTAGGCTCCCAGCCCGAGCACGAGCACGAGGGCGAGGACGCCCCAGGCGCGCAAGGTATCGACCGAAATCGTGAACCAATCGCGATTCGCTTTGTCAGCCGACAGACGGTCCAGATTGTCCACGAGAGGGGCGCTCCTCCGGGGCGGGTCGAAGCGTCAATAGTAGCATCGCCGGCGTTCATCCAAACGCCGAGAGCCCTTCTACCATCGACACTTCCAGGCGCACCTGCACTACGATTCGTAGGTCTTCCCGACAATCGTCCCCGTCCGTGGTGGGAGAGGTGTCCGTGCGCACGACGATCCGCGTCAAACTCCTGCTCGTCTTCCTCGCCGTTTTGGCCGCCGGGGCCGTCGTGGCCCTCTTCGAGCTCGAACTGTTGCGGCGCGGCTTCGCCGAGCTGCGGCAGGTGTCCGACACGCAGGAACAACTGTTTCGGGGGATCGAGCGGTTGCGCCTCGACAGCATGACCATGAGTAGCACGCTGCGGGGCTACCTGCTCGATCCCACCAACACGGCCCTCAAAGCCGAAAAGCAACGGGCCGACGACGACTACGTGGCTGCCATCTCGGCCCTCCTCGAGCTCGCGCTCGACCCCGCCCTGCTGGCGAAGATCCGCGCGGTCGGCGAGCTCGACGAAGGCGAGGTCCACCGCCACGAGGTGGCGGTCAGCGCGGCGGTGGACGGCGGTCGCCTGGCCGAGGCCATGGCGCTTTACAACGACGACTACCTGCCCAGCCGGCGCCGGCAGGTGGCCCTGCTGGACGAGATCGAGAGTTTGGCGCGAGCGAAGCACGAGATTGCGCGCGGCCAGGTCGATGCCCGGTTCCGTTTCGCGACCCGACTGACCCTCGGCATGATCACGCTCCTGGTCGCCGTGGGCGTGCCGGTGCTCGTGACTTGGGCGCGGCGGCTGACGCGGCCGGTCGAGGCCGCCGCCGCCGCCCTGACGGAGATCGCCGACCGCGGCGACGCCACCCGCCGCCTCGCGGTCACGAGTCGCGACGAAGTCGGCATCCTGGTGCAGGCGTTCAATCGCCACGCGGCGGAGCTCGAGGCCTTGGCGCAGGCCGCGGAGCGGATCGCGGCGGGCGACTTGACCGAGACGATCACGCCGCGCTCGGACCGGGACCGACTGGGCAACGCCTTCGCCGGCATGGTCTCGCAGTTGGCGGCCACCCTCCAGGAAGTCCAACACACGTCCGCGTTGGTGGCGATGGCGGCGCGCCAGCTTTCGGAAACCGCCCTCGCTCTGACCTCGGGCACCAACCAACAAGCCGGCTCGGTCGAGCAGATCACGGCCGGGCTCGATGAGCTGACCTCGTCGATCGCGGCCAACGCCGATACCAGTCGCCAGACCGAGACCATGGCCCTCGCCTGTGCCGGTGACGCGCGCCAGAGCGGAGCGAACGTTCAAGCCACCGCCGTGGCCATGCGCTCGATCGCGGAGAAGACCGTGATCATCGACGAGATCGCCTATCAGACCAATCTTCTGGCCTTGAACGCCGCCATCGAGGCGGCCCGCGCCGGCGCCGAGGGCCGGGGCTTCGCGGTCGTGGCGAGTGAAGTTCGCAAGCTCGCCGAGCGCAGCCGGGCCGCCGTCGGTGACATCGCCGGGGTGGCTGCCGACAGCGTGGCCGTGGCCGAACGCAGCAGCCACGCGATCGACCGGCTGGTACCCGCGATCGCCCAGACCGCGGAGCTGGTCCAGGAGGTGGCGGCCACGTCTCGGGAGCAGGCGGCGAGCGTGCGCGAAATGCTCGCCGCCATGGGCCAAGTCGACGGCGTGACCCAGCGCAATGCGGCCGCGGCCGAGGAGCTTTCCGCCACCGCGCAGGAACTGTCGATCCAGGCCGATCGGCTGGCCGGCCTGGTGGCGACCTTCGCCCTGCCTTCTCAGGTTCCCTTGACGCGCACCCTGAACACGTCGATCAGCTTCGGCGACAGCTCCTCGTAACGCTCCTTCGGCTCGTCGAAGCCGATGACGTAGCCCGTGAGCTCGTTCGGCGTCACCCGGAAGCGGATGAACTGCTTGAACTTTTCGATCCGCGCCGCACCGCCGGCCTCACCGTTGTGACCGTCGAAGCAGAGCGAGACCGCGAGGTACCAGCCGAGGGTGGTGCAGGACAACACTGCTCCCAAGGTCATCGCCACGAGCAATGTACTGCCCGTCACCGGCAACTGGACATCCTTGAACCCCAGGGTGAAGGCTGCCAGCCCGGCGAGCCAGAGCAGGCCCAGCGCGAACAGGACGAGCCCGAGGCGCCGCCGCGCCGGGCGCTCGCCGCTCCGGCGCAGCAGGCGCTTGGGCAGCAGCCGGCCGACGGCCCAACTGGCGACGGCCGTGGCCAAACCCGCCGCAAGCGCCCAGTACCAGGCCAGGTACAGGGCCAAGACGAGCGGCGCGAGCAGTTGCAGCACGCCGTGGAGAAAGCCGAACGCCCCGAAGGCTACCTTGCCCGCCCAGCGGTGGAGCGCCCCCCCGACGAGCACGCCGAAGACCGTCAAGCCCACGAGCCCGCCGAGAAGGACCAGAACGAAGGTGATGTCGGTCAGCACCACGGCCACGGAGTCCACACCGTAGCGGTTCAGGCCGAGCAGGAACGACAGGGTGGTGAACACCCACAAGGCCCACAGGTGGAACTTGTCCTCCCAGCCGAGCAGCCGCCCACGGGCCTGGCGGAGCATGGCCTCGTCGTACAACTGGCTCGCAGTCAGACCGAGGAAGGCGGTGGCGACCAGGATCAGCACCGCGAGGTTCGAGGTCAGCGGCTTGAACATGCCGTAGGAATCAGCGGGCGAGCCCCCGAAGATGCCCACGGCGGACACCACGCCGGTCACCGTGATCAACCACACCGGCCAGCGGTAGGTCTCGGGCGACTCGACCCTTGCGCGCGCGGGGCTTTGCTTGCGCGAGCGGTACCAAAGAAAGGCGATCAGGGCAGCGGCGAAGGGGAGGAGCGCGTACACGAGCTCCGAGTGCCAAAAGACCGTCTTCGCGGTATCCCGCGTCGGCTCGAGCGTGTCGCGCAGCATGTCGACGAGGCGCCACATCAGGCTTTGGCCGTCCTGGGGGATTTCCGGCAAGTGGCCCAGCCACCGGCGCAGCAGCTCGGGAACGCTCCAGGAGGCGATCGCCCCGAGCAGAACGAGGAAGCTCGCCAGCACGCCGATCGCCGGCACGCGCCCGCCGCGGGCCACGGCCAAGGGATCGAGATTGCGCCGCACGGTTGCCTCGAGGGCCACCGCCCGCGGGGGATACAACGCCCGGGGGGACACCTGTCCGGCATCGGTCGAGGTGGAGTGCAGGAACGCGCCGCCCAAACCCGAGACGACGGAGGCGTAACTCGCCGGGCTCGGGTCTTCCGCGCCACTGCCCCAATGGCGGGCGTACTGGTGGGTGTCGCCGGAGAGATCGAGCCGCGCCTGGCCGGCGCGCAGCACCGCGTCGGGATCTCTGGTCAAGAAGGGACAAGAGTCGTCGGCGAGCCCGAGTCCGTCGTGCAGCACGTCGCGCATCGTCTGGACGATGGGCGCGTCCTCCGCACAACGTTTGCCGAGCACGGTGGTCGGCTCGGGGGTGGCGAGGATCAGCTTCTGGGTGGGCTTGTCCGGGTTTTCGATGATGTCGCGGAAGAAGTGCTTCTGCCGCTTGTCCATCTTGCCTTCCTGGGCGTCGAACCCGAAGAGGCGCCAATCGAAGGGCAGGGCGACGGAGAAGTAGCTGGCCCACTGGACCCGTTTGAAGCCGTCGAGTACCAGATACGGCTGAGACGTTCCGGAGCGCGAGTCCCAGCGGCGTTCGTCGTTGAACGGCCGGCGGAACTGGCGATTGAAGCCGTCGAGAAAGTCGTAGTAGTCGTGGTTCGCGGGAATCGCCACGATCGGTCGGCGCGGCTCGTTGGTGGCCACGTCGTCGAACTCGAGGTCCTCGAAGGCCCAGTTGAACGGCTTCTGGAAGCGCTCCACGAGCGTTTCGTAGTCGGCGATCTGGTACGCCGTGTCGCCCCCGACGACGAGCAACTCACCGCGCGGCAAGGCTTGCTGCGGATCGCCCGCGGGCAAGCGGTCGCGGACGCGTTCGAAGGCCACCGGGTCGCCCGGTCGGGCACCTGCCGGCACGAAGAGGTTCGAATGCACCAGGCTCGCGATGCCGTAGGTGGCCTTCATGCCGTCGCCGGTGTCCGACAGATAGTCGAACCAGAACTCCTCGCGACCTTCCGCCGCGTCGCCGAGGTCGAGCTCGCGGGCGACCATCCAGTTGCGCGGATCGATCTCCTCGCCCGCGGTGCTGTAGCGCACCATGCGCTTCAAGTTGACCGCCAGTTGCTGGTCCAGGAGCCAGCCCACCGGGCGGCGGAACACGCGATCGGATCGACTTCTTTCGATCGCCTCTTGGCGATCACGGTCGCGGAAGCTCATTGCTGTCTCCTGCCCATCCCGACGGAGCGGGGCACCATTTTCGAGGAGTGGCGAAAGTTTATCCTCTGTTTCCCCAGGGGTGTCACGAGAGAACCTTCCGGCGACCTCGCCGTATCCTGGACAACGTCTCCACTCAACCGGGAGCCTCATCTACATGGACGCAACGATCGAACTGCGGGAAATCCGGAAGGCCTACGGCGACTTCGTGGCCGTGTCCGGTCTCTCCCTCGTCATTCCGCCGGGGCGGGTCTTCGGCTTTCTCGGCCCGAACGGGGCCGGCAAGACGACCACGATCCGCATGATCATGGACATCATCGCGCCCGACTCGGGCGAAGTTCGCTTCTTCGGGCGCCCGCGCCACCGCCAGGATCTCGACACCGTGGGCTACCTGCCGGAAGAGCGCGGTCTCTACCGCAAGATGACCGTGGCCGACCAACTCATCTTTCTGGGCGAACTCCACGGCCTGTCGCGGCGCGATGCCGCGGCCAGGGCCAAGACTTGGGTCGAGCGCCTGGAGCTCGGCAGCTGGCTGAAGCGCAAGGTCGAAGAGCTCTCGAAGGGCATGCAGCAGAAAATCCAGCTCGCCGGCACGGTGCTCCACGAGCCCAAGGTGATCATCCTCGACGAGCCGTTTTCCGGCCTCGACCCGATCAACCAGGAAATGTTCAAGGACGTCCTCCAGACCTTCAAGAAAGAGGGTCGCACCATCCTCTTCTCGACCCACGTGATGGAGCAGGCCGAAAAGCTCTGCGACGACATCTGCCTGATCTCCCGCGGTCGCCTGGTGCTCTCCGGGGTGCTCGCGGACATCAAGCGCGAGCACGGCGGGCTTGGCTACCAGCTGGTGGCGCGCGGGGATCTCGACCGCCTCCCGACCGTGCCCGGCGTCGCCCATGCTGAGATCACCGGCGACCGCGCCAAACTCCTGCTCCATCCCGGCACGGCGGGCTCGGCGGTGCTCCGGGAGCTGGTCCAATTCCTGGAAGTCGACGACTTCCGCTCCCAAGAGCCCGGACTCGAAGAGATCTTCATCAAGGTGGTGCGCCATGCAGCTTGACAAGATGTGGGTCGTCTTGCGCCGGGAGTACGTCGAGCGGCTCAAGACGAAGTCCTTCTGGATCTCGACCCTCACCGTGCCCCTCCTGATGGCGGCTATGACCATCCTGCCGAGCCTGCTGCTGCTCAAGGCCAAGGGTGACCACCGGCTGGTGGTGGTCGACGAAACCGGCGTGCTGGCCCAGCCCCTGATCGAGCGCTTGACACGCTCCGCCAAAAAGGCCGTCGAGACGCCCGACGTGACCTCACCGACCAAGGCCATGCAGAGCTCGGAAGCGCCCGGGCGCATCACCTTCGACGTCACCGCCGAAGCCGTGGCCGCGGACCCCGAGGCCCAGCGGCAAGGGCTCGAGAAGAAGGTTCTGTCGGGTGAGATCGACAGCTGGCTGTGGCTCGACAGGAAGGGCCTCGAGGCCGGGGAATTCGAGTACCACGCCGAAAGCGTCTCGAACTTCATCACCCAGGAGCGCCTGAGCGACGCGTTGTCGGCCGAAGTTCGCCGGCTGCGCCTGACCGAGGCAGGGCTCGACCCCGACAAGGTCTCGAAGCTGACCGAGAGTGTCGACTTGAAGACCCTGCGCACGACCGCCGAGGGCGCCAAGGAAGAAGCAGGGTTCGCGGCCTTCTTCTTCGTCTACTTCCTGTTCTTCTTGCTCTACATGATGGTCCTGCTCTACGGCCAGCAGGTGATGAACGGCGTGCTGGAAGAAAAGTCCACGCGCTCGATGGAAGTGCTCGTGTCGACGGTGCGGCCCTTCGAGCTCATGCTGGGCAAACTCTTCGGCGTGTGTCTCGTGGGCATGACCCAGCTCGGGATTTGGCTCGGGGCCGTTGCACTCCTGACCGCGCCCGGTATCCTTCCCGTGCTGGCGGTCCTACCGGGCGGCCTGCCGCAGTTGTCGGTGGCCGTCATCGCGCACTTCTTCGTCTGCTTCGTGCTCGGCTTCATGCTCTACGGCTCGCTCTACGCCGCCATCGGTGCCTGCTTCAACAACCTCCAGGAGGCCCAGCAGTTCGCCAGCGTCGCCGCCATGGTGGTCGTGGTTCCCGTCTTGCTGTTCTTCCCGATCAGCAACGACCCGAACTCGACACTCGCGGTCGGTGCCTCGCTGGTGCCGATCTTCACGCCGCTCCTCATGCTCGCCCGCATCGCCGTGAAGATGCCCCCGTTCTGGCAGATCGCCCTCGGCTACGCCCTGACCACCGCCACCACCCTGGCGATCGTCTGGCTCGCCGGCCGCATCTACCGCATCGGCATCCTGATGTACGGCAAGAAACCGACGATGAAGGAGATCATCCGCTGGGTGCGGTACTCGTGAGGGAGGAGGGCTTGGACAAGCCCGGCCGGGGCGGGGATCAGCTCCCAAGCGGCGGAGTTGATTCGCCGTAAACATCGGCAAGAAAAGGGCTTTCAGAGACGAAGCCGTCGCGTTTTTCGGCGAGACTTCTTCTATGCTGGGGTCCAATACGGGTTCCATTTCCCGGCAGAGTGTCTAGGACTGTCCAACCAAGACCGGCGGGGTCCGCGGTCGAATCACCGCCCTGCCTTCGCGCCCACCCGCTCCTCGCCAAGAGTCCGCACGACGGACTCGGCCACGGCTCGCGTCAGCTCGCGGCGCTCGGCGGCGGCTTGAAGGATCGCCCACGAGGCCAAGGTCTCCCGCGCCACGCCAAGGGCTTCGATCCCCATCGAGACGGCCAGGGGGAGGACTTCCTCGGGGCGGTTTTGGTCCAAGAGGAAGAGCGACCAGTCGAGGGTTACGAGGGCGGCATCGTAGGCCTTGTTGCCAGCCAAGAAGATGCTTCGAGCGGACCGGAAGTAGGAGTCCGCCACGGAGACTCGCCCTTGGCCCGCAGCAATCAGGGCGAGAACGGTCAGCCTCGGACCGTCGTGGGTCGGGTAGTTGATGTACTCGGGCATCAGAGCTTCATAGGCCTCGGCGGCGGTGGCATACAAACCCGCTCGTGCCAAGCAGGCGACTTCGCCATGGCGCACACCAAAGGAGAGTTTCGAGTCATCGAGTTCTCGGGCTCTGCGGTGGCTCGCCGGATCGTCCACAAGGCAGCTGTCGGCTCGCCGAGCTGCTCGTAGATCGAGGTGATCTGCCAAAGCGAGAGGACCTCCCGGGTCGGATTCGCACCTTGTCGCCAGAGAGCCGCGGAGAGGTGAGCCTCCAGGATGGCATCGGGAAATCGCCGCTGCGCTCTGCGCAACGAAGCCACGAACCACTTCGCCTCGGCCCAGAAGGTGGGATCGCGTAGATCGATTGATCTTGCCTCAACGACTGCCCGCTGAAGGGCCACTTCCGCCTCGTCGAGTGCGCCGGTACAGCGGATGGCGTTGGCTTGAAAAAGATCCGCTCGAAGCCCTAGAGACGCCTGCTCGATGTCGTTCACGCACTAGTGCCTCTGGGCGATCCCCACGGCAAGACTGGCAAGACCAGCCCACCGGGCCGAAGCTTCGGCATCAGCAGGAAGCGAAGCGAGAGCCTCCGCAAGAAAAGCCTTAGCGACAGCGGTTCCGCGAAAATTCTGGTGATCTCTCTGTACCAGGTCTTTGCGGCGATTCCACTGAAGCTCTTGAAGGCGCCCAACCGCCAGAGCGGCTACGAGCTGGTCGCAGTGCCTAGAGTCAACAGGCTGACCCTTTCGGCTTCCACGCCGGCAGGCGTCGGGCCTCGAGTGGCTCGAACGGGGTGCGGACTCTGACTGAGAAAGCGCGAAAACCAAGCCGGCCCAATCGGCGAAGAGGCTCGGTTCGGCGCCGCCACTCCTGATCAGGATCTTCCCGATCTCCTGTTCGATCGCGCTTAGCGTCGTTTCGCCGCGACCTAGGGCTGCCAGTAAGGCTCGACCGACCGCGCCGAGCCGGATTTTCGACTGGGTATCGGAGGGTGAAACTGGGTCGGTCATCGGCACCTCGGCCCCGCAGGACCTGCTCTCGACAAAGGCTTTAGATGCCGCCGAGTCTAAAGCAAAGGCGACGGAAAGTAGTCGCAGAAATGTCAGGGTCGGCTAGGAGCTTTCTTGATCCTCTCCCAAGGAAGGTTGGGGGATGCCGGGCGGCGTTAGTGCGGCTGGTCGGCCAAAAGGGTCAACGACCGCTGCCTCGGGAAGGACCACCGGCACCATTCGACTTGGGTCGGTGCGATTCGGTACGGCACCGATCCACCCCGAAAAGAGACTCCATAGTAAGCAAGGGTCCCAAATTCTAACCCCCGGGACTTCGGCCCGGGCGGCCGAGGGCATCGCAACCAGACACAAGATGACGGCGAGGGGAAAATGGAAGCGGGCAGACGCTCGGGTCATGGCGAAGCCTCCTTCACGGGTGCGCTCCCCCCGCCGGACCCGCGGCGAACCCGCGGCTGGCGCTTGCCGCCTCTTGTCACGACCTGCTACGAATCGCCTTCGAAATGACGCAAGTTAAGCGCGCTGATGCCCGAGACCTGGCCGGATCACGTCTCTTTTTGGAGACAGCCCTCTTGGCCTACCCAAGACAAGTCAGGCTGGCTTGTCGGGAGTTCGAGGAGGTTCTGGTGGCAGGCCTCTGTCTCGTGGAGATCCGCCCTTTTCTGCATTCTCCCGCCTACCTCGTCAGCCGCGTAGAAGAGCTATCTGCGTTTCTCTCCGACTTGAGGGCCTTGGGACGAGCCGCCAGCCGCATGGGCATGTTTCCGTACGGAGAACCCTGGACAGCGACCGGGCGCACAACCGCGAAAGTGATCCTGAGAACCCTGGCTGAACTCGGAGCGGCTGCGACGAAAGGCCCCTAATCCATGTTCAAGTCAGCTACTACCCAGGGTTCGATAAAGAACCTCGATAGCACGAGTCGCGGCAGCGGCGAACTCATCTGCGGCGCGGCGGCGATCAAGTGCCCTGGCATTTTCGGCATGAACCGATTCGTCGACGTTGAGCCACCGGGCTGGCGACTACGACGTGCGCCGAATCGCCTTCTGGATCTCGTCGTGGATGCGGAAGAACTCGGGCAAATGCAGCCCCAACTCGCGTGCGTAGCGGGCGACGATCCGAATGCTCGGTGCCTCCCGGCCGGTTTCGTGCCGGCTGTTGGCCGACGCCGAGACCTTTGCCTTCTCGGCAAGTTGTTCTTGAGTCAAGCCGACGGCTTGCCGAAGGGCCAACAGGGCGGTTCCGACCGACTTGGCTTCGTCGTCGAACTGGTACATACGCCAAATGCTACCGCGCTTTTCTTCTCTCTTGCTCTCCACGTTCTCGACACCCGCCCGCCGGAGCCGACTCCCGGCGGTCGGGGCCTCCTCGCACCGGGCCGGGTCGGTGTCGCTTCTCGCGGCATCGCTTCCCCGGGGGCTCTCCGGCCCGGCTCGGTGCCCTTTTCTCTTCACTTCAGGGTCTCAACCGACAAGGAGCGATTTCATGACCGAACCGATGGTTTCCGCGGGGACTTTGCCCTCTGCCGAGGTCCGACGTTTCGTTCGCACAACGGACCCGGCGGACCTGGTGGCGTTGCGGGCGGCGCGAGTGCGGGGGACGGTGGCGCCGGTGGCGCTACGGATTGAGTCCGTGGCGGAGCGGCTTGCCGACTTTCCGGGCTGGGAGCTGTACCCGGCCGGTCCGGGACTGGCTCGGCTATACCACTTTCCCACCGGGGGCGACGCGGCGCGGTTCGCGGTGTACGTGGCCGGGCTCCTGGCGGACCTCGAAGCGGAACCGGCCGTCGAGCTTCAGGGCGAGATGGTTTCCGTTCGGCTGTGGTCCCTGCCGGGTCGGGGTCAAGTGGCCGAACGGGACTTCGACCTCGTGGCGCTGGTCGAAGGCCGCGGGGAGCTGCCGCGGTGAAGCCACCGTTCCCGCCCCGCTGGCAGGTGCTGCGGCAGCTCGAAGATCGCCTTGGCGACGAGACGGCGCACGCGGCCGGCCGGAGTCTACGGGCGCTCGATCGCGAGATTATGGGCCGACGGCTGCACGACCGTGTCGAGCTGGCCGAGGTCGATGTCCTCCTCGAGCGGGCGGCCGAGACCGAGCAGCGGTTCCTCGAGCTGCTGGCGTTGCCGGCTGGTGAGCGGGAAGGGTGGATCGAAGCGCGGTCTTGGACGTCCGACGCGTTGGCTTTGGGCGAGCGGCTGCTGAGCGAAGCGGACCGGCTGCCGCTGGTAGCTCGGCTGCCACTCGCGCGGCTGGCGGTGCAGGTGACAATGCGGACTCCGCTCGCGCCTGGCGATGCCCTCTTCAAAGCCCGGGTCGACGACGTGCTCGGCCGGGCGCCCTTGCTCGAGGTGCGGGCGCTCCGCCGCCGCGGTCAACTCGAGAAGGCCCATGAGCGGTTCGCCGAGCTGGAGGCTATGTTCACGGCGGACCCTGGGGTGCTCTATTTCTGGCTGACGCTCGCGGGCGAGCGGGACTTGACGCTCGGCCTCCTATTGCGCGACGAGGGCAGATGGACCCAAGCGACGACGGCGCTACACCGGGCCGCGAAGCTCTTTGCCATTGCCGGCACGGAAGAGGACGACTTCGAAGTGCTGCACGCCCAGGTGCGCACGGAGCTGCTCCAAGGTGACGCGGCCCGCGCCGTCGAGCGGCTCACCCCTGTGCCGAGCTTCCACGAAGCCTTCCGGCGCCGGGCCACCGCCTTCTTGCGCGTGCGTGCGGCGCGGCGCACGACCTCGGTTCCGCTCGCGCGGCAGTCGCTGCTCGGCCTGCTCGTCGAGCTGGGCACCGGCTGCTCGGACCAAGACCTCGATGCCTTTCGCATCGCCGAAGCGGCGGTCCAACTCGCCGAGGGGCAGGCCCCCGCCGCCCTCGAGACCGTTGCCGGTCCGGCCGAACGGGTGCGCGCCGAGGGCTTCCTGCTCGATTCCCTCCGGGCGGCCCTCGTCACCTGCCGGGCCGAGCTGGCCCATCGTCGGCGCGGCGCCGCACAGAAAGCCCTCGCCGCGGGCGTGCTCGAGCGCTTCTTCGACCTGCCGGACGTCCCTGCTATCCGGAGCGTCCTCGCTGCGGTCAACGAACACGCCGCCAGCCCCCTCGACTTCGCCTTCCTCCAGCGGCTCGACCTCTGGCTGATCCTCGCTGAGGACAGCCCGGGGGTTGGGCTGCCGGACTAACCCTTTTTTGCGACTACCGGGTTCCTACGAACGATGAGCAGCCGCCTCTACTTGGAGATTGGAATCATGCACAGACTTCTCCCGGCCCTCTTCCTTGCCTGCTTCGCCCTCGTCCTCGCCCCGGGCGCCTTCGCCCAGGTGACGGACGGCACCAACATCGGCAACCTCGACCAAGACCGGGCTCGGACCAAAGAGATCCGCGATGCGCGTCAGGTCATTGACGACTACCCGGCGGAGAACTGGCGGACGGCGGCCTATCTTCTGATCGAGCTGACCCCAAACGAGGACGGCTCGGCAACGTTGACGATTGCGGAGAAGGACCGCTTGAAGCTTCTCGGGATCAAGAAGGCCGAACCCCAGACGGCGACGAGCTGGCTGGTGGCTGACCCCGATCGGATCAAGCTCCAGGTGAACTACTACCAAACCAAGCAGGAAGTCGCCTGCTCGGTGCCGAAGAAGCTGCGGGGGCAGGCGGTGACGCTTGGGATCTTCAAGGTCTACGAGTCGCAGGTGGAGTGTTTCGTGCGGCTGGCGGAAGGGCCGGCCGCGAGCCCCTCGCCGTGATTCTGGCTTAAATTTTGATCAGTTCTAAATTTCAAGAAGGGGACTCGACATGTTCGATCGTCTTTCCCGCCACGGCTTTGGTGCCCTTGTCGGTCTCATTAGCTTCTCCTCGCCGATCGCCCAGGCGCAATCTTCTGCCTGGCCTGTTGATGGATCGAGCCAGGCTTTGCTTCAGCTGCAGGGTGGTCCCGAGCTGCTGGAGGATTTCGTGTGCAGTAGTAGCTCGGACGGTTTCCAGTACGGCTTCATGGAGCGTGCAGGCAGCAGCTTGGCTGAGTTGACATCTCCGTGCTCCTCGGTCGGTCGCTGTGAATTGCCCAAGTCGGAAGGCAGCTTCATAGCCCTGAAACAGGAAAGTTGTAGCCCTGCCACGTCCGCCTGCGAAGTGCGTCTGTGGGCACCGCTCGAGTTCCCCGGGAACGCCCAGAACTTCACTGGCGGCCGCCCAACGGGGAAACTTTTGTTCTACTCGAGTCCGACGGCTTCGAGCTGTGCACCCTGGCCGGGTCCCAGTTGTGGGCAAATCGCCGAGTGCGGATTCTCCGGCGCAAATCAAGTCCAGGCGGACTTCATTTACGCGTGGATCGAGCGGGGGGGCGTCACCTGTGCCAATGCCGAGACGTTGACCGACGACTTTTCGCTGGCGGCTTGGCAGTGCGTGACTTCGACGGCGAGTTGTCGCCGCCTGACGCCGGTGAACAGCCTCATCTTCGGTGGCCCGGAGCTGGCGAAGGGCATCGGTTGCCGGCGGGAGATTCCGCCGGATAGCTGCGGGGAAGCAGAAAACTGCGACCGCTGTCGCGTCGGAGTCGGGCTTGGTGACGGCAAACCCGGATTCGCCGTCGCGGGCGGAGGCCCTGGAGCGACGCTTTACTACCGCGCCGGAGGAACGGGTTCCCGGTTTACGCCGGGAGAGTCGTCCTGGCGGCAAGAGCTGGGGCGTTCGTGGTCTCACAGCTACGCCGAGCGAATCGTGGTCGATCCCGATGACTCCCATGTTTGGCTCTTGACGAAGTCGGGGAGCTTCCGCGAGTGGAGTGGACTTTCCGGGGGGCTCTACACCTCAGTTTTTCCCAGCGACGAAAAGCGGACGTTGACCCGCACGGTTGGTGGCTGGGAGCTGCAAGAGCTGGACGGCACGGTCCATGGCTTTGGGTCGGACGGACGCTGGCAGAGCACCACGGATCGCTACGGCAACGCCAAAACCGCCACCTACGCGGCGGGTAGGCTGAGCACGGTGAGCTTCCCGGACGGCCGGAGCGAGACGTTCACTTATCACCCCGACAGCAAGCTGGCCTCGATTGCGGAAGTGGGAGTCGGCGGCAGCCCGACCCGCACCTGGAATTACGTGTGGTCCGGGGACGATCTGATCCGGATCAACCGGCCGGATGGCACGGCCTGGCGGTTCCGGTACGCCGCGAACGGGTACCCGGGGTTCATGACCCATCACTACCTCGTCCCCATGACTGGTGCCGAGCGCGTCATCCAGCGCTGGCGTTACGACCGCGAAGGCAATGTCGTCGAAACGTGGTCCGGGGACGAAACGCCGACCCCGACTTCGCCGAACCGTTGGCAGTTCGCTTATGACAACCCGGCCGATCCTGCCGTGGTCACGGTGACCGATCCCTTGGGCGTTGCGGCGACGGTCAACCTCGAACGCGAGACTGTCCCAGGGCAGATTCGGCCCAAAGCGCGGGTCACTTCTTACTCGGGCGATTGCCCCTCCTGTTCGCTCGGGCCGAACTCCCAACTCGAGTACACAGACCCGGCGAACCCGCTGCGACCCACCCGCGTCATCGATGGCAAGGGCCACATCACCGATCTCGTGTACGACGACCTCGGCATGGTCACGGAGCGGACGGAGGCCGTGGGAACCGCAGTCGAGCGCACGACGACATGGACCTACGCCTCGACTTACCCCGCGCTCGTCGCATCGATGACCCAGCCTTCGACCTCGGGAGGGCTCGCAGAGCGGGAGACGACTACGGGTTTCGACGCCTCCGGCAATGCTACGACGCGCACCGAAACCGGCATCGAAGGCGGCTCGGCTTTCAGTCACTCGACGATCACGACCTTCAACGCTGCCGGCCAGCCGCTGACGATCGACCCTCCGGGGCACGGTACAGCGGACCAGATCAGCTTCACCTACGACCCAGCACGGGGCAATCTGGTGCCGTTGACTCGTACCGACCCGATCGGGACGACGACGTACCTCTACGACGCCTTCAACCGCCGGGTGCGGGTGGTGGACGTCAACGGCGTCGCAACCGACACTCAGTACGACGACCTCGACCGGGTGGTGAAGACCCTCCAGAGGGCGACGACACCGGCCGATCCGGCAGCTCTTGCCGGTCCGGGTGACCTCGTCACGGAGCATACCTACGCCCCCCTCGGCGACCTCTACTGCACCAAGTTTCCTAGCGGCAACGCACTCGCCCGGGTCTACGACGCCGCGGGGCGACTGACCGAGGTGCGGCGCGGAGTGGGCTTGGCGACGATCGGGTCCGTGGCCGCCTGTCTCAATCCGTCTCCGGCGCGCCAGCGTGTGCGTTTCGAATACAACGGCGCTGGCCAGAAGGTCCTCGAGAGCCAGGACCAGGAGACGACCCCGATCGACAATTGGGTGCGGCGAGCCGCAACAGCCTATGAGTACTCGACCCGTTGCCACCTGGACAAGATGATCCAGGCCCCGGGATTGCCCGAAGAATCGGTGACCGAATACGACTACGACTGCAACGGCAACCTCGAGCGTACGTGGGACCCGAACCACCCCTCAGGCGGGCAAGTGAACCCCGCGACGGCGGTATACACCTACGACGCGCTCGATCGCCTGACCACCCTGACCCAGCCCTGGGGCGGCGCGGGCGGCGGAAATGTGGTGACGAGTTACGGCTATGACGTGCAAGACCACCTGACAGCCGTCACCGACGGCGAGGGCAGCGTCACGAGCTACGTGTACTCGGACCGCGACTTGATGACCTCAGAGCTGTCCCCGGTCTCCGGCACCACGACCCACACCTACGACGAACACGGCCAACTCGTGACCACGACGGACGCTCGCGGGGTCGTGATCGGCCGCACCGTGGATGCCACGGACCGCGTAACGCTGGTCGACTACCCCGGCACCGATCTCGACACCACCTACACCTACGGCACCAACCCCGCCGCCTTCGATGTCGGCCGCCTGGTTTCGATCACCCGCCCGAACGGCACCAGCGTGCCCTACGCCTACGACCGCTTCGGCCGCGTGTTGACCGATGGCGAGATGAGCTTCACCTACGACGGCAATGGGAATCGATCGACGATCGGCTATCCTGGTGGCACCGTGGCGTCGTATACCTACGATTACGCCGACCGCCCCACGAGCCTGTCCGTGACGCCCGCGGGCGGTAGTGCGCAGACGGTGGCCTCCGCCGCCTCGTACCTGCCCTCGGGGCCGTTAACCGCCCTGACGCTCGGCAACACCGTCGTCGAGACGCGCAGCTTCGATGGCCGCTACCTGCCAACCGCCATCCAAGCTTCGGGCAACCGGCTGACCTGGAACTACACGACCGACGACGTCGGCAACCCGACGGCGATCACGCAGACGCAGCCGGCGGCCGAGAGCCGGACCTACGGCTACCAGGACTTCCAGTACTTCCTGACCTCGGGAGTCGGCCCCTGGCCGGGGCCGCTGTCCTGGACCTACGACCGCATCGGAAACCGGCTGACCGAAACCCGCGGCGCCTTCACGGACAGCTACCAGTACGTCCCGAACGCTGCCACTCCGACCCCAGGCAACACGGCGATCCTGGACCAAATCGGCCTCGGTATCGGCGGTACCCGAGACTACGGTTTCGGCCCCGCTGGCCACCTCGACGAGATCGTCTCGGGAGCTGTGACGACCGGTTACCAGCACAGCCCCGATGGCCAGCTCACCGACATCGGCACCCTCGGCGCCCGCTCCACGATGACCTACGACGGTCGCGGATTCCTTCGGCAAGCCGAACAGCCGGCGTTCTCGATCTTCGAGGACAGCTTCGAAACGGTGGATACCTCGTGCTGGAGCGAGACGGTCCCGGATTCCACCGAGTCAAGCCCCGCGGGCGCCTGCTTCGCTCCTGGAAGTCCAATAACCACCACCGCCACCTACGGCTCCGAGGGCTTGCTCTACTCGCTCTTGCGTTCCAACAGCGAACGCCACCACGTGCTCTACTTCGCCGGCCGACCGGTCGCACAACTGCGCGTCCCCACGGCCGGAACCGCCACCTTCATCTACCTCACCACCGACCATCTCGGCACGCCGATTCTGGCGATGAACCAAGCCGGCTCCACCCTCTGGCGTGGGGGCTTCGAACCCTTCGGCGCGGACTGGAACGGAAGTGCCACGGCAGCCGGGGTCTTTCTGCGCTTCCCGGGGCAATGGGACGATGGCGCTTGGGCGGGGGTGGGGGCGGCAGAGCTCAGTTACAACCTGCACCGGTGGTACGAGCGGGGCACGGGGCGGTATGAGCGGGTAGACCCGCTTCATTCTGCCGGAAAGCTCGACTTCGTGTTTGTCAAGAACAGGCCATTGTCACTTATCGACCCCTTAGGGCTAAAAGAATGCAGTCGGTGCGACCAGTGTCCTTGCGGTGTTTGGCTCTACACCAATCCAGAACTCGAGTTGTTTGCATTCACTGGAGGAGCATCGGGAGGTGCCCTAGCGTTTAGCTGCGCGTGTAACAGTACTGTTTGCACTGGTCCAGTTAGCTCCGTTACAGGGCTCGGCGGGGCAAGTGTCGGCGGAGGCGTGGTGGCAAGCGCGGTCTTTAGTGTTGGCATTGCCTGGGATGCATGTAATTCGAGCGACCTCGAAGGGCTTGGAGTGGCCGTCGGTCTGAGCGGCCTAGGTGGGCTCGGATTTGGATTCGAGGGTGGCTCTTCTCCCTCCTCAGGCGCGCGATTCGCGGACATTGGAGCAGGTGTCGGAGCGGGAGCGGTAACCCGGCTGAGGTTTCCGCATGTAGGCCCACTCATCTGTAGACGGCAGCCCGTTCCGCCACAAGGCCCACTCCAGCCTGCCTTTTGTGAGACCAATGCCAGTGACCCAGCTTGCTACTTCTCGAACTGAGAAAAAAATGACACCCATCATCAGGAAGTCTTTCCAGTTCGGACTTCTCGCCTTCTTCGCGATCAGCGTCGCCCTCGGCTTCGCCCGGGAGGGACCAATATCTCTTGTAGTTGGGATATTGGTTGGCACGGGAGTCTTCCTAGTTAGCATGATGCGGCCGAGAATTGACCGAGCAGAAGGAAGTCTTAGTGAGCAACCGGTGCCTTCGTCGGTCTTGGCTGGAGGAGTTGTGCTGCTAGTGGTGATTGGAGCCGCATTGGCTCTGGTCATCAGTTGTTGACCTCGCCGTCGCCTCGGCCGACTTCGGGAGCGGAGTTTCGGCAGGCCAGACGAGCGGGAGAACCCGTTTGCCTATGCGAAGTCTCGGACTACGGTCTTCGTCGACTGGCAGGGACTCGAATGCAGCAAGGCCCGGGCGAGACTTGGGTGGGATATGGAGCCAAGGCAGACGCTCTCGTGGGAGCGGGGCTATCAATCGGAGGGAATCTCGCTCTCTACCGCTTCTCTTGCCTGTCGGCAAACCTGAAATGCGATGTGTTCGTCGCATGCGGGAAGTTCCTCGGATTAGGAGCATCACTCTCGTTGACCGGCGTGGGAGTTGCGGCCTTCAACGCAGAGTGCGCAAGTGACTTAGAAGGGCTTTCGCTAGGTGGTGACGCTGACATTGGGATTGGAGGCGCAATTTCTGCAGGAGCATCGATCTCGACATCGACGGACCCATCGCTGGTGCTCTCGGTTGAGGGTGGCGTGGGCATAGGTGCGAGTACAGGCGTTACTGTGTGCGGCGGCACCGTAATAACTTGTCGAAAGGGAGGCTAGCGTGATCGTCTCGCTGGTTGTCTTCGTCTTCGTATTCTTGGTCTGGGCGCTCGTCTTAAGTAGTAGCGGGTCGATTTCGAGGGTCGACAAGCATGGTTTTTTGTTCCGGCCAATTCTAGACAGTGAGACTTACTATGCCCTGTCTACGTTCCGTCTGCCGGTGAGCGAGGAACGAAATGGTTGGAGACGGATTCTCCTGCCCTTCTCTGATAAACGCTTCCTGAGGCTGAGGAGCAGAATATGCGTATTCCTGAGAGATTCCGACATCGACCGAGACTTCCTAAGCTTGGTATCGAAGCGTGGTCCACATTAGAGGAGCTAGCTCTGAAGCCTCACAAGTGAAGGCAGAAGCAGCTCCATTTTTCGACCGTTGAGGCTGCTGAAGGGTGAGTCGTGGAAATAAACCTAGTAAAAACCGATCCGTTCTACCGCCACACTTTGATCTGCATTGGAAGCCTGGCGGCGGTGGCGTGGCCGTTCGCGATCTTCACGCCAAGGCAGATGACTGCTGCCGGAGAGGCCCTCTTCTTCGCTGGCATCGTTGCTGTCCTTGGCCACCACGTCTTCCTGTTTAGGCTAGCAGGGCAGTGCAAGGGCCTAAGCCCAACCGAAGCCCAGTCTCTCCGTAAGTCGATCCTCTTCTTCGGCCCGGCTGGAGTCGTCGATTTCCTTTGGCGGGTCTTCCGAACGCCGGACCGAGATTCGGCAGGGGAAAGCCCAGAGAGCCGGCACCCTCGGCGAGAGGGAGGCTAGCGTGATCATCTCACTTGAGACGCTGAGGTAGAGAACGACAATCGAAAAGCATTGAGCCGGTAAAACTAGTCGCTGGCTCAGGGACGGGATCCGGACTAGTCGCGAGATTGGAGGTCAGTTGTGAAAGCACCCGTAGGATTCACCATCCACCGAGAAACCGTTCGGATTCTCAACGAAGCTGAAGCGGACCGAACCCGGGGCGACAAAGCCCCACCGCAAGCTTTCCACATCAGCGAGTGGTGCACTGGAGCTCCGCTGACGGGAACCTGCACGGACTATTGCGTCGACAAACACAGCATCTGGCGGTGAAGTTAAGGCTTGTCAGCTGACAGGAGGCTCGGATGACGATAAATAGGACCTCTACCGTCTGCTGGCAAGCCTTGGTCTGTGACGCGGATCGCCGGTCGGCAGCCTTGACCGCCCTCGACGCGATCATCCAAGATCTTCAGGCAATGGAAGACCCATGGGGGTCGTTCCTTGGTCACGTCGATCTTGCCGATCAGGCTCGGGCGCGAACGACCCTGCAGCACGGCGCGGCAGGGCTGCTACTTTTCGATCGTTATGTCGGGGCGAGTCGAGCCGACGCGCTGGAGCTCGAGCGAGCGCACCGTGACGCCTTGTTCCAGGCTTTGGCTCACGAACCACTGCCACCGTGGTTGTTCGATGGAGTGGCAGGACTCGGATGGGTATTGGCGCATCGTCTCCGAGCGGGTCACGAAGAGAACTTAGATCTGGCCGAGTTGGACGATCTGCTGCTCACTTACCTTTCTAAGGCTGGAGAGAGCATTCCGTTCGAGCTGATCGCGGGACGGGTTGGCCTCGGTCTCTACTTCCTCGAACGTCTCCCTGTGGCCAAGGCACGGGAAGGCGCCGAGGCAATCGTCGCGTCTCTCGAGCGGTCGGTCGAGTCTCGTCCGGATGGGCTCACGTGGCGCACCGTCGCTGATTGGATGGAACCAAAGGCGGCCCGAGTTCTTTCCCAGGGATTGTGGAACCTCGGCGTATCCCACGGTGTCCCGGGCGTCATCGGCTTCCTGGCGCGTTGCGCAGAGGAGAAGATCTCTAGTCCGGAGTGCCGTCGGCTGCTTGCAGGAGCAATTCCCTGGCTTCTCGGGCAGCGCAACCCTCCCGACGCGGCAAGGGCGTTCCCCTTTTTCTCCAGCGACGGCGGACGCTCGGAGGAAACCCGCCTTGGTTGGTGTTACGGCGAAGTCGGCATCGCCGCTGTTCTGATTCGGGCTGGGACGGCGATAGGAGTCGACGAGTGGGTAAGCGAAGGTCTTGACCTGGCCTTGAGGGCGGCTGCCGCGAGCTTCGAGCATGCGTTCGTCGATGAACCATCGCTGTGCCATGGCGCCGCAGGTTTGCTTCATTCCTTCAATCGAATGGGGCAGGCTTTGAATGAGCCGCGCCTTCTCGACGCGGGTAGACGGTGGTTTGATCACACGCTCGACTTTTTCCGACCCGGGAAGGGGCTGGGAGGGTTTGATTACCTGCACGCTTATTCTAGGACCGAGCGGTTCAGCGTGCCGGGTCTCCTGATCGGATCGGCTGGCGTGGGGCTCGCTTTGCACGCGGCGATTCAGGGAGAAGTGGAACCGAACTGGGACCGTGTCTTCCTTCTCGACCTACCATTGAGCCGCAGGGGGCAGCAACCATGAAGGTTGGCTTCGGAATTGAGCCCGTTGGTTTCGCTTGGCTGCGAGCGGCACAGTCACCTATCAGCGACTTGAGCACGAGCCCCTCGTCGGCCAGGAGCGAGCTGGCAAACGAATTCTTGGAAGCGGTCTGGCTGGCAACTCCGGAATTCGTCGAGTCTTTGCCGAGCGAGCTGACGGAGAAGCAACTCCGAACCCTGCGGCGATACTGGCTCAGGATGGCGGGACGACCGACACCCTTCGGCCTCTTCGCAACAGGCTCCCTGGTGGTCGTGGCTGCTGAGGGACACCCTCAGCCTCAAGTCCGATTCGAGTTGGAGCCGACCATGTCTCGCCGATCGGTGCTCGATTGGGGCGTCATGCATCGATTGGCAGCTCTCTGGAGGAAAAGCCTGGGAACAAAGGCGCGGTTCCAAACGACCGGGGCACTCTGGAAGTCTGCGAAGCGGCTTCACTATCTGCGCGCCGAGAAGACCACGGATGCAGCCACTGCGTTTGTCGCAACAACCTCCCAGAGCAGCCGTCCCCTCGTCGAAGCACTGCGCTTAGCTCGTGAGCCCGGAGGAGTGTCACTCGAGGCGCTCGGTGAGCTCCTCAAGAAACGGTTCCCAGGCGTAGAGGACGCGCAGATCGCTGGCTTCTTAGACGAGCTTGTCGCCGAGGGCCTCCTTCTCCCGGTTCTGGAGCCGTGTGTCATCGGCGAAGACGTGCTCGCAGAGCTGTACGCGGAGGCCGTAGAGTCGGGCGCTCAGTTCCGCGATCTCCTGCGCTTTGGAAGACTTTGCGAGCGCCTCGGCCGTCTCGACCAGCCTGGGGACACTTTCGGCGCAGCACGGTGCCTTCGTCGGGCTCTTATCCGATCAAAGTTGGTCGATGAAGGCAGCCCGGTCTTCAACGTCTCCGCATACCGCGGTGTTCGTGAGGGAGCCCTGAGCCAGGAAGTCGCCGCGGAAATCGGTCGCGGCCTCGAGCTCTTGGCGAGCTTGGCTCCGAACTCGAACCCGCCTGCACTCGAGGCTTTCCGGGAGGCTGCTGAGCGGCGTTACGGATTAACCTCCATTCCGCTCCTCGAGCTGCTCGACGAGCGTCTCGGGTTGGGCCGCGAGTGGCGCCGATTCTTGAAGAACGAAAGCACCGCGGTTACCGTCTCCACGGATAGCTTGAGCCTCCCCTTCGAGGCGGTTTCTCGGAGCAGGGAGGAGTGGATACTACGAGATGAGGACGTCGCGCCGTTCCTCGAACGCGGAGCACAGCGTGCCACCTCACTGCGTTCGCTTGCGGCGGTCGTCACCCTTGGCGAAGCCGATAACTCCGAGTCCATCGTCGTTCTTCACGGTGGCTATGGCCCCTCGGCGGCGACGTTGCTCGGCCGCTTCTGTGTAGGGCACACCGAGTTGCAAGAACGCGTCCGCGATCTCGCGGAGCGGGAGCAGCTCTCGTGCGATCCGTCGCTCTGGCTTGCCGAAATCTCGCATCTGCCAGCAATTCGGGCCGGAAACGTCCTTCATCGACCCACTCTGAGGAAGTTTCAAGTGCCCGTTCTGGCGCCGTCGGCACCAAGGGGAGCGGTTTGTCTTGCCCTCGAAGATCTCTGGGTTCGTTCGGACGGTACGAAGCTACGGCTCTATTCTCGACAAACTCGCCGTGAAGTCGAGCCTTCGTCTCTCAACGCGCACAATTTCCGCTTTCAAGGCAACCTCTCAATCTACCAGTTCCTATCTCTGCTTCCATTGCAGGGCACTCCTCAGCCCCTGCGCTGGAGCTGGGGCCGTGCGTTCGAGCGGGCGGTCTTTCTGCCTCGAGTGCGATGGGGCCGACTCATACTCAGTCGAGCTCGCTGGCACCTCGATCGTTCGCGAGTTCGTGCCGAGGCCCTTGAGGCCTGGATCGATCAAAATGCGGTCCCGCGGTTTATTGGCCTCATCACTGGCGAGGACGAAATCGCGCTTGACCTTCGTTCGAACGCCGGCATGGAAATGCTGCACGAAGAGTCTCGCAGGAGGGAACGGGTCGCTCTGGCAGAGATCTTGCCCTTGCCAAACGAACTTGCGGTCCGGGATGAGCGAGGGCGCTATTGTCACGAACTCATCGTGCCCTTTCTGAGCTCAGGTTCACCACCCAAGGCTTCGAGTCAGAAGCTTCCGCCGATCGCGCGCCGCCCGTCCCGGAGACGACACTCCGACCGTTGGCTCTACTTGCGGCTCTACGCGCCTGACCAAGAGCTCGACGAGATTCTCCTCCAGTGCATTTACCCGACGATCGCCAAATTAAAACGGGACAGCCAGCTGGAGAAATGGTACTTCTTGCGTTACTCCGACCCGGACCATCACGTTCGCCTCCGAATACTGCCTGCCGCCAAGATTTCTCCGGAGGATCTGCTGGGGATCGTGGGTCACGAGATCGGTCCTTTTCTGAAGTGCAGAGCCCTCCACCGGCTCGAGTGGGCTGCCCATGAAGTCGAAGACCATCGCTACGGTCCACCTTCGACGCTCGCGATCGTCGAAGAGGTCTTCACCAGCGACAGCGAGTGGGTGCTCGAGTTGATCCAGTGTTTGAGACGGGACCGGCTCGAGAAGAACCGAGCAGATTGGATGGTCTACAACCTCGACCGCTGGTTCGAAATCCTTAGCTGGCCGATCGGACTTAGAAGCGAGCTGTTGTCTTCACTCCGCGCGGCGTCGGCGGAAGCGCACCCGGCGGCCTTTCCAGAACGTTCTACGCGCGCTGCGCTCTTTCGGACTCGGAGGGAAGGGCTCGAGACGCTCTTGAGCGACGCCTCCGGCAGTGTACCGGCCGTTGTCCTGCGCGCCAACCAACAGCGGGCTTGGCGGCTCCGCCCGCTGCTCTCAAGTCTTCGTCAAACGAGGACTTTCCGGGGCCGGGAGGCCTTCGTCAAGTTGGTGGGCAGCCTGCTCCATCTCAGCACGAACCGCCTTCAAGCCTGGCCAGACCGAGGCGGCGAAGCGGTCGCCCTAGACTTCTTGGAGCGCATCTACCTTTCGCGAGCCGCTCGCGCGCGCCTGGTCCCTGGTTGGAGCCCGAGAGAACAGCGTCGGTAGCTAGTTGATTGAAATGCTAGATTAGGGCCGGTGCCGAGTGTTGGCCCTTGAGGTCGAGAATGAAGACTGCTTACCCCCGGATGGTCGTGACAAGCCTCGTCGGCTTCTCATTGATATCGGGCCTCGGATGTTCCAAAGCCAATCCGGCGGTAGCGCATGAGCTTACCGCTCGGGTCGAAAGCGTCGCTATCCAGGATTCCGTGCTGTCTCCTGGACGGGTCGTCGCGGATGTCGGTGGACAAGTTCGCGTCGGCCCACGGATCTCCGGTCGCTTGAAGAGGCTCCTCGTCAAGGAAGGCGACTTCGTTCGAGTCGGCCAGCTCGTTGCTGAGCTGGACGACGACGAACTGAGGAGCCGTCTCGCCGAGGCATCCGCGGCCAGGACAGAAGCCGAGATCTCCGTTGAGGGTGGCCGAGCGCGATCCGAGCGACGCCGTCGCCTCGCCGCGGAAGGGCTGCTTTCTCAGGACGAAGCCGAGGCCGCTCGTATCGAGTGGGAGCGTTCGAAAGCGGCTCTTCTTCGCCTTGAAGGGGCAGAGAATCGAGCGAGGGTCGAGCTCGGTTACTCCAAGCTCACGGCTCCCATCACCGGAGTCGTCACCCGCGTCGCCACACAAGAGGGAGAGACCGTAGCATCGAGCTTCGAGACGCCAACGTTTCTTACGATCTTGGATCCGAACCTTTTGGTTGTTGAAGCGCTGGTCGACGAAGCCGACATCCGACGCATAGCCGTTGGCCAGAAAGCGCAAGTGACGTTCGATGCTCTTCTTGGCGAGACTTGGAGTGGACGCGTTCGAACCGTGAGCCGCGAGCCGACTGAAGCAACGGGTCCAGTGCGCTTTGCAGTGGTTCTCGATCTCGAGGGCGGATCTCGCTCCGAGTTGCGACCACGATTGACGGCTACCGTCGAGTTTCAACAGGGACATGGTCGATCCCAGCTAGTTGTCCCCGCAATGGCTCTGCGACAGGATGGCTCGGGCTTCTACGTCCTCGTGCGCAGAGCCGAGGGTTCGCTGGAGCGCCGCGCTGTGCTTCCAGGTCCTGAGCAGGGAGGTCGGGTCTCGGTCTCCGGAGAGATCCAGGAGAATGAGATCGTCATCCTTGTGCCGCCTAGAAAGGAATGAAGCGTTGATCCAGCTCGAAGCGATCTCGCGTTCAGTGCCGACAGGAAGTGGCGCGCTTTCGATCTTGAAAGGAGTGAGCTTGGAGATCGAGGCCGGGGATTACGTGGCGATCATGGGTCCCTCGGGAAGTGGCAAGAGTACCTTGTTGAACATTCTCGGGCTTCTCGATGTGCCCACGAACGGCCGTTACCTGCTCGAGGGACAAGACATCGCCAAGGAAACAGACGCACGTCGCAGCCGTCGCCGAAACCAAACCTTCGGTTTCGTCTTCCAGCTGTTTCACTTGTTGCCGCGGTTGACGGTTCGAGAGAACGTCCTCTTGCCTCGTCTGTATGGTCGCGAAGAGCTCGATGACATCGAGGAACGGGCGGATGTCTTGATTCGGCGCCTGGGACTAGAAGCTCGTCGGCGCTCGTTTCCCGGCGTCCTCTCCGGTGGAGAACGCCAACGTGTCGCCATTGCCCGAGCGCTGCTCAACGAACCCCGAATTCTCCTCGCTGACGAGCCCACTGGGAACCTGGATCAAGCGGCGGGACGAGAAGTGCTCGACATTTTTCGAGAACTCTCGCGAGAAGGGCAAACCTTGGTCGTCGTGACCCACGATTCGAACGTGGCGGCTGAGGCCCAGCGCGTGCTTTCCATGTCCGATGGGAGGCTCACCGAATGTCAGCCGTGACGATGCTAGCTCGTCGCCTTCGGCACGTAGTGCGAACCGCCAGCGGCTTTCGGATTCGATCCTTGTTGTTGGTTTTGGTTCTGACCTTGTCGAGCCTTTGCCTGGCGGCGGTCGCGGGCCTTCATCGCGGTCTCGCAGCACAAACGACGAGGCTGATCGAATCGGTGGGCAGCGATTGCTACCGAGTCTCTTCGCAGTCTAGGTGGTCTCGCTCGCAAAGCGGTGTCCGGATTTCCGACGACAGCCTGGACCTGGAGGATCTGAGAGCACTCGAGATCGAGCTCGGGGACCGTTTCCGATTCGCTCCCTACACAGGGGGCCAGGCGGTGGATCTCGCTCTCGGTGATCGCCGAATCGAGGCCGACCTACTCGGAATCGGCAACGAGTATCTTGCGCTGAGGGCTTGGCGTCTGGAGCACGGAAATTCCTTCCGCGAGTCCGAATCCGAAGCCCAGGAACTCGTCGTAATCCTCGGCGCCAGCGTCGCAAGGGAGCTGGGTGGAGAGGGTCTCATCGGACAAATCATCCGTGTCGCCGACGCTCCGTTTCGAGTCACCGGGGTCCTGGCAGCGAAAGGAGCCGGCGTTCTCGGCGAGGATCAGGATCGACGCGTCTTTGTACCTCTGGACGTCGCGGCGAAACGGGTTTTCTCTTCCAGTGGCCTGCGAGGCTTCCTGGCGGTGCCCAGGGATACTCTCTCGAGTGAGAGCGTCACGGAGTTGCTCACTCGAGGCCTCGAAAGACGCGGTCACCACCTCTCGGGTCCAAATCAGGATGCCTACCTAACTGGTCCCGATTGGCTGCGCGCGCGATATCGCGGCTCATTCTCGGCCGTCCTTCGCGCTGGAGAAATTCTCCTTCTTTGCGTTGGCTTGATCGCCGCGGTGGTCGTATGTGCCGGCTTCTACTTTGCGGTTGCGGAGCGCTCCACCGAGATCGGTTTGAAACGAGCTCTCGGGGGAACACGCCTCGCCATTGCGTCGGAAGTGCTTCTCGAGTCCGCAATCCTGGGCTGTTTGGGAACGGTCCTGGGCTCGGGCTTAGCCTGGGTGGGAAGTCGTATCGTCAGCTCGACCTCAGAGATCGCTCCTGGGTTTTCTCGTTATCCGATTGCCGTGACTCCAGGTGTGGCGCTGCTGGTCGGAGGGGGCACGCTTCTCTTGGCGTTGACCGCCGCGCTTCCGCCGGCTTGGCGCGCAGCGTCCAGCCGTCCCGCCGATAGCCTGCGGTCCGAATGAGTGGGCCCTAGGTGCCGACCTCCAGCCTAAGACGCCCCATCCCCTTCTTGCGCCGAAGTCTCCGGTTCTGTACGGCAGGAGCGCAGGATCTCTGGCGGGCTCGGTATCGTCTGGCCCTTCCAGCTTTGGCTCTAGTCATGGGGATCGTGGGGATGGGGATCAGTGGTGGGATCAGAGAAGAACTAGACGAAGCCTTCGAAGCAGAAGCACAACGATTGGGACCAGATACTGTCGCGATCTCCCGCGAGCCCACTCAGACTGGCGTCACTGGGACCCGTGGTTCTCGGCCCTTGCTGCTCGACCGCCGGTTTCTCGTCCGGGCTCGTACCTCTTTGTCATCGGACGCCTGCCAGATTTCGGGACTGTCGAAGCGTACCTTGCCAGTCCGAGCCGAGGCGACTCGTGGCTCTCTCGATGTCATCGCACTCGAAGCCGACTGGTTGGTGCGTCGAGCGATCGTCCCCCAAGCCGGTCGCCTTCTCTCTCAGGCCGATGACGTGCGACGGGCTAAGGTGGCCGTGCTCACCGTGAGCGCGGCATCCCGCCTGCTTGGAGCAGCCCCTGCGGTTGGCCGTCGTTTACACGTCGCCGATGTTCCTTTTGAGGTCGTTGGAGTTGTACCGGACTTGCCGAGCCTAGCGAGTGCCGATTCCCTGGAGGCCATTCTCATCCCGCTCACCGTCGGACCCGCCAGCCTTTGGCCCGATACCGAACTCACCGTCGTGCACCTCGACTGTATCGAGCCCTTGCGATCTGTCTTCGCCCGAGACTTCATCGCACTCTGGGAATCCCAGCGCCCCCGGGACTCGCTCAAAGTTCATTCGCCGCTCGAAGTCTTGCAACTCGCACAGGAAAGAGACCGCGCAACTGCCCGGGTCTTTGGGCTAAGCAGTTGGTTCTTGATGGGTCTCGGAGCACTCGGGGTTTTAGCCCTTCAGCTTTTGGTCATGCGAAGGCAGCGCGCAGAGGTCGGAGTACGTCGTGCGGTGGGAGCCAGTCGAGCGGCCATTCTAAGTCAGTTCTTGCTAGAGGCGTTCGGTTTAGTCTTGCTCTGTTCCTCGCTCGGGTTCCTCGCTGGCTGGTTCATAGAATTGAGTGTGCTCGGAGATCCGGAAGGACTCGCTTGGTCTTGGCAAGAGGCCTTCAATGGCGCAGTCACTGGAGGAATTTTCCTCCTCTTAGGAGCGCTGATACCAGCTTTCCTGGCCGCCTGGGTGGATCCCGTCGAAGCGCTCAGAAAATAGTCCGGCCCTTGCCTATGCCAAAGGCCTCAATCCCGCTCCCGTCCCTTGCTACCGCCCGCACCATGCCCACCGCCCGCTCGATCAGGTAGATCGGGCCGGCGGCGGGACCGAGGAGCTTGCCCACGGCGTAGTCGGCGACGGTCCGGCCGAGGGTGTCCTCATGAACTGCCTTGGCGAGGCGTAGCGCGGTGGTGACGGGCTGGAGCATCTCCTTGACCTCGCGCTCGCCGTGACGAAGCACCAGGCGGCCGGGTCCCGGAGCGCGTTGTCGTTCTAGCTCCGGTCGTTGAGCTCAACGATGCGGCCCGAGAGGTTGCGGGCGTAGTCGTGCAGCCGGTCTTTCCGGCGCTCCCGGGAAGCCACCAGGGGCTCGAGCTTTCGGATCTGACCGCGGTGTTGCTGGAGGTGCACCAGCTCTCGGCCGGCTTCGGCGGCGGCCTCGCGGGCCTAGGACCGGGCGGGGGTCTGGAACGGCCCGAGGCTCTTGCCGCGGAGCCGGCCGAAGCGCTCGGGCTCGAGCTGGTCGGCGACATCGCGGGGTTTGACCCACACCGCGCGCTGGAGGCGCTCCGAGACCTCGCGGGCGTCGTCGCCGCGATAGGCCTTCTTGAGCAGGGCGTCGAGCTTATACTCGGAAACGGCCTCTTGATCGCGCAAGCCGCGGAAGTACTCGAGCCTCTAGCCGATCCGGTCGGCGAGTCCGACCGCCTTCTGCCAGCGCTCCCGGCTGTCGAGCCGCTCGAGTTCGTGCTTGAGGTGGCGGCGAATCGCGCTCGCGTCGCGGCTCTAGGTGTCGAGCGCCAGCCCAAACTCTCCATAAGGCGACATCCAGATTTACGACCCGGCTGGGTCGTTGAGCTGGGGTTGTCAGGATCTTTGAGGGGTCCTGGCGATGCCGAAAGTGAGTTTGGAGGCGAAGATGACGATTCAGGAGTTGTTTGGTCGGGGCTTTTCGCGTTGCGCGATCGCGTCGGCGTTGTCGGTGACGGAAGGTACGGTGCGGTATCACCTGCGTCGGTTGTCGGGTCGCGCGTTGGACGGGCGGTCCCGTCAGGTGCAGAAGGCGTCGGGCTGGTCGGAGGCGATTGGTGTCTGGTTGTCGAGCCGGTCTCGGGGTTGGAATCTGGCGTCGTTGCACGGGTGGCTGGTGTCGGAGCATGGGTACCCCGGGAGCCTGCGTTCGGTGGAGCGTTTCGTGGCTCGGGAGTATCCGGCGCTGGCGGTACGGGCTCGTCGCCGGGTGGAGACGCCGCCCGGGGGTCAGGCGCAGGCGGACTGGGCGGAGTATCCCGGGGTGGTGGTGGGCGGCGAGGTCGTGGATCTGCGCCAGTTCGTGATGGTGCTGTCGCACTCTCGACGGACAGTGGCGGTGTGGTCGGTGCGCAAGGACCTGCTGTCGTGGCTGACGGTGCATAACGAGGCGCTTCGTCGGCTGGGTGGGGTACCGGCGACGGTGCGGGTGGACAATGAGCGGACGGTGATGTCGCAGGGCTCGGGCTCGTGGGCACGGTGCACCCGGTGTACCGGCGCTACGCGGAGTCGGCGCGTTTCCACGTCGACGTCTGCGCGCCGCGCAGCCCGCAGGCCAAGGGCAAGGTGGAGCGCCGGGTGGGTGCCCAGCGACAATTAGTCCTGTGCACTGGCGACAACTACTTTTGTGCAATCCGATCGAATTTAGCTGAGGGTCTGAGAAGGCCTGTTTAGCTGCCACGCTCTCGAGTCTTCGCCGTTGGAGGGAGGAGCCGGGAGCGTCTTTACGGATGCCCAAGTGAGGAAGTTGATGGACGAGATGATGGAGCACGGCGAGTTGGGCGTTTCGGCGCTGCGGTCCGGGATGCACCGGAATACGGCACGCCGGTACTTGTCGGCGGGTCAGCTGCCGTCGGAGTTGCAGGCGCCGCGGAGTTGGCGGACGCGGCCGGACCCGTTCGCTGAGGACTGGGAGGAGATCTCGGTCCGGTTGTCTGAGGCGCCGGAGTTGGAGGCGCTGACGCTGTTCGAGGACCTGCTGCGTCGCCGGCCGGGGCGGTACCAGGAGGGTCAGGTGCGGACGTTCCAGCGCCGGGTGAAGCAGTGGCGAGCGGAGCAAGGTCCGGCGCGGGAGATCTTCCTTCCCCAGGAGCATCGAGCGGACGAGGCGCTGCAGACGGACTTCACGTCGGCGTCGAGCCTGGGGGTGGAGATCGGCGGCGAGCGTTTCGAGCACCTGCTGTGCCATTCGGCGTTGCCGTACAGCAATTGGCAGTCGGTGGTGGTGAGCCGCTCGGAGTCGATGCTGGCGCTGCGTGGCGGCATCCAGGAGGCAGTGTTTCGGCTGGGTGCGGTGCCGGCGTGGCACCAGACGGATCACTCGACGGCGGCGACTCACGATCTGCGTACGGGGGCCGCGGCTTCAACGTCGAGTACGAGGAGCTGATGGCCCACTTCGGGATGCAGCCGCGGACGATCGGCATCGGCCAGAGCCACCAGAATGGCGACGTCGAGGCGCTCAACGGGTCGCTCAAGCGGCGGCTCGCGCAGCATCTGCTGCTGCGCGGCAGCCGGTGCTTCGCGACGCTCGCCGAGTACGAGGGCTGGCTGGGGACGGTGGTCGAGCAAGCCAACGGTGCGCGGGCCGAGCGCCTGGCCGAAGAGCTGGCGGTGATGCGTCCGCTGTCGGCCGCGGCGCTGCCGCGCTATCGCGAGCTGCGGGTGCGGGTCAGCTCGAATGGCACGATCCGGGTGCAAAACATACCTACTCGGTGCCGCCGCGGCTGCGCGGGGAGCGCCTGGTGGTGCGGCTGTACGACCTACGCTTGAAGGTGTTCTACGGGGACCAGCGGCAGCTGGTGATCGAGCGGCTGCGGGGCGAGGGCAAACATGGCGTCGACTACCGGCACGTCATCTGGTCGCTGCTGAAAAAGCCCTGGGCCTTCGCCCGCTACCGCTATCGCGAGGCGCTGTTTCCCAGCGACACCTTGCGCCGCGCCTTCGCCGTCCTGACCGACCAGCTGCCCGAGCGGCAGGCCGAGCTCGAGTACCTGCGGGTGCTTCATCTGGCGGCGGCGACCCTGCAGTCGGAGGTCGAGGTGGCGATCGAGCTGCTGCTCGAGGCAGGCAAGCTGCCGAGCTTCGTCGAGGTGCGGGCCTTGGTGGCGGAGCGCAAGCCCGAGGTGCCCGAGATGGCCCCGCTGGCGGTGGACTTGGCCGCCTACGACCAACTGCTCGCGGCGGGAGGTCGGCGATGAGCCTCGACAGCACCCCGATGCTGCTGCGGTCGCTCAAGCTCCCCGGCTTCGCCCGCGCCTACGCCGAGGTGGCCGCCCAGGCCGAGCGAGAAGGCTGGGGCTTCCAGCGCTACCTGGCCTACCTGGCCGAGATCGGGATCGAAGACCGCCGGAGCCATCGCCTCGAGCGGCTGCGCCGGCAAAGCGGCCTGCCGCGGGACAAGACGCTTTCGACCCTCGACCTGTCGCGCTGGCCGGCGGCCGTCCGCCGCACCCTGCCGACTTTGTGCGAGGGCGGATTCGTCGACCGCGCCGAGAACCTGCTCGCCTTCGGACTGCCCGGACGCGGCAAGACCCACCTCGTCTGTGCCCTCGGACACGAGCTGATCGAGCGCGGCTACCAGGTCCTCTTCCTGCCCGCCTTCAAGCTCGTCCAACGACTGCTCGCCGCCAAGAAGGAGCTCGACCTCGAGGCCACCCTCAAACGCCTCGACCGCTTCGAGGTCGTCATCCTCGACGACCTCGGATACGTCCAGCAAAGCCGCGAGGAGATGGAGGTCCTCTTCACCTTCCTCGCCGAACGCTACGAGCGACGAAGCGTACTGATCACCTCCAACCTCGTCTTCTCCCAGTGGGACAAGATCTTTCAAGACCCCATGACCACCGCCTGCGCCATCGACCGGCTCGTCCACCACGCCGTCATCCTCGAGCTCTCCGGCTCGAGCTACCGCGCCGACGCCGCCCGACAACGCACCCAGAAACCGGCGGTCAAGTCGTGACACCACCGCCGGTTTTCCACAGCCTCGACCCCTCTTCCCCCGGACCCCCATCACCCCGGCCCCCGGCCTGCCGGACTGTGGAAGGCTGCCGACCCCAAAACCCCCAACCGGCACCCTCCCACAGCCCTTGGAAAACGCTCCGCGTTTCCCACAGGCCAGCGGCCACGACGACGACGAAACTACGGGTCTCTCAGAATGGAGGATGCACAGTTCTAATTGTCGCCGCTGCACAGGAATAGTTGACGCCGACCAGGTGGGGGTGCTGCGCTTCGCGTTCGATCCCTGCGGCCAGGATTGGCCCCATCTGGAAGCGTTGCAAGCGGCGACGGACGCGGCGCTATCACCCGCGGGCTGGCGCTGGCGGTGCCCGGCGACCGGGACAACGGTGTTCGAAGCCTGGCAGGCGGAGCTGCCGCACTTGGGCGCGTTGCCGAAGCTGCCGGAGCCTTTCGACCTGGTCGCCGAGCGTCGGGTGGGACCGGACTGCACGGTGAGCTTCGAGGGCCGGACGTATTCGGTGCCGTTCGCCTGGCTGGGCCAGGCGGTCGAAGTCCGCGGTGCGGCCCGCCACGTCGTGATCCTCGCGGGGGGCCAGGAGGTGGCGCGCCACGCGCGACGGACCGTGTCGCGGATCGTGCTCGATCCGGCACACTTCGAAGGCCCGGCGACCGCTCGATCTCTATGCGGCGCTCGCGGAGGGGGCGCGATGAGCCGGGGCAAGGTGGATCTCGACACCACGCGCGAGCGGCTCGCCAAGCTGGGGCTCGTCCACGCCGCGGAGCAGCTCGCTGGCCGACTCGGCGAGGCGGTCAAGGAGTCCGTCCCGCCCCACCGCTTCCTCGACGAGCTGCTCGAGGCCGAGCTCGTCGCCCGCGACGAGCGCCGGATCAAGACCTCGCTCCGGCTCTCCGGCCTGCCGCTCGGCCAGACCCTCCAGAGCTTCGACTTCAGCTTCCAGCCCGCCGTCGATCGCAGCCGCATCGAAACCCTGGCCACCTGCGCCTGGATTCGCGATACGGCCACGCTCCTGCTCCAAGGCCCGCCGGGGGTCGGCAAAACCCACCTCGCCGTCGCCCTCGGGGCCAAGGCCATCGAAAACGGCTTCTCCGTCGTCTTCTTCCGGCTCGAGGAGCTGCTCCAGGCCCTGCGTCGCGACGCCGACCTGCCCACCTCGCGGCTGCGCCAGAGGAAGTAGCACAGCACCGCTCTGCTCATCCTCGACGAAGTCGGCTTCGAGCCCATGAGCCGTCAAGAAGCCAGCCTCTTCTTCCGCCTCGTCAGCTACCGCTACGGCCGCGGAAGCTTGCTCATCACGACCAACAAGGGCATCCGCGACTGGCCCGAGATCCTCGCCGGGGACGAAGTCCTCGCCACCGCCATCCTCGATCGGCTCCTCCACAAGAGCCACGTCCTCAACATCAAGGGCCGAAGCTACCGCCTCCGAGACCTCGAAGGAGCCGCCGAACGCGGACGAAACTGACCGCGACAAACAAACCTCGACCTTGGCGGCGGGGGCCGCGGCCCACCCCCACCCCCCGCCCGGGCCGCCGCCCCCGCCGCCAAGGCGGGACCACCAGCGGGCATCCCCGGCGTTCCGCCGGCACCCAACCAACAGCCGGACGCCCGGCACCCGCCGGGCGGCAGAACAAGCAAAAGAAACCAAGAAGGGAGGCAGAAAGAAGGAATCAGAGAAGAGAAGATGCAGCAAGAACTCTCGTAACAGTAGGTGTCGCCTTAGGTCGTAAAGGTGGGTGTCGCTTGACACCCTGTGGCCACGCTGGGGTCCTTTCAGGGGTCCATTTCGAGGAACCGTCGCGCGCCTTTCATGGTTACACGACATTCCACCCTCGTACAGAATCATCAGCAAACTATGGCAAAAAAAGCAAATCCCGGCAATGGTGTAGCGCCATGGACATCCTTAAACAAGAGCCGGCCCCGTGTGCCGGCCGGGGTGGCTGAAAGCGCCTAAAGAGCCCGGAACCCTGCCTGAATCCTTTCGCGCCGCGCGCGGCTCTTTCCTGTTGCAACAGAAACAGCGTGCCGGCGCGATGGCCGTGACCGGGCGCCCACGACGGGAGGAATGCCATGAACTTGCTGCCGAAAAATGTCGGATCGATCGACCGGGCCCTGCGGGTGGTTCTCGGACTCGGGTTACTCGCCATCGTCTTCGTGGGTCCCAAGACGCCCTGGGGCTGGCTCGGCCTCGTGCCGCTCCTGACCGCGTCCGTGGCGAGCTGCCCGCTCTACACGCTGCTCGGGCTGCGGACGTGCCCGCTCGACCCGGCGGCGCGCTGACCCCGGCGATTACGAGACCTCGGCAGCGCTTGGCTCGAGTACCGCCGGCTGTCGACGGATGGCGACTTTGTCGATTCGCTGGCGGTCCATGTCGATGATCTCGAAGTCGAAACCGCCGACCGAAAAGGCGTCTCCCTCCGAGGGCAGCCGGTCCAGCGAATGCACGATGAAGCCGGCGAGCGTCTGAAAAGGTTCCTTCTCGGCCAGGACGGCCGGTGCCAGATCCGGGAGACTCTCGAGGACATGGTCGATCTCGAGATCGCCGTCCGCCAGCCAGTATTGTTGCCCGGCCTCTCGCAGGACCGGCTCGTCCGCTGTGGGCGCAAGGCGCGGACGCAAGTCACCCACGACTTCTTCGAGCAGATCCTCGAGCGTGACGAGTCCGCGGATCGTTCCGAACTCGTCGGTGACGAGGGCGGCCCCGAGACCCGAGCGACGCAGGGTGTCGAACAGGCTCAGGGCGGGCTGATTCTCGGCCACGAACTCCGGCGGACGCATCACCGAACGCAGTGGCTGGGCCTTGCCGCTCGAGACCATGGCATACAAGTCGCGAAGCGAGACGAGACCGGCGATTTCATCGCGAAACCCCTCGTAGACGGGAAAGACGCTCTGGCGACTTGCCGCGACCTGGGGCCAGTACTGCTCCGGGAGGGCCTCCGCCGCAAGAAAGAGAACCTTGGGCTTGGGCCGCATGATCTCCTCGGCAAGAACCTCGCGGAGATCGAAGACTCCCTCGACGAGCTCGTTCTCCTCCGGTCGCACCCCTCCGGTCACCAAACCCTCGCGCAGGAGAACACGAACTTCGTCCGGCGTTGGTCCCGCGGTGGCCGCGGTCTTGCCGAAGAGGCCCAGAACGAGGCGCGTACTGACCCCGAGGAACCACACGAGGGGAAAGGCCAGTACCGACAGCAGGTGCATCGGCCGGGCCATGCGGCAAGCGATGGACTCCGGATTGCGCAAAGCCAGGTTCTTCGGGACCAGCTCGCCGACGATGAGGGAAAGATAAGTGATGACGCCCACCACGAAAGCGAACGACAGCACCTCGGCGTTCCCGGCCAAGACCGGCACTCGCTCGAGATAGGGTTGGAGCCGCTGGGCGAGAGTCGCGCCGCCGAAAGCACCAGCCAGCACGCCGACCAAGGTGATCCCTACCTGCACCGTGGACAAGAACCGCTCCGGGTCCTTGACCAGGGAGAGCGCCAGGGCTGCGCCCGCATCACCTTCGTTCGCGCGCTGCTCCAGTCGTACGCGCCGAGCGGATACGAGGGCGATCTCGGCCATGGCAAAGATGCCGTTGACGGCCAACAGGACGACGATGACCGCCAGCTCACTCATGCCGGAGATTGAAGCATAGAGCCGCAGCTCGTGACGAGGCCAGAACGCAGGGAGGATGGAGCCGACCTCCGCTCTTCCGTCTCCGAGCTGTTACACTTCTGCCCCTACCGCCCGGGCGAGCTTGCTGCCCGGCGATCCTGCTGAACAAACACCGACCCCGAGGTCCTGGATGGAAAACATCGGCCCTGTCGTGAGCCGTTTTGGTCTCGATACTCTCGGTCTGAAGAATCTCGCCCGCGTGTTCTGGAACTTGCCGCCGGCGCGGTTGTACGAAGAAGCGCTCGTCCGCGGCGAGGCACGGCTGGCGGCGGAAGGGCCGCTGGTCGCCTCGACCGGCGCCCACACGGGCCGCTCGCCCAAGGACAAATTCACCGTCCGAGACGCTCAGACCGAGCCGGACATCTGGTGGGGCAACAACAAGGACGTCTCGCCCGAGACCTTCGACCGCCTGTTGGCGAAGGCCCAGGGCTTCCTCGAAGGGCGCGACGTGTTCGTGTTCGACGGCTATGCCGGAACCGATCCGCGGTTTCGCCTGCGCGTCCGCGTCGTGACCCAGTACGCCTGGCACAACCTCTTCGCCCGCAACATGTTCGTGCGCGAGGAACGGCCCGAGATCCTGGCCGACTTCGAGCCCGAGTTCACCGTCATCGACGTTCCCGGCTTGAAGGCGGACCCGGCCACCGACGGCACGGCCAGCCCGACCTTCATCCTGCTCGACCTCACCGGGCGGCGCGTGCTCATCGGCGGCACCGAATACGCCGGCGAGATCAAGAAGTCGATCTTCACGGTCATGAACTACTTCCTGCCCAAGGCCGGCGTGTTGTCCATGCACTGCAGCGCCAATTACGGGATCGACCGCGACGACACGGCGCTGTTCTTCGGCCTTTCGGGCACCGGAAAGACGACCCTGTCGGCCGACCCGGACCGCACGCTCATCGGCGACGACGAGCATGCCTGGAGTGAGAACGGCGTGTTCAACGTCGAAGGCGGCTGCTACGCCAAGGTCATCCGCCTCGACCCCAAGGGCGAGCCGGAGATCTACGCCACCACCCGGCACTTCGGCACCGTGCTCGAGAACGTCACGATCGACCCCGAGACCCGCAAGCTCGACCTCGACGACGACTCGAAGACCGAGAACACCCGCTCGAGTTACCCCGTCACCCAGCTCTCCCACGTCGATCTCACCGGCCAAGGCGGCCACCCGAAGACCGTGGTCTTCTTGACCGCCGACGCCTTCGGGGTCCTGCCGCCGATCGCGCGGCTGACCGAAGAGCAGGCCATGTACCACTTCTTGTCGGGCTACACCGCCAAGGTCGCCGGCACGGAACGGGGAGTCACCGAGCCCACCGCGACCTTCTCGACCTGCTTCGGCGCGCCGTTCTTGCCCCTCCACCCCGGGGTCTACGCCCAGATGCTCGGCGAGCGCATCGAGAAGCACCGCGCCAAGGTTTGGCTGATCAACACCGGCTGGACGGGTGGCCCCTATGGCCAGGGCTCGCGCATGAAGCTCGCGTACACCCGGCGGATGGTCAAGGCAGCCCTGTCGGGCGAACTCGACGCCGTCGCCACCGTGGCCGATCCGATTTTCGGCATCGCCGTGCCCACGGCCGTTCCGGACGTTCCGAGCGAGATCCTCAACCCGAAGAACACTTGGGCGGACCCGGAAGCCTACGATCGCCAGGCGGCGAAACTCGCCCGCATGTTCGTGGACAACTTCGAGAAGTTCGCCAGCGGCGTCAGCGAAGCCGTCCGACAGGCCGGCCCGAAAGTCTGAACCTCAAAGCGTCAGTGGCGCGCCCCGGAACCACAGTCGCTTCGGAAGGAGCGGCTGGCCGGGGCGGTAGATCACCTCGAGCTCCCAACCCTCTTGCCCAGCGGGCGGCAACGTGGCCCGGTTGGGGATGAAAAAGCGGTCGAGTTCGAAGTCGATCGAGCCCTCCAACGTCTCGGGTATCGGCAGGCTCGGTCCGGCGTCCGAAATCTCCCGGCGGGGCGGGCGGAGCCACAGCCGGACGCGTGCAGTGATCTCGTGCGCGGGTTCTGGGCTGGCGGAACCGGGTGCCTCCGGGCGACGCACCGTGCACAGCCGCTCGACTTCGCCGTAGGGGCCGGCTTCCGGACAGAAGCCCACCACCAAATCCCCCGTGAAGTGCAAATCACCGTTCGTGGCGGCGACGAAGGCGTCGAAGAGCGGGTCCTGGTCCATTCGCGGCCGGGGGCGTTCGACCCGGGCGTCGACCGGGTTCAGGATGAAGTACCGCCCGCGGACGAGATCGAACGGGTCCACCGGCCGGAGCGGGATCCGGAAGGTCGGGGCCGTTCTCCGGAGGTACTCGTGGTAGCCCACCCAAGAGGCGAAGACCAAGAGCTGAGCCGCGATCACGGCGAAGAGCTTGGCGCGCCCGCTCATGGCTCGGCTCCGGCGGTCAGAGTGCGCCGGCGCTGGCGTTCGAGCGCCCCGACGATGACCAGAATGAGGACTCCCGTGAGGGCCAGCATGGCCCCGCCCTCGAGGTACTCACCGAACCAGTCGAAGTACCGGACGACGAGACCAGCGAGGATGGCGAGGAAACCCAGGTTGACCCACAGCGCTCGGCGGGAGGCCGCGCCGGCGCGGATCAGGAGGAACGCCACCGCCAGTTGGGTCACCCAGGACACCCCGATGGCGATCACGTCGAGGCCGTCGCCGATTTCGTAGTGCTCGCCGAGCAGCACCCAGGGCAGCAGCGACAAGACGACGATGGCGCGGGATTCGAGCCCGGACCACGCCGCCGGAAGGACCCGTCGGGGCCAGGCGAGGGTGACCCCAAGACCCAGCCCGGCCACCCACCACGCGGCTCCGAGATCGCTGCGGTCGAGAATCTGCTCGCCGCCCAGAAACAGCAGGAACAACTGGGAGACAACCACCCACCAGAAGCCCAAGACGTTCGGCAGGAACTGCGCCGGCTGCGGCAGGAAGGAAACCGCCCCCGCCGCCAGGCACGGGATCAGGAGCCACAACCAAGGACCGAGAGCCGACGTGGCCGCGAGCCAACCGTCGGCGGCCGCCACTTCCGCCGTCAGGGCCGAAACGAGGGCCACGAAGACGACCAGTGTCATAGCTCGCCAGGGCAGCGCCCAACACAACGGAAGGGCCAAGGCGAGCCAGAACCAGAAGCCGTTGGCCGGCCGGGAGTTCAGATGGTAGATCTGGCTGACCAGCGCGATGCCGCCGAACAGCCAGCCTCCCGCGACGAAGGCTAGCGATTCGGCGATCAGCGGCCGCTCCGTCACCCGTCCGGCCCGCTGGACCAAAGCCAGCAAGCTCAGGTAGATCGCCAGCCAACCGCCGAGCTTCCCAAAAGCAGGAACACGCGCCCAGTTCTCCGCCATGACCAGGATCAGGCCGGCGAGCAGGAGGCCGCCCCCAAGTACCACCAAGGCCCAGCGCACCCATGGCACGGCAGCGGTCGCGGTCGGCGCGCGGTCGGGGGGACTCGCCGCCCGCAGTTCGGCCACCTGCGCGTCCGAGAGGAGTCCCACCTGCTGCCAGTGGGCCAAGTGATGTTCGACCCGGGGATCGAGACTCATGGCGCGGTGCCTCAGCCTGCCAACTGCCAGCTCAGGAACGCCAGGGTCTCGGCGGCGTTCTCGATGCGCACCTTGATCGGCTCGCCGCCCGAGTGGCCGGCCTGCAGATGGTAGCGGAGCAGGATCGGCTCGTTGCCGCCGTTGGCGGCTTGCAGCAGGGCCGCCATCTTGCGGGCGTGCAGCGGGGCGACGCGGGTGTCGCCGTCTCCCGTCACGAACAGCACGGCGGGGAACTTCGTGCCCGGTCGGACGTTGTGGTACGGCGAGTAGGCGCGCAGGACCGCGAACTCCGACGCGTCTTCCGCCGAGCCGTATTCCGGCACCCAGAAGCGCGCCACCAGGAACAGGTGGTAGCGCAGCATGTCGAGCAGCGGATAGGAGCACACCGCCGCGCCGAAGAGCTCCGGTCGCTGGGTGATGGCCGCGCCCACCAGAAGGCCGCCGTTCGAACCGCCCGAGATCCCCAACCGGGCCGGCCGGGTGTAGCGCTCGCGGATCAGGTACTCGGCGGCGGCGTAGAAGTCGTCGAAGACGTTCTGCTTCTTCTCCCGCATGCCCGCCTGGTGCCAGGCCTCGCCGAACTCGCCGCCGCCGCGCAGGTTGGCCACCGCCCAGACGCCGCCGGATTCCGCCCAGGCGAGGGCCATGGCGGAGAATGCCGGGGTCAGCGTCGAGGTGAAGCCGCCGTAGCCGGTCAGCAGCGTCGGGTTGTCGCCGTTGCGGGTGAGCCCCTTCTTGTGGAGCAGGAACATCGGCACCCGCGTGCCGTCCTTCGACGTGAACCAGGCTTGGGACACCTCGAAGGATGCCGGGTCGACCGGCACTTCGACGCGTGCCCACACTTGGTGAGTGCCCGAGCGGAGGTCGTAGCGGATGATCTCCGGGGGCACGTGGAAGGACGTGAAGGAAAGAAAGACCTCCGGCGAGTCCCAGGAGCCGATCCCGCCGGAGACACTGCCGATGGCCTCGAGCTCGAGCTCGCGCTGGCGCTGGCCGTCGGCGCTGAACACCACCACCTTGGACTTGACGTCTTCGAGGTAGCTGACCAGCAGGGAGCCGCCGACGGCGGTCGGCGCACCGTCCATGACCGCGCGGGGGTTCTCCGGTACCACCTCGCGCCAGTTCTCCCGTTCGGGCTGGGCGAGGTCCACCGCGAGCACACGCCCCTTCGGGGCTTGCCAGTTGGTGTGCAGGAACAGGGTGTGGCCGCCGATGACCCCGAGGAACCGGGCGGGGATGTCCTGGATCAGAGCGCGCGGTGCCGCGTCGACCCCGATGGCTTGGAGCCAGACCTCCGTTTGGTCGGCCGCCGAGCCGAACAAGACGAAGATCACCAGGTACTTGCCGTCGTCGGAGAGGGTTTGGAAGACGATCTTCTCGGGCCCGAGACCGTGGCCGAAGATCTGGGTCTCCGAGCCGTCGACGAGCCGCCGGTAGACCCGCGGGCCGGTCTCCCGGTGCAGGGTGTAGTAGTACCCGTTGCCTTCCGGCAGGAAGCTCAGGCCGCCGAAGTACCGTCCCCGCGGCAGGCCGCCGGGAAGGTCCTGGCCGGTTTCGGTGTCGAGCAGGCGGATCTCGGTTTCGTCCTCGCCGCCCTTGCGCACCGAGTAAGCGAGGATGCGACCGTCGCGGGTGACGTCGATGAGCTCGACCGACATCGAGTGATCCGGCGACAACCGGTGGGGGTCGACCAGTGCACGGTCGGCACCGTCGACGCCCTGGCGGACGTACAGCACGGCGAGGTCCTGGTCCGCTCGCTGCCGGGCGAAGAAATACCGCCCGGCGCGCACCACCGGCAAGCTGAAGGTGTCGGTCGCCAGCAAGGGCCCCAGCCGGTCACGAAAGCTCCGGCGCGCCGGCAGAGCACCGAGCTGGGCATCGGTGTAGGCGTTTTGTTGGCCGATCCAGGCGCGAGTGGCGAGGCTTTCCTGGTCCTCGAGCCAGCGGTAGGGATCGGTGATCCGGACACCGTGGAGGTCCTCGGTGACGGGGTCGATGCGCGTCGCGGGTACGGGGGGAGCTTCCGCGATGTCAGCGCCCCAGGCGGTGAGGGGACTCGTCAAGGACAACATGGCAACCAACCAGACTCGATACATCATCGGTGTCTCCTCGCTAGGACAACGGGACGCCGGAGGAAACTTTCTCGAGGATTTCTTTCACCGCGCGAAATCTTGCCTCTCGGTAACATCCTGTGTCGTAGAGATTGACCCCGACTCACCCCGGGAGGTTCAGTCGTGGCCTCGGCGGCAGTGGGCGCTCTCCGGCGAGGCCGGCCAGCCAACCTGACAACCCGAGCATCCCGACCACCCAGGCGAGGGCTAAGACGACCCCGAGAGCCAGCCCACCCCACTGCGTCGCCGAGGCCGCCGCGGCCCGCAGTTCATCCACTTTCTTGATCAGGTCGTCGCCGCGCAACAGGCCGGCAGAGGCCGCGAAGGGCGACAGGCGAGTCGCCAGGATGGAGCCGATCTCGTAGGCGTCACCGGTCACGCTGGTGAGCGGCGCCAACGCCACGGGTAGAGAAGCGCCATAGCGGAAGGCGTCCCCCCGGCGCCCCTCGCGCCGTAACCACCAGAGGCCCGGAAACAGCGTCAACAGGAAGGGGGCCAAGTCCGTGGCCAGGTAAACGAAGTCACTGCCGCCGGTTGAGAAGCCCGACAACCGTCCGGCGTATTCACTGGCCGGATGGACGAAGGGAAAGATCGCGGCGAACAGGTGCCCGCCGTACATCGGGGCAATCTCCAGCCGAGTGACCGTGCCGCCAGTGGCCACGCAGCCGAGGGCGTGGAGCAGCTCGTGCACGGGCACGTACAGCCACCAAGCCACGATCATGCCGACGGCGACTTTGGCGAACGCGGGCCAGCCGCCGTCGAGGCAGCGTTCGAGCCCACGGAACACGTCGAGAAACGGGCTCGACCAAAGACGGGACGAAAAAGGCGGACCCGCGGGTCCGCCTTTCTGTTCGTCGAGGGAAGGGGGCGACGTCACCACGCCCAGGTCATGCTGGCCAGGGCCCGGCGGCCCAGGACGTCACCACCGAAGGACTGGAAGTGTTCGTCGTCCGCCGCATTGCTGACGTTGAGGCCGAGCTGGAAGGTGTCGGTGACGCGGACCGAGGCGTCCACGTCGAGCACTTCGTAGGACGGCACGAGCCCGTTGAACGGTCCGACGATCCAGCGGAACTCTTCGACCGCACGGAACGAGACCCCGGCGCGCCACCGGTCGGCGTCGTAGCCGATCGACAGGCCGTAGGTGTTCTCCGGCGTGTTGGGCTCGAGCTGCGCCGCCGACAGGCCGCCCGTGTCGACGATGTCGAAGTCGAACCAAGCGTACTGAGCGTGGAAGTTCCAGCCGTTCTTGCGGTAGTCGAAGCCGAACTCGACGCCCTGGCTGTCGACCTGACCGAAGTTCGTGTAGGTGGCGAGCGCGATGATCGGCGCGCCGTCCTTGTTGTTCGACAGGAAGGGCAACACGCCGCGCAGCGCCGGGTTCGAGGCAGCGAGGGCCGCAAGCTGCTGGAGCACGATCGCCCGGGCCTGGGCCGACAACGCGGCCGGCGGGGTGTAGGCACCGAACTGGCCGTTGAGCCGACCGGTGGCACCGAGGTTCGGCAGCAGGTCGGAGATGAAGTTCTCCGACTCGCTGTTGTAGTAGTCGATCGTCATGAAGGCGTTGCTGCCGAGAGCACCCAGGTAGCCGATCTCGAAGGTCTTGATCTCCTCGAGGTCGAGGTTCTCGTTACCCAGAGCGAGCACCGGGATGACGCTGAAGCCCAGGGAAACACCACCGAGGACGGGGCGCAGGGCCTGCTCGAGGGCCGCCAGGCTGATCGCCGAGGTCGTGGTGCCCGGGAAGGTCGTGCGCGCCTGGAGGAAGAACTCCGAGTAGTTCGCCACCTGGAACGCCTCGTTGTACGAGAAGCGCAGCGTGTGGTTGGGGTTCACCGACCACACCAGGGCACCCTTGGGGGTGAACTGGGCATCGTGCAGCGAGGAGTCGTCGTAGCGACCCGCGACGACCATCCGCAACGAATCCGTGAAGTCCCACTCGAACTGGGCGAACGCCGCCTGGGAGTCGGAGTCGATCTTCGCGAAGGTCAGGGTCTGACGACCGGCGGCGTCGGCGGTGTCGATCGACTCGTCGTTGTAGGACAGGCCACCGACGATCCGGCCGCGACCGCCGGCGACATCGAGGTTGCCCTGAAGCTCGGCGGCGTAGGTGGTCGAGTCGAGGAACAGCGGGGCGCCGGAGGCGAGCGAGCGCTGCTCACCGTCGCGACCATCCCAGTTCGCCAGGAAGTTCCAGCGCGGCGCGTTGTAGTTGACCCGCGCCCAGGGGCGCTCGACGTCCACCAACTGCACACGGCCGATGCCGGTTTGGAAAGCGGGGCCTTGGAGCTGGGCGTAGCCGCCTTCGACGGTGGCGACGTGGCCGTTCGCGAAGTACTTGTCGAAGCGCAGGCCGGAGAGGCCGATTTCGTCGTCGTTCTCCACCACCAGGGGGATCGCTTCGCGCGGCAGTCCGGCGTACTCGATGGCGGCGTTCCGAGACTTCGTGAAGTCGCCGCTCTCGCGCCAGCCGGCCACGAACTTGTAGGCCCAGCTGTCGGAGATCTCGCCGGCATGCCGGAAGTCGAGGTTCAGCGTCTCGAGCTCACCGGCGGTCAGCCGGACGAGCCCACCACCCGAGTCGCGCGGGTTCTTGGTGACCATGTTGAGCACGCCGTTGAAGGCGTTGGCGCCGTAGAGGGCGGAGCTCGGGCCGCGAACCAGCTCGACGCTTTGCAGGTCGTCCATGGGGAAGGAGATCGCCGCCCACTCCTGGGCGCCGAGGAACGGCACCGAGGGGTCGCGGCCGTCGATCAGCGTGACGACCCGGCGATTGAGCGAGCTGTTGAAGCCGCGCGTGTTCAGGTTGAAGTCGTACAGGCCGCTCTGGGTCACCTCGACGCCCGGGGTGAACTCGAGCAGCTTCGGCACCTGACCCGAGGACGCCTCTTGGGCGATCTCTTCCGCCGAGACGACGGTCACCGCGGCGGGCGCCTCGACGATCCGCTCCGGGCGCCGGGAAACGGCGGACACCGTGATCGTCTCGGTCAGGGTCAGCGGTTCACAAACGATCTCGACCTCGGTCTTCTGACCGGCCACGATCGTGTAGGTCGCAGTGCCGCGGCACTCGGCGCCGATCGCCTCGAGTTGACCCGGTCCCGCCGGCAGAGTGGCGAAGTCGAACGTGCCCTCGGCTCCGGTGGTGGCGACGCGGGAGGGTCCGCGCAGGACCACCTGGGCGTCGGGAACCGGCGCCCCTTCGGGGGTCTGGACGCGGCCCGCGAGGGAACCGGCGTTGCCTTGGGCGTGAATCGGCGCGGCGGCCAACGTTAGGGCCGCAGCAAGAGCGAGGAACCTGGTCTTCTGGCTCAACATGAGACTCCTCCCGAGTCGAAGGGCGGCTCCGCGGTTCAGCGGATCGAGCGGAGCCCCAATCACGGTTGAATTCGAAGCCCCTTGTAACCAGCGCGCCGCGCCGTGTCAAGCCGCGCGGCGGCAAGGGTCGCGCGCGGGAGGGCCGTGTTAGATTTCGGCCATGGTCGACACGCCGCGCGGACCCCTGGTCGGGGTGATCATGGGGTCGAGCTCCGACTGGGCGACGATGAAGGCGGCCCACGAGGTGCTCACGGCGTTCGGCGTCGCCCACGAGTGCCGGGTGGTTTCGGCCCACCGCACCCCAGGGCTCATGAACGACTACGCTGCCGGCGCCGCAGACCGCGGACTGCGGGTGATCATCGCGGGTGCCGGAGGGGCCGCCCATTTGCCGGGCATGGTGGCGGCGCAGACCCGCTTGCCGGTGCTCGGGGTGCCGGTCCAGAGCCGCAGTCTTTCCGGCCTCGATTCGCTCTTGTCGATCGTCCAGATGCCCGGTGGAATCCCCGTCGGCACCCTCGCGATCGGCGAGGCCGGGGCCAAGAACGCGGCCCTTCTGGCGCTCCGCATGTTGGCCACCACGGACGCCGAGCTCGCGGCCCGGCTCGAGCACCACCGAGCCGAGGAGGACCGGCGGGTGCGGGCCGAGGTGCTGCCCCCGGAAGGTCCGTGATCTCCCCCGGCGCGACCCTCGGCATTCTCGGTAGCGGCCAGCTCGGCCGCATGCTGGCCCTGTCCGCCCGGAGCCTCGGTTTCCGCGTCCACGTCTTCTCGCCCGAAGGCGGCGCGCCCGCTGGCCAGGTGGCGGATCGCGACGTCGTGGCGCCGTATCTCGACCTCGCGGCCCTGCGCCGTTTCGCCGCCGAGGTCGATGTCGTCACTTTCGAGTTCGAGAACGTTCCCGCGGTGTCCGCCGAGACGCTCGCCGAGTGCGTCCCCGTGCGGCCCGCCGGGCGGGTCCTGGCGACCACCCAGAACCGTTTGCGGGAGAAGCGCTTCCTAGCCGCCGCCGGATTTCCCGTGGCACCCTTCCGGGCCGCCCATTCGGCCGCCGAGCTGGGCGCCGCGGTGCGCGAGCTGGGCGCCCCCGTGATCGTCAAGACCGCCGGCTGGGGATACGACGGCAAGGGCCAAGTGCGCCTCGAGGGGCTCGACGGTGTCGCCGCCGCGTGGGAGAGACTGGCGACCGACGAAGCGGTGGTCGAAGCCGTCGTCGACTTCGAGTGTGAGCTGTCGGTGGTGGCGGCCCGCGGGGTGGACGGCGAGCTCGCCGACTACGGCGTCGTCGAAAATCGCCACGTGCACCACATCCTCGATCTCACGTTGGCGCCCGCGAGCCTCCCCGCGGCCACCGAGCGGGCCGCTCGGGAGATGGCCCGCGGGGTGCTCGAGAGTCTCGAGATCGTGGGCGTGCTCGGCGTCGAGATGTTCTTGACCCGGAGCGGCCAGCTGGTCATCAACGAGCTCGCTCCACGTCCCCACAACTCTGGGCACTGGACGCTCGACGGCGCCGCCACCAGCCAGTTCGAACAACAGCTGCGGGCCGTGTGCGGCTGGCCCTTGGGCTCGACCCGCCAGCACCGGCCGGCGGCGATGGCCAATCTGCTCGGAGATCTGTGGGCCGACGGCGAGCCCGATTGGGCGGCCGCTCTCGCTGCGCCGGAAGTCCATCTTCATCTGTACGGCAAGGCGGAAGCTCGCCCCGGGCGCAAAATGGGCCACCTGACCGCCCTCGGCGATACCGTGGCGGAAGCCGCGGCCCGGGTAGCGGCGGCGCGGCGGGCGTTGCGCCGCCGGGAGGTCGTGGCATGACGGCCGGTGCGCTCGTCGCCGGGGCCGCCCACGGGATACTGGCGCTCGTTCTCGGGGGCTCCTTCACCCTCCTGGGCTGGGCGCTCTCGACCCGGTTCGTGCCCCGCGAGGCCCCGCTGGCCGTGCGGCTGGCCGGCGCGGTCACCGTGACGCTGGCCGCCGCCACCGGGTTGTTCTGGGTGCTGGCTCTCGGCGGCCTGTTCCGGCTCGGCGTCGCCGTGCCGCTCGTCGCCGCTCTCGCCGCCTGGGCGTTCGTGCGCGCGGCGCGCTGCGGCTACGGCGCCGAGTGTCTGCGCGCCGAATGGGGCGCCGTGGCCCGGGCCGCCCGAGTGGTGTTCCGCGGCCCCGGGGGCTGGGTCTTCGGCGCCCTCACCGGGCTCGTCGGAGTGGCGACGATCCGCGGGCTCGTGGCGCCGCCGCTCGGTTGGGACGGGCTCACCTACCATCTGCTCAAGGCCGGCCGCTTCGTGCAGTCCGGGGCCCTGGTCACCGAGCGGGCACCGGACGCTTGGCGTTACTACGAGTATTTCCCGCTCGGCGGGGACCTGCTCTGGGCCTGGGCGATGGTGCCCTTCCGCAGCGGGCTGCTGATCGCACTCGTCGATCTCGGCATCTGGGCGACCGTCGTGCTCGGTGTCTATGCCTCGGCCCGGCAGCTCGGAGCCACGCTCCGATTGGCCACACTCGCCGCGGCCGCCGTCGGTGCGATGCCGGCGGTGGTGGTCTTCCTTTCGACCGGGTACGTGGACAACGTCACGCTGGCGTTCTTCGCCCTGGGCTCGGTGTTCGTGCTGCGCGTCCTCGCCGGTGCCGTGGCCGAGGCGCCCCTCGCCACCGTGGCGCTGAGCTGCATGGTCGGGGTGCGCCTGACGACGGCGCCGCTGCTGGCCCTCGGCGGGCTCCTGGTGTTCGCGGCGGTGCTGCGCGGCTCCGGGTCGCTGAGCCGGCGGCTCGGTGCCGTGACCGTTTGTCTCGCCGTGGGGCTGCTCGGCGCGCCGACGTACCTGCGTTCCTGGCTCGAGCAAGGCTCGCCGTTCCACCCGATCCGGGTGGTCGTGGCGGGCCAAGTGCTGTCGGAGGGCGAGCCGGCGTTGTACGACACGCTGGACCGGGTGGTCAGCGCGACGCCCGAGGATCGCCGCTCCCAACCCGGCTGGGCGAGCCTGTTCTACGCCTCGGCGCCGGAGGGGTGGTACGCCAATCCCGGTCCCGGCGCGGCGATTCTGGTCGGCCTGGGCGGCCTGGGGGCCGCCGTCCTGCTGCGCCGGAGGCAGTGGGGGGCGTTGCTGTGGTTGGGTTTTTCCGCCGTCGTGTTGCTCGGCTCGTTGTGGACCGCGGAGATGACGGTCTATCGCGTGTCGGACTGGGCTCACACCGTCGGCCGCCTGCTCTTGCCCGGCTTCGGGGCTCTCGCATTGCTCGCGGCCAGCGTCGCCGGCTCGCGTTTCGAAAGACTCGGAGCGAGTCTGCTCGCGGTGGCCACCGGTGCCGGAATTCTGTGGTCATTTCCGCGCGGGCTGTCGGCGGCAGAGCTGCCGGGAACCGCAATTCTCCTCGTGGCCCTGGCGGTGGTGCTAGCCGCGCTGGCACTGCTGGCGAGGGGGCTTCGCCGTGGCGGTGCGCGCTGGAGCGCTCTCGCAGGCGGCGCGCTCGTCGTGGCTCTGGGTCTGGGTGTGGCGGACATCGTGCGGGCGGGGCAGCGTTATCCGCTCTATCAGGCCGCCGCCGTGTTCCCCGACGGGCTGTATCACCTCCACCCCCTCAACCAGTACCACATCGCCGCTTGGCCGATCTGGCGGGATCTCGACCGGCCCGAGCCGCTGCGAGTGGCGGTCTTCGCCGGCTGGGACGGGCGCGGCCACAACATCTACCGTTTTCCCCTCCTCGGCAGCCGGCTGCAGAATCTGGTCCTCTACGTCCCGGTGACGCGGGACGGCAGCGTAGTCAACAGCTTCGAGTTCGAGGAAATCTCCAAGCGGGCCGACTTTCGCGCCTGGCTCGGCCGACTGGTCGCCGCGCGGGTCGACGTCGTGGTCTCACTCGCCCCCGCCATCGGCATCGAGGCCTACTGGATCGAACAATCCCCGGAGCTCTTCGAACCGCTCGCGGCGGACACCTACGGCCTGACCAAGGCCTACCGCTTCCGCGCCGACCGGCTGCGCCCCGCCGGCCCGGCTCCGTCCGCACCCTGAGTAGCCTCGGCCGGGGACGGTGTTACACTCGCCGACAGCACATTTCCGACTCTCGGTCGAGGCCGTCTCTTGATCGACGACAAGCGAGAATTTCAAGAATTACCGGCGGTCACCGAGTACCTGCAGCGCTGGAGCGCGGGAAGCCCGGAGGCCATTGGTGCCGTCTTCGAGGAGCTCTACGGCGAGCTGCACCGAATCGCCGAACGGGCGATCTCGGGCGAACGGCGGGATCACACCCTGCAGGCCACGGCGATCGTCCACGAGGCTTTCCTGCGCTTTCAGCGGCAGCGCGGCAGTGTGCAGTGGGAAAGCCGGGGCCACTTCCTCGCGTTCGCCGCCCGCGTCATGCGCCAGCTGCTGACCGACTACGCCCGAGGCCGGGCACGCCTGCGCCGGGGCGGTGGGGAACTGACCATCCACCTCGATTCCGAGGGCCTGGTGGCGCCGGCGACTCCCGAGGGTCTTCTCGATCTCGATTTGGCCCTCGACCGGCTGGCGAAACGCGACCCTCAGAAGGGCACGATCGTCGAGTTGCGTTTTTTCGCCGGTCTTTCGCGCGAGGAAATCGCCGAGGTGTTGGGCATTTCCCCCGTGACGGTCTCCCGCGAGTGGCGCCGGGCCAAGGGTTGGTTGCTGCTCGAGCTCGGTGCCTTGCCCGCCGCGGCGGAGCTCGATGATTGACGACAAGCCGGCACCGGGCGATTGGAGCACGGCGGACTGGTACCGTCTCGACGAACTGTACGCTTCCTGCCTGGAGCTGCCGGCGACCGAACGGCTGGGCAAAATCGGCGCCTTGCGCGCCCATGAGCCGCTGCTGGCCAATCGGCTCGAGGCCCTGCTCGAGGCGGATCAGCTCGCCAGCCGTTTTCTCGAGCAACCTGCGGCCCTGCTGCTCGATCCCGAGTTCGCGGGAGAGCTGACCGGGCGCTCGATCGGGCCTTACCGCATCGAGTCCCACCTGGGCGCCGGCGGCATGGGCACGGTCTACCGCGCCCGCCACGAGGACGAGCGGCTCGACCGCGTGGTGGCGCTCAAGCTGATCCGGGCCGGCGCTCGCGGAGACCTCGAGTTCCAACGCCGCTTCGAACGCGAATGTCGCATCCTCGCCGGCCTCGAGCACCCCGGCATCGCCCGGCTCTACGACGGCGGTACGAGTGCCGACGGCGTGGCCTATCTCGTCATGGAGTACGTCGATGGTCGGCCCATCGACGGCTACTGTCGGGAGCATCGGCTCGGTGTCACGGAGATCTTGCGGCTGTTCGTGAAGGTCGGAGAGGCCGTGGCGTTCGCCCACGCCAACCTCGTCGTTCATCGCGACCTCAAGACCGGCAACATTCTCGTTGCCGCGAACGGCGAGCCGAAGCTGCTCGACTTCGGCATCGCGGCGTCGTTGGCCGAGACAACCGCCGAGCCCGCGGCAGACGCCAACGCCCCGCAGCCGCGCACGCCGGCCTACGCCGCCCCCGAGCAGCTCTCCGCGGGCCAGCCGACGCCGGCCACGGACGTCTATTCGCTCGGGGTGGTGCTCTACCAATTGCTGACCGGCCAGCTGCCGCTGTCTCCCGCGGGGAAGACGCCCGAGGAGCACGATCGGGCACTGCTCGAGCAGGTGCCCGAGGCACCCAGCCGTGCCGTGCTGACCGTGCCGGGCCCGCTCGATGCCGCCGCCCGCCGCCTGCGCGCTCGGCAGCTGAGCGGGGATCTCGACGCCATTCTCGCCAAGGCCCTGGTGAAGTCTCCGGCGGATCGCTACCCCACGGCGGCGGCGCTGACCGAAGACCTGGTGCGGCATCTCGAGTTTCGGCCGGTGGTCGCCCGGCCCGCGACGCCGGGCTATCGGGTGCGCCGCTTCTGCCGCCGCTTCCGGGTACAGGTCGCCGCTGCCGCCCTCGTGGCTTTGGCGCTCGTCGGCACCGCCGTGACGACCACGCTCCAGGCCCGGCGCATCGCCCAAGAGCGCGACCGCGCCCTGGCCGCGCAACGCGCCGCCGAACAGGAGCGAGACCGCGCCGAACGCACGTCGAACCTGGTCACGGACATTTTCGAAGGGGTGGATCTCTCGGCAACCCAAGGCCCGGACGCCCTCGACCGGGTGCTCAGTGCCGTGCGCAGAAATCTCCTCGACTTCCGTGACCCCGGGGTCGCCAAGGCCGCGGCGCTGTCGTCGCTGGCCGAGGTGCACAATGACCTCGGCCGGTCGGAAGCCGCCGACGAGTTGCTCGTCGCCTCCCTCGCCCTCACGGCCAATGCTGCTCCCGGCACGGCCGAAGCCCTCGAGCGCATCCGCGCACAGGTCGTGCAGGCCGAGGTGCTGCTCGGGCGCCGTCAGCCCCGGGAGGCCGAAGCGCTCGCCCGCCGGGCGCATGACGAGCTGATGGCCTCGAGTACTCCTCCTGCAGGTCTCGTGGCGATGGCGAAGAATCACTTGGCACTGTCGCTGCTCTCCCTGGACCGGACGGAGGAAGGTGAGCGCCTGTTGTCCGAGGCGGTGCTTCTCGTCGAGGCTCATCCAGATCGCGCCGAAGCCAGCTATGCCCAGATTCTCCACAACCATGCCTCGGCGGCTCTGCGGCGAGGAGATCTCCAGTTGGCCCGAGAGCGGTTCGAGCGGGCTCTCGACAGCGCTCGGCGCACGCGCGGGGAGCGCAGCGATCAGGCTGCACGCGCACTCGCGGCACTGGGTTCGACGCTGACACGTCTCGAGCGTTACGGGGAGGCCGAGGCCATTCAGCGCGGGGCCCTCGAGGTCTTGCGGGAACGTCTCGGTGAACGTCACCCAGATGTCCTCGAGACTTTGAACAACCTGGCCGTCTCGCTTCGCCAGGTTGGGCAAGTCGACGAGTCAGCGCGGCTGCACTGCGAGGGGCTGGCCCTGCGGCGTGAGGTGTTCGGGTCCAACAGCATCCCCGTAGCTCAGACCCTCCAGAACCTCGGGTATGTTTTCGTCGAACTTGGGCACCCCGAACTTGCCGATCGCTCGGTGAGTTCTGCTCGGAAAATCCTCGATCAGGCCCAGGCTTCCCCTGCGCTTCGGGCTGGCGCTTGGGCTGTCGAAGGGACGTTGGCGAGCCTTGAGGGGAGGCTTGACGCTGCTCGGGAGTCGCTCACGAAAGCCCTCGCCCTGGCGCGGTCGGGAGTCGGCAACGACCATCCCATGGTAGCCGACATCCTGACGAGCCTCGCCTGGACGGAGTTGGCGGCGGGCCGTCGGGCCGAGGCCGGGGAACTTGCCACTGCCGCTCATGGGATCTTCGAGAAGAAGCTCGGCGCCGCTTCCAGTCGCACGGCCTGGGCCGAGCTCGTCGCCGCGGGGGCGCGAGGCGATCGTGCCAGCGTGGAGCGGGCCTTTGAGCAGCTGGGTGTGAACGCTTCCCAGACCGGCAACCCGGTCGTCCGCCGCGCCGCGTACGTGCTCGATATGACCTTGGGCGACGCTCCTTGGCCCGCCTCTTTGGCCGGCTGGCGGCCGGCTCTCGCACCGCCGCCGGCGCGACCGTTGCCCGCCGACTGCCCGCGCGAGGGGTGATCTCTCTTTCCTGCTCGCGACGCAATTTTCTGAGAAGATCGGGCGTCCAGTTGGCGCCTTGAGATCTCGTACAATGGAGATGAACATGCGTTCACAAACAATCAAATTGGCAGCATTTACGAGCCTGTGGCTCGCGTTGTCGTTCCCTGCACTCGCCGTCGATACACCTCCCATTGGTATCCAGCCAAGTGACACGGGCGCGCCCCAGCCCGTGCCGCCCCTGATCGACATCGGCGTCGTCAAACCGGGCCGGCCACAGACCTTGACCCAGCCCTTCCTGAACAGCACGAATGAAACCCTCGTGATCGAGTCCGCGGTGGTCGACGAGGGCGACTTCTCTTCGTCGTTCCTCTTGGCCCAGGGCGGCACGATCCCCCCCGGGGGGACCTTCACGATCGCCGTGACGGCGAACGCCGCCGTCAGCGGGCCGGCCACGGGGAGCCTGGAGATTCAGCTGGCGTCGGGCCTGGTGTGGGACATCGATCTGTTTGCCCAGGTCGATGTCGTCGATGCCTCGGTACCGGAGCTGTCGGTGGCACAAACTGGCTTAGAGGCGGGTTCGACGGCACCCTTCGGCGCGCCGCTCATGTACCCGGCGCCGCCGGTGTCGGCAGCGGCCGCCCTCGTGGGTTCCCTGGGGGTCGCCATTCCCCACACCGCTTCGACCACCCCCTCGTACCTCCACGTCTTCTTCCCGGACGCCCGGGCCCTCGCCCGGACCGAGTTCCGTTTCGATCCCAACTCGCTCGAGATCCCCAATGCGACGCCCGAGACCATCGCGGGCTACTACGACTACGGCTTGCCGACTGCCTGGCTCGAGATTCGGCGCTTCCGCACGTCCTTCTACCAGCTACGGGTAGCGGCACGGCTCGACAACGGTTCGACCGGCGCCAGCGATTGGGTGACGGTCGCGGACGGCCCGCTGCCGCTCGTCTTCGACTGGTGGGCCGGCTCCCCCGGCGTCTACGAGGGCGGCGTGCGCGTGCGCTGCGGGGTGGGCTGTGCCACCGAGTTCCGCAGTACGGGTCTCAACTTCCCGCGCATCCGCAACGCCCGCGTCGGCGCCGTGTCCGGGGTGTCCACCGCGGCCGTGGGCAATGCGTACTTGGACGAGCTTCGTCTCTCGTACTGAGGTCGATTCTCAGGGGCCGCCCTCTCGTGGCTTCACCGCCCACGTGACGGTCCCGCCGCCTGCGCCCACCCGTTCGAGCCACGTCACCGGTGCCTCGGCGTCGAGCAGCGAGCGCGGGCGGTCGCGCAACTCGAGCGCCGAAACCACCAGGAACCGCACGTCGCGGGCGCGCAGCTGCGGCTCGAGGCGAGTCCAGTAACGGGCCGGTTCCTGGATCTCGGGCCCGAAGGCGTCCGGCAGGGGGAAGTAGGGGCTCGGCAAGCGGCGACCGAGGAACGGCGCGGTGCCGGCCAAGGTCACCCCGGGGTGTGCCGCGGCCAACTCCGTGAGCACCGCGAGCTCGGCCACGGGGTGGCGACGCAGGAAGGCGGGCAACTGGAAGAGCGCCGTCTTGGCGGTCAAGATCACCAGCGCCCCTGCCAGCGCGGCGGTCGCGGCCCAACGCAGGCGCCGACTGCCACCGGCCCGATCGACCAGGACCGCCGTGCCCGCGGCACCGAAGGCCATGCCCAGGGGCAGCAACACGAGCAGGAAGCGGCCCCAGGTGAAGAACACCAGCGCCAAGCCGCCGAGGAAGACCCCGGCCGCCACCGCCAACAGGCCCGCCTCGCGGCGGCGACCCCAAGCGCACAGCGCGCCGAGCCCCGCGAGAGCGAACCCGGCATGGAGCGGAGTGCCGAACAACTGGCTGGCGCCGGAACGGGCGAAGCGGGCGAGCTCGCCCACCCCGCCCGCGACCACCCGCGCCGGGTCTGCCGCCACCACGGCGCCCAGATTCGCAAACGGCACCCGCTCGAGGTAGGACCAATCCCCCTCGCCGTAGAGCTTCCAGGCCAGGTTCTTCCAGTTCTCGTCGTGGAAGGGGTCACCGAAGCTCGCTTGGCGCAAGGCGAAGTGGGGCAGGAGCACGAGCGCGGCCACGCCCGCCGCGACCGCCCCTTGGGCGAGCCGACGTCGCCACGGCAGCGGGGCCAGGAGCAGGGCGAGAGCGATGCCCGGCAGCAGGAAGAGCGCGTTGCCGCGGAGGAACGCCGCGACTCCGTAAAGTGCGCCCAGGGCGGCGGCTCGGCGGTGGCTCGGCGCCCGGGCGTAGTCCAGGAGCCCGACCAAGAGACCGGCAGCGACGGCGCCGAAGATCATGTCCGTCGTCGTGTGTTGCCCGAGAATCCAGAGGTTCGGGTTGGCCGCGGTCAGGGCCATGGCCCAGGCCCCCGAGACCGAAAGCTCGGCGTTCGGCCGCGGGTCGAGCCGGGCCGCGAAGGCGTAGGCCGCGCGAGCCAGGAGGGCCGCCGCGAGATTCGACAGCAGTCGTGCCGCCGCGAACGGGGCCAAGCCCAGCACCGCGAGACCCGCGGTCAGAAGCGGGTAGAGCAGAGGGCGATAAGGATCGCGTGGAATCTCCCCGCCTAGGAACGTCTCGGCTTGGGCCACGAAGCCGTCCCGCTCCGCCGTGCCGGCCTCCTCGATCGGATGGCCGAACCCGCCGAAGACGATCAGCGCGAGCGCCAAGGCCAGGGTGGCGAGGTCCGCGCGACGGGTGCCGGTGAGGCGAGAAAACACGCTGCTAGGATAGCCCGACCATGACGCAACGGAAGCACACTCGTCCCCTGCCGCCCGCCACCACGCTCCTCCTCGGTGTCGCCCTCGGGTTGCTTCCCGCGCTGCCGGCCTTCGCCGCCGGCGGGGGAGCCGTGTTGCCCGTGCTGGCCGGTTTGGTAATCGTGATCATCGGCGCCAAGTTGGGCGGCGAGCTGTTCGAACGGCTGAAGCAGCCCGCCGTGTTGGGCGAACTCGTCGTCGGCGTGCTCATCGGCAATCTGGGCCTCGTCGGCCTCCACGCCCTGGAGTTTCTGAAGACCGATCCCGGCCTGGCGATCCTCGGCGAGATCGGCGTCATCCTGCTGCTGTTCCAAGTGGGTCTCGAGACGGACCTCGACGAGATGTTGGCCGTGGGTTGGTCGAGTCTGTTGGTGGCGGTGCTGGGAGTCGTAGCGCCGTTCGTGCTGGGGTGGGGGGTCGCGATTTGGTTCGTTCCCGAGGAGTCGACCCTGGCCCACGCGTTCCTGGGCGCAACGTTGTGTGCCACCTCGGTGGGCATCACGGCGCGCGTGCTCCAGGACCTCGGCAAGTCGCAGACCCGCGAAGCCCGCATCGTGCTCGGCGGGGCGGTGATCGACGACGTGCTCGGCCTGCTGGTCCTGGCCGTCATCTCGGGCCTGATCGTGGCGGCCGACACCGGTGAGAAGTTGTCTTCCGGGGCGATCCTCCTGATCATCGCCAAGGCCGCCGCGTTCCTCATCGGCGCGGTGTTGGTCGGCCGTTGGTTGTCCCCGCTGCTGTTTCGCTGGGCAGGGCGCTTGCGCGGCCATGGTGTCCTGTTCGCCACGGCACTCGTTTTCTGCTTCGGTCTGGCGTACCTGTCGGGAGTGCTGGGCCTCGCACCCATCATCGGTGCTTTCGCCGCTGGCATTCTGCTCGACCCACTGCACTACCGGCACTTTCTCGACCGCGGAGACCACGAACTCGACGAGTTGGTCAAGCCGCTGTCGTGGCTTCTGGTGCCGGTCTTCTTCGTATTGATGGGTATCCGGGTCGATCTCGCGACCTTCCGCGACCCCGCCGTCCTGGGCTTTGCAGCCGTCCTGACGATCGCCGCGGTGGTCGGCAAGATGCTCTGCGCCCTCGGCGTCGTCGAGCGCGGGGTCGATCGCCTTTCGGTGGCGGTCGGCATGGTGCCGCGGGGTGAGGTGGGGCTGATCTTCGCCGCCATCGGCTCGACGCTCAAGGTCGGCGGCGTCCCCGTCATCTCACCCAAGATCTTCTCCGCCATCGTCATCATGGTGATCATCACCACGTTGCTGACGCCTCCGGTGCTCAAGTACACCCTCGCCCGGGCCGACCGCCGGGCCAAGGGTCGCTCCTGAATCGTCCCTCTTTCTCCAAGGCCTTGCACTAAGCCATCAGCTTTGCGACTGCCCGAGGAGCCACCGCGCTCCTCGGCGCACCGTAACTTTTGGTGTTTTGGCTTCACCGCTCGGGACTCGAGCCCTCGAGCGAATTTCTGTCGTTTCATCTACGAGGGGAGGCGTGTATGTCGAGACCTGCTTCGACGGTCGAGACCCCATCGGACAGCATCGTTCCCAGCGTCCAGTCCGTCGTCTGCTCTTACACCGAGTGGGATCCGCTCGAGGAAGTCGTCGTCGGCACCCTCGACGGCGCCACCATCCCGAGTTGGGACGTAGCCCTCAAAGCCACGATGCCCCATCCCGCCTGGCCGACGTTCCACCAACGCGGCGGCCGGCCGTTTCCGGCCGATTGGATCGAACCCGCCCGACGCGAGCTCGAAGAGTTCGTCCACATCCTCGAGGCGGAAGGGGTCACGGTGCGGCGGCCCGAGCCCTACGACCACACCCGAGCCTTCGCGACGCAGGATTGGTTCAGCGCCGGCGGGCTCTATTCGGCCATGCCGCGGGATGCCTTCCTGGTCGTCGGCAACGACATCATCGAAGCGCCCATGGCCTGGCGCTCCCGTTACTTCGAGGCCAACGCCTACAAGTCGCTGCTCAAGGAGTACTTCGCGGGCGGCGCACGCTGGACGGCGGTGCCGAAGCCCGAGTTGTCCGATGCCCTGTTCAACCTGGATTTCGAAGAACCCACGACCGCCCATCCGCCGAGCTTCGTGATCACCGAGTTCGAGCCGACGTTCGATGCCGCGGATTTCGCCCGCTGCGGGCGAGACATTTTCGCCCAACGCTCGAACGTCACGAACCTGTTCGGCATCGAGTGGTTACGCCGGCATCTGGGGCCCGAGTACCGCGTCCACTTGCTGGAGGTCGACGACCCGCACCCGATGCACGTCGACGCCACCTTCGTACCGCTCGCCCCGGGCAAGCTGCTGATCAACCCGGAGCGGGTTTCGAAGATCCCCGACGTCCTGCGGCACTGGGACGTGCTGGTGGCTCCGGAACCCGTCGAGCGTTCGCCCGAGCGGTTCTCCATGTGCACCGAGTGGATCAGCATGAACGTCTTCAGCCTCGACGAGAAGCGGGTGTTCGTCGAGAAGACCGAGGAGCCCTTGGTGCGCCAGCTCAAGGACTGGGGTTTCGAGCCGATTCTGTGCAGCCTCAAGAATTTCAACATTTTCGGCGGCGGCTTCCATTGCTGCACGCTCGACATTCGCCGCCGCGGCGCGCTCAGGAGTTACACGTGACCACTGCCACTGCTTCCCGGCTCGAGATCGAACGCGACTTCGATCGCTTCACCGTCCGCGTCGAGGGACGCGATCCGGAGTTCGCCAAGGCCCCCAGCGACTTTCAGCGCGACTGGATGCTGGGCCGCGCGGTGCTCGAGTTCGGTCACGATCTCGACCACTTGGCGAAGACTTTCACCCGCTTCGTCCCCGGGGTCGAACGGCCGCCCATCACGGACGCCTGGGAGCCGGCCCAGGCCGAGTACGACGAAGCCGAGCTCCTGATCCAGAACCAGCAGGTCATGCAGGCCTGGGAGCGGCCGTTGATGAAGGCCCTGGCCGAGGCCGCGGCCCAGAGCCACGGGCACGTGCTCGAGGTGGGCTTCGGCATGGGGATTTCGGCCAGCATGATCCAGGACGTCGGAGTCGCGTCCTACACGATCGTCGAGTGCAACGAGCA
>JANRLG010000030.1:0-3930 GCA_033762835.1 Thermoanaerobaculia bacterium
AGGCGGCATCGAGTTCGGCCTCAATCTCCTTCCTCCCGGCAAGCGGATACACCTCGATCTCCTTTCGCGTGACGACGAACAAGCGGCTCTTGTCTTGGCCGAAATGGAAGTGGAGCAGGGCCGCGTCCGGGTCGAGCCCAGCCTGAATCTCGTCGATCGTCGGCCGATTGGCCGCCGAGGCTTCGAGGCGGAGCCGGCTGCTTTGGAGATCTAGATCGCGGACGGCGATGGCAAGGCGCTCTTCGAGGTCTTGGCGGTTCCTCGTCGTGGCGAGCTCCTGGCGAAGGGACCGGATCTCCGCGGTGAGCTCGCGCTGGCGGGCTAGTCCGCTTGGATGAGCTCGGGGGCCGGCCAAGTCACCGGTCAGGATCAAGTCGCGTAGGGCCTGTGAGCGGGCGCGGTCGCTCGTTTCGAGAGCGTCCTGGCGAGAGCGGCCGTTCGGAGCCCCGGAATCCAGGCTGAGGAGCACGTCGAGGGCAAGTTCGTAAAAGGGCTGCCGCTTCGCCAGGTAAGCCGTGCGCAAGTTCAGGCTACTCACTTGGTAGGGCCAAGACTCCAGCACGCCGAGGGCCTCCATCGCGAGAGAAAGGGCCGAACTGGAGCGACCTTGGCGGTAGTGGAGCCGTGCAAGTTCGAAGCTCACAGCGGCCCGGAGTTCGGAGTCGTCGTCGGTACGAGCTTCGTCGAGAGTGCGTTCGAGAAGGGGCTGAGCCTCCCTGGGCCTGGCGGCAGCGACGAGCGCCGTCGCCAGGGTAAAGCGGACCCGCCGTAAGGCCACTCGATTCCCGCCCAGTCGGGCATAGTGGAGTAAGGACTCGCGAAACGCTGCTTGAGCCTCTGCGCTCTGTCCCAGGACCTGAAGGGTGAGCCCGAGGCTGTTGAGCGTCAAAGCCAGGGTCTTGACGTCGGAGCTCAGGAGTTTTGCCCGCTTCAGGAACGAAAGAGCTTGGTTCGCGCGGCCCAGGCCGAGGTAGGCCGAACCGAGCGCTTCGAAGGTCATCGCTTGGTGGTGCCTGTCCTCCGGTGCGAACAAGTCCCGAGCGCGGAACAAATCGACGATGGCGTCCTCGGGGCGGTTCCAGCGCGTGAGAAGGACGCCACGCAGCAGGAGGGGGATGGCCAATTCGGTTGGATCGCCGCAGCGTTCGGCAAGCCGGATCGCGCCCTCGAAGTGCTCTGTCGCGAGTTGGAACCGACCGCGATCCGATGCGATGTTGCCGAGTTCGTTGTGGACGACGGCCTGCTCGCGGAGGTTGCCGAGCTTCTCGTGGATCGCGAGGGCGTTTTGGAGAAGCTCCTCGCGTTTGCTTTCGGGTCGTTCGCGTTCCCGCCCCAGTTCGATCCAGAGCCAGCCAAGCAACTCGTCTTCTCCCGCCCTTTCGAGCCACGGTACGGCGGATTCGAGGGTGGCCAGTTCATCCTCGCCCGCGGCGAGCGCGAAGACCCGCAGGCGAGACAGGCGGGCGGCGTTGGCGCGCGGGCGGTCGCCGAGCCGCTGCCAGATCTCGATCGCTTGATCGAGCAGGGGCAGCGCCAGTGCGTAGGCGCGCTGACTCCTGCGGATTTCCTCGGCCAGGGCCGTCGCCGCGGTCGCCCGGGCAAGGACCCGGTCGCGCGCCGAGGGCGTCCTCACGAGGTCGAGATGGAGGACTGGTTGACGATCGCCGAAGAAGCGCCCGAAGGACTCGATTTGGATCACGTGGTGCCCTGTCGTCACGACGGGCCAGATCAGCTCCTCCGGCCGGCGCGTTCCGAACGGCGAATCGAGAGCGAAAGCGAGCCCGCCATCCGGGCCGAAGAGGCAGAGTTTGAAGTCCAGCTCACGTTGGTCAACCGCGAGCTTCAGGAAAGAGCCGGCCGGTGCCTCTACTTGGAAGAACGAGGGCCGTTCTGACTGGGCGCTGAACGTGGTCTCGCCCGGGACCAGGATCTCACCCTTGAGCCTCGGGCCACTGGCGAGACAAGACTTGGGAAAATCGCTGAAGCGAGCATGAGCGGGTGCTGCGGCTTGCAACCGAGTTCCGAATGCGAGTCCGGCGACGACCAGTAGCCACGAGAGAGCTTTGTACATGACGGGCAGGAACGCAGCCTGTCACGAATGACGAAACTCGGGCAAGCAGGATCAACGGAAAATCGCTTCGAAGCCAAAGCGTACGATTTCGACCTTGGCGGCTTCAGCGCCGGACGTCACCGCGAGTTCGAAATCTCCCCCCGGTTCCAGGGTCGTTCGCGGCAACTCGATGAGCAGCACCTTGTCGGCGGCCTCGAGCTCCTTGGCGGAAAAGCGGAGGCGTCCGGACACGTCCTGGATCGTCACCTCGTAACGAAGTTCGGAGGCCAACGACTTCGAGATCAGCGCCAGCTCGATCGTCCGGGCTCGGGCGTCGATCTCGATCCTGGTGCGCCCACGAACCGTCCCGTCGACGAGCTCGGCCCGGAGGACGGTTCCCTGGGGCTTCCCATCTCGGAGCGCGAAGTAGATGACGCTGCCGACCGCCACGACGAACAGCGACATTGCGAGGGCCAGAGCGACCTTGCGCCACTGCTCGAGGTGGCGCGCCCGCTTGAGGATGCTCGCGGCCAAGCGGCGTCCAGCCGCACGCTCCTCCGGGTCTTCCGGTGGCCCGGAGATGGCCGAAAACTCCTCGAGATCTGCCAGGGCCTCTTGGCAGGCCGGGCAGCCTCCGAGGTGGGTGCGAACCTCGCTTTCACGGGACTCGGACAGCTCCCCCCAGAACAGAGCTTCGAGCTCGCTGTCGTCGGGGTGATCGGAATCGAGAGCTGGCCGCATGGCGTGGAATCCTACCCTCGGCCGGGAGCCGCAGCGCGCAGGCGCTCGCGGAGGCGTGCCTTGGCCTGGAACAAGTGCGCCTTCACAGTTTGGATGGAGATGCCCACTTCGTCGGCGATCTGTCGATACTCGAGACCCCGCACTCGGAGCTCGACGCACTGGCGCATCTTGGGCGGCAGATCGGCCACGGCAGCGCGCAGTTGAGCCTGCTGCTCGGCGTTCAGGAGCTGCTCGAGGCTGTCGTTTCGCCCGTCGGCGAGGCGGTCGACGAGATCCGGTGCATCGTCATCGCGTGCAGGCGATGGGAGTAGAACCAGCGACTCACTCCGGCGCTGTTGGAGGAAGCGGCTCAAGATGTTCCGGGCAATCGTCAACAGCCAGCCTCCGAACTTCTCCGGCTCGCGGAGATCCTTCAATTTCTCATAGACCCGTGTAAATGTTCTTTGGGTTAGGTCGAGGGCATCCTCGGCTCCAACTCGGCGTGTAAAGAAGCCGCGCACGACGGGGTAGAAACACTCGACGAGAAGGGTGAAGTGTTCCTCACTGTCCGAGCCGTTCCTTTGGAAGCCGCGAACGGCCGTGACGATGGCGTCCGTGGCAGGCGGTTGTGGGCTGTCGGCCGGCATTGGTAGCTGAACCCTGAGATCTTCGGCGTGAATGAGAGCGAACTGTTGTCGGGCATTTAGGATATCTCGGATGCCCGCGGTCGGGAATCGGACAACCTGGGGATCTCGTCGCTAGTCGAGTAGCTCGAGGACCCCTTCCGCGTCACAATCGCGTCACAGTGCCCAACACAGTTGGGATAACAGCATGAGATTTTCGGCGGGACAAACTGGGACAGGATGGCGCACTGTGGGCCACGAAAGCGGCGGGAGTGTGCTGGAGATATGGATACTTCCGGCCTTTTAATCCGCGGGTGCAGGGTTCGAGTCCCTGACGGCCCACCAATAAAACCAGCAACTTGCCTTCTTTGAGCCACTTGTGCCAGCCTCTCGAATCGAGGGAGGTGGCAACCTGGTGGCAAGCATCGAGAAGAAGGTCCGCTCCGGCCGCACGGTTTGGATGGCTCGGGTTCGACGCCGGGGGTATCCCGCGGTGGCGAAGCAGTTCGCCCGTCGTGCCGACGCCGAGGTGTGGAC
>JANRLG010000031.1:0-14308 GCA_033762835.1 Thermoanaerobaculia bacterium
CGAAGTCAGCGGCCGGCGCGGGGATGAGCCGTGGAACTTCGAACTGCGCCTCGGCGCGGGCGAGCCCCAAGCGGGCATCGAAAAGCTCTGGGCGCGCCGAAAAATCGCTTCGCTGCTGCGCCGGCAAGGCCCGGAAGTGGACGCCGCGGAGGTGCGCCGGGAGGTCACCGAGCTCGGGCTCGAGCACCACCTGGTCACGCCCTACACGCGGCTGGTGGCCGTGGATCCAACTCCGGCGGCCCCCGCGGGAACGGTGCCCGTCGTGCGCGCCCTGCCCGTGAACCTGCCCGCCGGCTGGGACTTCGGCGGCGCCTACGGCGAGTTGCCCCAGGGCGGCACGGCCTGGCGGCTGCTGGTGCTCCTGGGCCTCGGCGGCCTCGCCGCGGCGGCGGGGCTCGGGAGGCGGTCGTGAGCCTCCGGCGGCGCTCGGCGGCTCTGGTGGGCGGCCTCGGCCTCCTGCTCCTGGCCCAGGGCTGTTGGATTCCCAGCAAGGCCTGGCTTGCCCACGTGCTCGTGGCGCATGCCTGGGAGCGCGCCCTCGCCGGGGAGGCCCGCCCGCGCCCGTGGCCGTGGGCGGACACCTGGCCGGTGGCCCGGCTCACCGCGCCGAGGCTCGAGGTCGAGCGGTTCGTGCTGGCCGGTTCCAGCGGCCGGACCCTGGCCTTCGGCCCCGGCCACGTCGAAACCACCTCGCCCCCCGGCGCCGCCGGCAACAGCGTCCTCGCCGGCCACCGCGACACCAGCTTCGCCTTCCTCGCCGACCTCGAGGTCGGCGACGATCTGAGCCTAACCACCCCCGACGGCCGCGAGCATCACTACCAGATCACCTGGACCGCGGTCGTCGACCAAGCCGACACCCGCAGCCTCGAACCGACCCCCGAAAAGGCCCTGACCCTCGTCACCTGCTGGCCCTTCGACGCCGTGCGGCCGGGCGGGCGCGGGCGGTACGTGGTGCGGGCGGAGGGGGGCTAGCTCACGGGAAGTAGTAGTCCCAAGTCTGGTTGGCTCCGCCATGGCAGCCGAAGGCTTGGACGATCGCGCCGTCGAAGGCGACTCCGCCCCGGATGTCGGCGCACAGTGAGGGTTGGGTGGCCGGGCGCAGGTCGCCGCGGAAGTACCACAGCTCGTTGGCGGCGCGAGTGCAGCCGTAGAGCTGGACGGCGCGGCCGTCGACGGGGTCACCCCACTCGGAGTTGAGGCATAGACTCGGAGAAACCACCGAGCGAATCGTGCCGTCGTCGCGCTGCAGGCGCTGCTTCGGGTCGTAGTAGTCACAGGCGGCGAGCACGAGGTCCTGGCCACTCGCAAGCGTGGGGGCACTCAGGCAGAGCGTCGTGCCGGTCGCCTGGATCAAAAGCTCGCTCGCGTAGGGGGTCCATTTCTGACTCGCCTTGCCCGTTTGGCAGGTGGCGATCTGGATGCGAGCACCGACGACGGCCGAGCCGGCATATTCGAGGCACTTGTCGCCGATGCCTCGGATTTGGACGCCGTCGAAGACGAAGCGCTGGTTCGGGCTGAGATTGCAGGGCGCGGAGCGCAGCGCGCTGCCCGCAGTGAAGCCGCTGGGGGCGTCGAAACAGAGCTGCGTCGAAGCCACTTCTTCGGTCCTGACCTGCTGGTAGTTGACCCCGAGGCGCCAGTCCGTGGTGAATCCCGCGGCTTGGTAGCGGCGGACGCCGAGGGTGTAGGTCCCCGACGACGTGGGCAGCGCTACGACGCGGTTGTTCGGCCCGAGCAGCGTGCCCGCCCGTTTGCGGAAGTACTTCGTCTGGACCCCGACGATGTCCCAAGGCGACAGGGTCGTGCGGACTCCCGCGCAGTCGTTCATGATCGATTGACCGTCGGAAGTCGTTCCGAGGGCGGTCGCGCCGACGGGAGGGGTCGGCCGGCACAGGCTGGGGAACGGGTCGGTGGGATAGGGAAGCAACCGCACGAAGCCGAGCGCTAGACCGAACTGCCGGATCGCGTCGTAGGTGAAGTGCGTGACATCGCCCGAGCCCGCGGGCGAAACGAGCGTGATCGTCGCCCGCTGGTTGAAGGCGCCGCTGAACGTCGTCGAGCTCACGCCGCTGGTCTGGAAGCCGACCAGCGCCAGGGAGACGTTGGAGTCCTCGGGAACCGTGCAGTTGCCGAAGTCGAAGCTCAGGTCGGCGTACCGTGCCCAGGAACCATTGGCGGCGGCTTCCGTCCATGGGCGCAGAGTCGCCGCGTCGGGGTGGGAGGTGGCGAGCCAACACACCCGGATTTCGGGTGCGAAGCGGTGGCTCGTCGTGTAGAGGGCGTGGCTGGGTTGGCCGCCAACCCAGGCGAGGGCGGTCAGCGCGAAGGCGACACTCGGAAGTCTCATGGTTCTTTCTCCAATGCCCGACTCGGAGGCCGCGAGGCGGGCGTCAGGGGCAATTTCATTGGCCTCACCTCTTGACGCGCACTCCGGGTACGAAAAGGCTGGAGACTTTTCGTCACTGAGTAAAAGGAGGCCAGCCATGAGTCAAGTCGCGAACCCGTCCGAGCTCTTCGGGCGCTGGCGAAAGGGCGATCCCGGGGCGGCCGAGGAGCTCGTGGCGCGGGTCTACGGGGATTTGCGGCGGATCGCGCGGCGGCAGCTCGCGCGCGAGCGGGTCGGGCACACGCTCCAGCCGACCGCCTTGGCCCACGAGGCTTACTTGAAACTCGCCGAGCAGGAGCGGGTGGCTTGGAACGGTCGCACCCACTTCCTCGCCGTGGCGGCGCTGGCCATGCGCCGTATCCTGGTCTCCCATGCCCGGGGGCGCGGGGCGGCGAAGCGCGGCGGGGACGCCCTGCGGGTGACCTTGGACCCGGAGCTCCCCGTGGCCGAACGCGAGCTCGACGTCGCGGCTCTCGACGAAGCGCTCGAGGCCCTCGCGCAACACGATCCGCGGTCCGCTCGAGTCGTCGAGCTGCGCTTCTTCGGCGGACTCACGATCGCGGAGACCGCCGAGGTCTTGGGGGTTTCGCCGGCCACCGTGAAAGTCGACTGGAGCCTGGCCCGGTCCTGGTTATTCCGGCAATTGACCGGCGACCGAGCAGGGAGGTGAGCCATGAGTGCGGAAACCTGGCAACGGGTGCGTGCCGAGTACGAAGCCGGTCTCGAGGTCTCGCCGGAGACCCGTGCAGCGCGGCTTGCGGCGCTGCGGGAGGCTGGTGAGAGCGAGCTGGCCGACGAGGTCGGTGCCCTCTGGACGGCGGAACGAGCAGCGGGAGGTTTTCTCGAGAGGGCCACCGTGGTCGAGCCCGACCCCGTCGTGGGGACCTCGATCGGCCCCTATCGGGTGCTCCACCGGCTCGGCGCCGGGGGCATGGGAGCGGTATATCTCGCGGCTCGCGCGGACGGTGAGTTCCGCCGCCGCGTGGCCCTGAAGTTACTCAAGCCGGGCATGGACTCGGAGGAGATTCAACGCCGTTTCCGCTTCGAGCGCCAGATTCTCGCCGCCCTCGACCATCCGAACATCGCGCGCCTGCTCGACGGCGGCACGACCGCCGAGGGCCGGCCCTATTTCGTGCTCGAGGCCGTGTTCGGGGAGCCGCTCGACCAGTGGGGCCGGGCGCATTTGCTACCGGAGCGCCTGCGGCTCTTCGCCACCATCTGCCGGACGGTTCAGTTCGCCCACCAGAACCTCGTGGTGCACCGGGACTTGAAGCCCTCGAACATCTTGGTGACGGCGGACGGGGCGCCCAAGTTGGTCGACTTCGGCATCGCCAAGCTGCTCAATCCGGAGCTCGGCGGCCCCACCCTGGTGGCTACGGCTCCCGTCCAAGCCCCCCACACTCCGGACTACGCGAGCCCGGAGCAGTTGCGCGGCGAGCGCGTGACGACGGCCACGGACATCTACTCGCTGGGCCTGCTGCTGGCCGAGCTCGTGACCGGCGAGCGGCCCCGCCGTGAGGCCCCGGGCGGCCCCGCCGGTCCCTTGCCTGCCGGGGACTTGGGCGCCATCGTGGCCAAGGCCCTGCGCCCCGCACCCGCCGACCGCTACCCCTCGGCCGCCGCCCTCGCCGACGACGTCGAGCGCTTCCTCGACGGCCACCCGGTCCGCGCGCGCAAAGGCACCACCACCTACCGCGCCCGGCTGTTCGTCCGCCGGCACAAAGTCGGCGTCGCCATGGCCGCCACCGCCCTCGTGGCCCTGCTCACCTTCGGCATCGCCATGGCCGCCTTGGCGACGCGTTTGGCCGCGGAGCGGGAAGTGGCCGTGCGCGAGCGGCAGCGGGCGGAGGACGAGAAGCAACTGTCGGATGCCGTTTCCCGGTTCCTGGCGGAACTCTTCCAGGCCGCGGACCCCCATGGCGACCGGCAGGGCGTCGCGAACCCCACCGTCCGCGACCTCCTGCACGTCGGCGCCGAGCGAGCGCGCACCGAACTCGAGGACCAGCCCGCGGTGCAGGCCCGACTGCTGCGCATCATCGGTGTCTCTCTGCTGGAGCTTGGTCAGCACGCCGAAGCCGAGGCGACTCTGAAGGAGGCTCTGGTGATCGCACGGGCCACGTTTGCATCCGACGACATCCGTCTCGCGGCGGCCCAGAACAACCTTGCGATGTTCTACGACCGGACCGGACAGGCTGCGAAGGCCGAACCGCTGTACCGCGAGTCGCTTGAGATTCGACGCCGGGCGTTGGGTCCCGACCACCTGGACGTGGCGGCGAGCTTCAACAACCTGGGCGTTCTCTACCTGGGCCGGGGTCGCTACTGGGACGCCGTCGAGGCGCTCGAGGAGTCCCTGCGGATTCGACGATTGAACGCCAACGGTCCCGAACTCGGGATCGCCGGGGGCCTGGGGAACCTGGGAGCGGTTCTGGTCGAACTCCGTCGCCTTCCCGAGGCGGCGGCCAGCTATCGCGAAGCCCTCGCAATCGTCGAGGCCGCGGGCCAACAGGAAAGCCTCTGGTATACCGACCTGACCGTCAATCTCGGGTCGGTCCTGGTTCTCGAGGGGCGCTGTTCCGAAGCGTTGGCTCCGACGGAACAGGCCCTCGCGATCGTCCGAGCGCGAGCCCCTCGAACCGTGTACGAGGCCGAGACTCTCCAGGCTCTGGGCCGGGTACGGAATTGTGTCGGTGAAGGCGATGCGGCCCGGAAGCTTCACGAAGAGGCTCTTGTCCTCCAGAGGCGGCTCTTCGGAACGGAGCACCCGAAAGTTGCCACCAGTCTCCAGAACCTCGCAGAAGCCGCCTTGGCGACGGGCGACCTACTTCAAGCCGAGCACCAGGCTCGCGCCGCACTCGCGCTGCGGCGGCGGATTCTGCCGCCGGATCATCCCGACCAGTTCGACGCCTTGGCGGTTTTGGCTGGCATTCTCGCGAGGCGAGGAGATCTGCCGGCCGCTCGGCAGTGCCTCGAAGAGGCCCTGTTGGGGAGGCAGCGGAGTCTGGGCGAGGCACATCCCAAGACCACGGAAGCGCGGGAGGCGTTGGCCCAATTGGGAGACTCGGGCTAGCGACCCGAACCCTTTTTCCGCCCCCGGGCTCTCACGCCGCGGGAGGACTCGCCATGAACGTCACGATGGGAATGCACCGAGCGCTCGACTCGACCTATGACCAGGCCCTCGAACGGGTGCCGGAGGCGCTCAAGACGGAGGGTTTCGGGGTATTGACCGAGATCGACGTGCGGCGGACGCTGCACGAGAAGTTGGGCGCGGACTTTCGGCGTTACAAGATTCTCGGGGCCTGCAATCCGCCGTTCGCCCACGAGGCGCTGCAGATCGATCTCCAGGCCGGCCTGATGATGCCGTGCAACGTCATCGTCTACGAGGACGACGCCGGCCGGGCGCACCTGTTGGCGGTCGATCCCAGTCAAACGGTCGCATCGCTGGGTGACCCGCGTCTGATTGAACTGGCCGCCGCGGTGCGCGACAAGCTCGCGCGGGCGATCGCGCTCGTGGCTTAGGCCCCGCGCAGCGCGAGGTACTCGGCGCCGTCGATCGTCCGGCGAGCGGTGAAGTCCCCTTCGACATCCTCGCGCCAGACCCCTGCGGCGGCGGCCGGGCCGGCGGTCAGAGTGAGGAGTTCGGAGCCGAAGCCGGAGCCGTAGGAGAAGGCCGTGAGGCGCTCGCCCGGGTTCTTGCCGCAGAGGGCCTCGGCGACGGAAAACCACAGGCTCGCGGTGTAGGCGTTGCCGATGCGGCGGTTCCAGCCCATGGTCGGGTCCACCTGCTGCCGGTAGAGGCGCTCGATCTGCTCGGGCGCGAAGCCGAAGGCCTCGCCCAAGTGGACCACGGTCTTCTTGACCATTTTCGGGAACGGCACGTGGAAACACAGGGCGGCGAACTCGGCGAGCACGGCGGCCGGGTCGCGGTCGGCCACGAGGGCGCGAAAGCAATGTTCGGCGGCGCGTTTGTAACAGTCCAAGCTGAACGGCCCGTCGACGCGCGGGAACGCTTCCCCCACGGGGCGCCAGAAGTCGAAGGCCGGCTCGCTCCAGGCGTGGGATTCGAGATCCACCGTTGCCACAGTGGGCTCGTCGATCACCATGGCCACGGCGCCCGCACCCTGGGTGGGTTCCCCCGGGTCCGACGGGGCGTACAGGGCGACATCGGCGGCGATCACCAGGGCGGCGCGCCCACGCGCGGCTCCGGAAGCGCGCCACTCGAGAGCTTGCCGTAGGGCCAGCGTGCCGCCGTAACAAGCGTGTTTGACCTCGTAGGAACGGATCGCGCCGGCGAGTCCGAGCCCGTCCGCCACGAAAGCCGACAGCGCTCGGCTCATGTCCACCGCGGACTCGCTGCCGACGGCGAGTAGGCCCAGCCGGGACGGGTCCCCACCCCACCGGGCCAGCGCCCGCCGCGCCGCCGTCGTGGCCAATTCGACCACCCCGAAGCCGGTCGGGCACAGGGCCATCTCGCGGCAGTCGAGCCCCAGGGTGAACTTCGCGGGATCGACCCCACGCACAGTGGCGAGCTCTTCGACGGCGAGGGCGAGGGGCGGCACGGCGAGGCCGAAGGCGGCGATGCCCGTGGGGGGAATAGCGGTCGAGGTCATGGTTCGTGAGCTCCGGAGAAACGTGAGAAGAGCGGACGGCGGAATTGAACCACAGGGGACGGCGTCAGGGCCAGGGCCGGTAGGCCCGCAAGACCCGCTCCGTCGCCCCGAACGGGTCGGTGCGGGCCACTGCCGCGGCCAGCTCGGTGCGGGCGGTGCCGTCGAGCCCGGCGAGTACACGGCGCAGGGCTGCCACGGCCGACGGAGCGCTGATTTCGGACACCGCCACTCCGACGCCGCGCGCCACCAGGCGGGCGGCGTAATCGAACTGGTCGTAGTCCCGCGGCCAGACCAAGGCCGGTTTGCCCGCGCGCAGGGTGCTGTAGACGATACCGGCGCCGCCGTGGTGGATCACGGCGGCGAAGTGGGGCAGGAACGGGTCGTAGGGCAAGTAGTCGCAGATCAAGAGGTTGCGGCCCGCCGGCCGCGGCACGATCGGCCCGGCGTGGGGGCGGCCCAGGGTCAAGACGAACTGGTGATCAGGAAACGCCACGGTCAGCCGACTCAGGCGTTCGGGCAGGTCCCGCTTCGCCCACTGGAGGTGGGTGCCGAGGGTGACCAAGATCCGCGGCCGATCGACCTTCAGGAAGTCCGGCAGCTCTGGCGTGGGCTCCGGCGCCTCGGTCACCGGGCCGATCATCTCGAAGGCCGCCGGCCAGTCGCGCGGGAACTCGAGCTCGGCGAGCCCGAGCCCGAGAATGACCCGCGGCGAGTAGGCCGCCTCGCTGCCGTCGGGCCGGTAGATCGTGGTGCCGAGGGCGGTGAGCTGCCGATGGAAGACGACCCCGAACGAGCGCTTCACGAATCGGGTGGCACCCCGGCCAAGAGCATCCCGTACGTGGTGGCCGAAGTGTCGAGGCGGCCCCCAGCCGCCGCAGTAAGACGGCGTGCCGCGGCGGGTCTCGAGGGCGAAGGGCGTGCACATGGCCGTCACCCAAGGCACGCCGACGGCGTCCGCCACGAGCCCCGCCACCGGCGCCGTGAAGTCCGCGAGGACGACGTCCGGTCGGGTGCGCTCGAAGATCCCCTCGAGTTCGGCTTTGACCGTCGGCAGCAGCGCCAGGTTGGCGGCGAGCTGGCGCCCGAGGCGCACGGGGTTGCCGCGCACCGGGTAGGGTGTGTCGGCGATCGACTCGAGGGCCGTGGGGTCGTGCGCCAGGACCGGCTCGGCGGGGAAGCCGAGCGCGTGGAGCAGCGGGATCCGCGCCGGCCCGGTCACGAAGTGCGGCGCGAACCCCCGTTCCCGCAGGCGCTTGGCCAGGGCGATCAGAGGGTTCAGGTGGCCGCTGAAAGGCGGCGCCACGAGCAACAGGCGGATCGGGCTCATGACCGGAACTCCGCGGCGAGCCGGGTCACCAAGGCTCGGACTTCGGCGCTGGCGGCGTAGTCGAGGTGCCCACCCGCCACCCGGAAATTCGGCGGGAAGGCGAATCCGAGCCGGCTGATCCAGTCCCCGCGGCCTTGAATCGTCACCAGGGTCAGCCGGGGGTGACTCGGAACCCGCCGCGCCACCGGTCCCAGGCCGATCGCGAGGACGGTGAGCCCGGGAGCGAGCTCCAACCGGGGCCAGGCGGCCTCCAGCAGGGCCAACCCGGAGCTGCCGCAGAGAAGGACCAGCCGCCGCGAGGTCCGCGAGAACAGCGGCCCGAGGTGCCGGGCCACCTGGGCGCGGAAGCTCGAGCGCCAAGCCGCGGCGAGAAACTGCGCGGTGTTGCGCCCCGAGGCGGGCAAGATCGGCTCGCGCCGCCAAGGCTCCGCCAGAGTGGCGCGGTGGAAGGGGAAACCAGCGAGGAGCGGGGAGTAGCCCAGCTCGGTCACGGCGGCGAGCAGTTCGTGTTGCGTCGGGGAGAGCTGCGAGTGGCGATACGAGCTTTGCCCCGAGAGGAAGGCCACGCGGTCGGCCACGGGCTCGGCGAGAGGCTCGGCGACATCCAAGGCGGCCAGCCGGGCTTCGAAACGCGAGGCGATCACCGGTACGTGACTCCGCCGTCGCGGATTTCGATCTGCCGCGTACGCCAGCGGATGTGAGTCGGGCGGACGGCGGCCGCGAGAGCATGGAGCGGCTGGACGAGATCCGCCACGACCTCGCAGATGACGCTGGCGAGGCCCTCGGCGGTGCCGAAGTGGTGGCGGCGAAGGGTCGCGAGGGCCAGCGCCTTGGCCACGAGGGCTCCGAAGGTCAGCGCCAGCGCTCCCGGCGAGCGCGCCGCGAGCGCGAGGGCCGCCAGGACGAGCGGCAGGAAGGCCGGGAGGACGGCCAGCAGCACCATGGGCGCCGTCAGCGACTCGCGGAAAAGCTGCTGGGCGAAGACCATCCAGCGGCGCAGCAGGCGGGTGTAACTCGCGAAGTCCGGCACCGTGGTGGCGAGCGGATGGCCGATCGTCGTCTGGACGATCCGCTGGCCCGCGCGGCGATACAGCTTGGCGAGCTCGTAGTCGTCACACAGCCGGTCGACGATGGCGCCGAAGCCGCCGAGGCTCTCGAGCGTCTCCCGGCGGGTCAGGTAGAACATGCCGTTCAGCGTCACCGGCGGCCCGAAGGTGAGCATCGGCAGGTAGGTGACGAGGGCGCTGCCGTTGACGAAAGCAGCCACCAGGCGCGACCAGATCGTGTTCCCGGGCCGGTAGAAGGGTAGGCCGGTCACGAGGTCGCCAAGGGCGAGGGCCGACCGAGCCCGTTCGAGGGCGCCGGGCGGCAAAACGGTGTCGTCGTCGAGCACGGCCACGAGCGCCCCGCAGCGCGGCAGGCCGAGGGCGAGTTTGAAGACCTTGGGGTTCTGGCCCTGGGGCACGGGCGGTGCCAAGAGCACCTCGACGTTCGGGGCCGCGAGCCGAGTGGCGATCTCGCGGCCGACGGCGTCGTCTTCGTCGATCAGCCACAGGAAGCGGGCGTTCGGTTGGTTCACGACGTTTTCGGCGAGCAAGGCGGCGAGGCCCGGGTCCCCGGACAGGATGGGCTGCAAGACGGTGATCGGCTCGCCGTTGTCGACAGGAGGCGGTGGCGCCCGCCGCAGCGCGCGCACGGCCAGGGCGATCCGGACGCCGGTCAGTACCAAGTAGAGGCCGACCAGGCCGAATGCCGTCGCTTCAAGCACCTCCAGCCTCCCGCCAGGCGGCCACCACCCGCTCGACACCCTCGGCCAAGCTCACCGGCGGTGGCCCCAGGTCGCGCCGGCACTTTTCCACGTCGAACGTCTTCGAGTAGGCGAAGACGGAGACCCCGAAGCGGGTCACCGGGGGCTCGCGATAACCGAGAAACAGCGCTGAGACACCCTCGGCCAGCCCCGCCAGGGCCATCGCCACGCCCACGGGCAGGCGCCTGGTGGGCCGCGGCTGGCCGAGCCGGGCCAGCAGGTCGAAGAGGAAGGGGTAGAGAGAGACGGGCTCGCCGTTGGTCAGGTTGTAGGCCCCGCTCACGGCGCGCACGAGGGCTTCGAGCGTGTAGTGGGCGACGTTGTCGACGTAGATCAGGTCCGCCTGTACGGCCTGACCATCGCGCCGGGTGAAGACGGGCAACTTCCCGCGCCGCGCGGCTTCGACAATCCGCGGCAGCAGCACCGTATCGCCCGGCCCGAACACCGCCCGCGGTCGCAGGATGGCCCACGAGCCCGGGTAAGCCGCGGTCAGCTCCTCGCCGATCCGTTTGGTCCGCGAGTACTCGTTGATCTGCTCGCCGGCGGGCGGAATCGGCGACTCCTCGGTCAGGCCGAGCTGGTCCGCGTTGCGATAAAAAACGCTCGACGAGGAGATGTAGATAAAAGGCGGCGCTCCCTGCCGCGCCGCCCAGTCGAGCACGTTGCGGGTGGCTTCGACGTTCGCCGCCCGGAACGCCCGCGGCGCCGCCCAGGGCGCCGCCAAGGCGGCACAGTGCACGACGGCATCGACCCGCTCGGTGAAGTCGAGAGACAGCGACAGATCGTGCCGCCGGTAGCTCGAGACCACTTTCCCCGGCGTCTCCGCCCGCCCGACCCCCACCACCTCCCAGCCCCGCGCCAGGGCCAAGGCCGCGATGCGGCCGCCGACGAAGCCGTTCGAACCGGTGAGCAGGAGGCGCATGGCGGGAACTTTACTCGACCGGTGGAGATGTCCGTTTGCTGCGCTGCCTGATATCCTTCCGCTCATGTCAACGATGTCCGCCACCCGCAAGACCAGTGTCGAGATCGATCCGGAACTGTTCGCTGCCGTGCGCCGCGCCCTGTCCACGGCGACGCTGCGCGAGACGATCGACGCGGCCTTCCGCGAGATCCTCCGAGCGCAGGCGCGGCGCGAGGAAATCGCGGCACTCTCCCGGATGGAGGGCCTCGACCTCGCCGACGAGACCGTGATGGCGGGGGCTTGGCGCTCTTGAAGGCCCGCTATCTGATCGACAAGAGCGCCCTATCGCGGATGCCCCTCGAGCCGGTGCGCCGCCGCCTGGCGCCGATCCTCGAGGCCGGAGAAGCTGCCACTTGCGGCATCATCGATCTCGAGGTGCTCTACAGTGCCCGTAACGCCGAGGATCACCGCACCATCCGCCGGCGGCGCGCTCTCGCCTACGAGTCCGTGCCCCTGGACTCGCGGGTGTTCGAGCGCGCGATCGACATCCAGGGTCTCCTCGCTGAGACCGGCCACCATCGCGTACCGATTCCCGACTTGCTGATCGCGGCTGCCGCGGAGCTCGCGGGCCTGGTCCTGCTGCACTACGACCGCGACTTCGACCGCATCGCCGCGGTCACCCGCCAACGGTCGGAGTGGGTCGTGCCGGCGGGCAGCGTGTGATGGCTGCGCCAGAGCCTCAGACCGCGGCCGTTCGAGCCCTCGCCGCCGCCGAGGCCCTTATCGTCACGGCCGGGGCCGGGTTGGGCGTCGATTCCGGCTTGCCGGACTTTCGCGGTCCCGAGGGTTTTTGGCGCGCCTACCCGGCGGCGGCGCGCCTGGGCTTGCGCTTCGCGGAGCTGGCGAATCCTCGATGGTTCGATACCGATCCCACCCTCGCCTGGGGCTTCTACGGCCACCGCTTCGAGCTCTACCGCCGCACGGCGCCCCACGCCGGTTACGGCATTCTGGCCCGCTGGCTCGCGGCGAAACCGAGCTTCGTCTTCACCTCGAACGTCGACGGGCATTTCGAGAAGGCCGGGTTCGAACCCGAGCGGATCGTCGAGTGCCACGGCTCCTTGGAATTCCTCCAGTGCCTCACGCCGTGCTCGCGAGCCATCTGGCCGATCGGGGCGCCCCATCTCGACATCGACACCGAGAACCTGCGCGCCCGCGGCGAGCTACCGCGCTGCCCGAACTGTGGCCGCCTCGCCCGCCCGAACGTCTTGATGTTCGGCGATGGCCGCTTCGTGCCCGATCGCACGGCCGCGCAGGAAGCGCGCTTCGAGGAGTTCCTGGACGAGATTCGCGACCGCGACACCGTCGTGATCGAGCTCGGCGCCGGCTCTGCCGTGCCCACCGTGCGCTGGACCTCGGAAGGGCTGCAACGCGCCGGTGCGACGCTGATCCGGATCAATCCCCGGGAGCCGGAAGGCCCGCGCGGCACGATCTCGCTCGCCGGCGGCGCGGCGGCGGAACTCGCGGAGTTAGCTGCGGCGCTCGAAGCTTCTGGACAAGGACAGTAGGGAGGCAACGCCATGGCAGCCAAATTCCTGACCGCGCAGTGGTTGGACCTCGCCATGGTCAACTACGAAGTCGACCCGGGCATCTTGGCCAGTCTCGTTCCCGCGGGCACCGAACTCGATACCTGGCAGGGCCGGACCCTCGTGAGCCTGGTGGGCTTCCGCTTCCTGAAGACCAGCGTCCTGGGAATCTCCGTTCCCGGCCACCGCAACTTCGAGGAGGTCAATCTCCGCTTCTACGTCCGCCGGAAAGCCCCCGACGGCTGGCGGCGCGGCGTCGTCTTCGTCAAGGAGATCGTCCCGCGGGCCGCCATCGCCTGGGTGGCGCGCACGCTCTACAACGAGAACTACGTCGCCCTGCCGATGCGCCATGCCCTGTCCGGGGGTGAGGGCGGCTCACCGCGCCGCGTCGAGTACGAGTGGTACTTCGGCTCGCGCTGGTGCAAATTGGGCGTGATCACGGCCTCCCCGCCCGAGTTTGCCGCCGCGGACTCCGAGGAGGTCTTCATCACCGAGCACTACTGGGGTTACGCGCGGCAGAAGAACGGTTCGACCAAGGAGTACCAGGTGGAGCATCCCCAATGGCGGGTGAGCCGCGCCGGAGACGCGGTGCTGGAAGGGGACCTGGGCGCCCTTTACGGCGAGAAGTTCGCCGAGTTCCTCACCCAGCGCCCCACCTCCGCCTTCCTCGCCGACGGCTCGGCGGTGACGGTGCGGAACGGGGTGACGCTTACGGCAGGAACTGGCTGACTGAATTCAAGGAGTGCTGGCTGCCATCAGCGCCTTGACCTCGGGATCAGCGAAAAACGCCTCGTACAGCTCGGAGGCCATGGCGTTCATGTCCTCGGCCTTCTTCCGGCTGCCGTAGGCGGCGTGGCGCCGTGCGGCACGGAGCGGTCGCGAAACCTCCCGGTCACCCACCGTCAGGCGCCAGGTGGATTCGATCGACAACTCGAGGGACGTGAATTTGTCGGCGAGGCGGTAGCGCGTGATCTCGACCGTCAGCTGGGCGCCCGAGTCGGCAATCACGAGGCCGCTGGCCTCCAGTTCGCGAACGACGCACCGGCGCAGGTGATCCGCCAGCGGGATGTCGAAAAACACCGTCGCGGCCTTGTCGAACTCGAACTGATTGGGCTGCAGGAGGTTCTTTTCCGCCGGGAGGTAACGCACCGCTGCGACGTGGACCGAGCCTTTCATCCGCACGAAGCTGCTCGGCTGGAATGGAACCGTGGAGACGTGAACGGCACAGCCCGTAGTCGCACCCAGGAGGGCGACGGCGAGGGCAGCGACGGTCAGGTGGGCGGTGCGGCGGTGCTTCATATCGACTCCCTTGAAAGCGAGAAGCGAATTGTAGCAAGGCCGGGGCTTTCGCCCCTCGGCCCCGAAAGACCTCACCCCCCGGCCCCCTCTCCCCACCGCCCTCGAACCCGTGACCGGGAGAGGGGGAGGAAGAAGTCGGAAGGGGAAGCGTTGATTTCATGGTGATTCTCTACGTTTTCCGTAGGGGAGCTGCTTGCTGCGCCCTTTTCGGTTGGCACGGACCCCGTGTCCGTCTGCGTCGACGGCCAGGCTTCGCCGGTCGTCCTGCGACCGAGGCTCCACGGAAACATCCATTTCCTGGCGCTTTCTTGCCATTCCCGTAGGGGCGGCCCCCCGTGGCCGCCCTCCGCGGGCGGGGGCGTCCCCCTCTCCCGGGGGTGAGTTCGAGGGTGATGGGG
>JANRLG010000032.1:0-64352 GCA_033762835.1 Thermoanaerobaculia bacterium
GACGTTCACCAATCTGCTCGCCGCGACGCCCATCGACAACCAGCCCACGACGCGCAACGCGTCGATTCACGTCGTGGGGCTGAACTATCGCGTGAATGCCCCTGATGGCGGCATGTGGGTGGGCACCGACCCGAACGGCCAGGTGGCCCCGGGCAACAGCATCACCTACCGCCTGTTCGCCGACAAGGAAGGCACCTATCTCCTTTACAACGGCGCGGCCATGACCGGCGGCGGCGAGGGGGAAGGCGCCACCATTTCGACCGGCCTGTTCGGCGCGGTCACCGTCGAGCCCACGTCGTCGCGCTACTTCCGCAGCCAGGTCACGGAGAAGGAGCTGCGGCTCGCGACCACCAGCGCTCCCGGGGTCTACCCCCCGGTGATCTACTACACCAAGACCTACGGCGCAGCCACGGGGTACACGACCGACCCCGACCTGTGTTTCCGGGCCGCGACGGACCGCATCCTCGAGATGACGGACACGGCCGGCAAGATGGTCCACGGGGACTTGACCGCGATCGTCACCGGGCCGGGCCTGGGTGCCATCACGCCGCCCAGCATCCGCAATTGGGCAAACTTCCCCGTCTACCAGCAGAACCCCGCGCCGGCCACGGCCGACCGCATCGATCCTTTCCGCGAGTTCACCATCATCTTCCACGATGAACCGGGCGCGGTGCAGGCCTTCCCGCACTTCGAAGATCGCATCCTGTCGCACACCCTGCACAGCGTGCGGGACGCCTTCGCGATCAACTACGGTGCCGCCGGGGCTGGAGCGGAAGTGCTCGCCAACCGTCTCAAGGTCGGCCCGATGTACGACTGCATCGACTGCAAGTACGAGGAGTTCTTCCTCGCCTCTTGGGCCGTGGGGGACCCGGCCATGGTGGTCGACAAACCCGCCAACTGGCCCTGTGGCGACTCGAGTGTCATCCCGAACGCCAAGGACAAGTTGAAGGACGGCATCCACACCGAGTGCATGGCGGCCCTCGCGTTGCCCGCCAACCAGGGGCGCAAGGCCTCGCGGGCCTACTACCCGGACGATCCGTCGAACGTGTACCACAGCTACATGAACGACAACGTGCGCTTCCGCAACCTGCACGCGGGCTCGGAAGACCACCACATCTTCCACTTGCACGCCCACCAATGGCAGCGCACCCCCAACAGTGACAAGTCCGCGTATCTGGACTCCCAGGCGATCGGCCAGGGCAGTTCCTTCACCTACGAGATCGCTCACGGCGGCTCGGGCAACCTGAACAAGACCGTCGGTGATTCGATCTTCCACTGCCATTTCTACCCCCACTTCGCCCAGGGCATGTGGGGACTCTGGCGCGTTCACGATGTGCTCGAGTTGGGCACCCAGCTCGACTCGAACGGTCGCCCGGCGGCCTTCACGGATACCGCGGGTACGGTCTTCACGACCGCCCGCGCGCTGCCCGATGCCGAGATCAAACACGGCACGCCGATCCCCGGGCTCGTGCCCCTGCCAGGGGAGCCGATGCCGCCCAAGCCGACGGCGACCCGACTGATCGACGGCCAGATCGACAGCGCCTTCACCACAACCCAGGCGCAGACGGCCCAAGGCCTCGGCCAGCCCTTCAACCCGGGCTATCCGTTCTTCGTCCCCGGCGTCGCCGGTCACCGCGCGCCCCACCCGCCCCTCGACTTCGCCGTCGATTCCGGCACGGGTCTCCGCCGCGACGGCGGTTTGCCGCGCCACGTCGTCGTGAGTGACCCGGCCCAGGCCGCCGTCACCCACTTCGACCGCCTGCGCAACACCAAGGAGTACACCAAGATCCGGGCTTACGAGGTCCCCGAAGTCGGCACGACTCTCGAGCAGCTGGCCATGGCCACCCATGCCCAGTCCTCGGTAGGCGGCTTCCTCTTGAACGGCCGCCCGGCGACTTCCGGCGCACCCTACGCCGATCCTTGCCCCGCGGGCACACCCAACCGCTACTACAAGGCCGCCGACGTCCAGATCGACGCGACCTTCACCAAGGACGGCTGGCACTTCAACCAGCAGCGCATCATCACGCTCGTCTCGGACGTTCCGGCCACTCTCGCCGGCACCAAGCCGCCGGAGCCGTTCTTCTTCCGCGCCAACAGCGGTGACTGCATCAACTACGAGCTGACCAACCTGGTGCCTTATGAGTACATGAACGATGACTTCCAGGTGCGCACACCCACGGACATCATCGCCCAGCACATCCACCTGGTGAAGTTCGACGTCACCAGCTCCGACGGCGGTGGCAACGGCTTCAATTACGAAGACGGCACCTTCGCTCCGGAAGAGGTCCAGGAGCGCATCCACGCCATTCGCGACCTTTACCTGGCCCAGGGCGGCTCGTGCCCGGTCGGTGCGCCGATCACCGACGCCACCGGTCGGCTGACTTGCCCGGTGGCCAAGGTCGACAGCCGCTTCGGCGTCGGCCCGGACGTCAACTGCGACGGCCACAACGACTTCCTGGGAGCCCAGACGACCGTCCAGCGGTGGTACGCCGACCCGCAGCTCGACCTTACGGGCCAAGACCGGACGTTGCGCACCGTGTTCACCCACGACCACTTCGGCCCCTCGACCCACCAGCAGGTGGGCCTGTACGCCGGCCTGGTCATCGAACCCGCGGGCTCGAGCTGGTATCACAACGAAACCGGAGCGGTGCTCGGTGCCAGCTCGACGATCCCGACCGGCGACGGTTCGCCCACCTCGTGGCAGGCCAAAATCGAGACCGCCGTCAAGGGTGGCGACTTCCGCGAGTTCCTGCTCGAGTTCTCGGACTTCCAGCTCGCTTACGAGAAGGAATGGCCGCCGGCGAAGATGGAGTGCCCCGATCCGGTTCTCGGCTGGGCCGCGCCGAAGTACGCGATCAACCCGGCCGGCCGCAAGGACGTCGGCCCCCACGCGCTCTATGAAAAGCCCGTCTTCTGCCCGATCAACCCCAACGACACGGACGGCTCGCTGCTCGCCGGCCAGACCTGGGACACCCCACCGGCGCCGTGTCCGGAAGCCGTTTCGGCGGACGACCCCGGCTTCTCGGTGATCAACTACCGCGCCGAGCCGCTGGCCTCGCGCATCAAAGCCCCGGGCGGCGGCCAGGTGGCCGGCCCCGCGGGGGATCTGTCGTTCGCTTACGAAAGCCGGATCGACCGCGCCAACCCGGAATACAACAAGGTGCCCTACCGGACCTCCCCGAATCCCCTGGTCGGCCTGAGTTACTTCCCCTATGGCCCGCTCACCGGCGGCAACGTCAAGGGTGACCCCGTGACGCCGTTGCTCCGCGTGCTCGAGGGGGACAAGGTGAAGATCCGCACTCTCGTGGGCGGCTTCGAGGAAGAGCACAGCATGGTGGTCCACGCCAACCGCTGGCTCTACGAGCCGGACGATCCGAACTCCGGTTACAAGTCCTCGCAGATGAACGGCATCTCCGAGTGGTTCGACCTCGAGATCCCGCCGATTCCGTTCCTGCGCGACGGCCGGGTCCTCGACATCCTCTACAAACCCAGCGCCGCGGCCGAATGGCAGTGGAACGGTCTGTGGGGCATCATCCGGGTCGGCCGCAACCAGGCGACGATCGCGAACGACTTCGGGAGCTTGACCGACCTGGGCTCGAATCCGACCGGTGCGGTTCTGACCGACAGCGAAAAGCTCGTGACTTACGACGACGAAGTGATGTCCGAGTTGGTTCCGACCGAACTCGACGAAGCTGGTCTGGTCGAGCCGACGCCGACGATCCGCCGCGAAGCCAACTCCGAGCTGGTGCCGAGCGGCACGGTGTCTTCGACGCTCGTGGCGGGCGACACCTCCAATGCTCGGGACCTGTCCGATGTCCTGCGCATCTTCCCGTACCCGCTGCCGTCGCCGACGACGCGCCTCAACGTGGCCTGCCCTCGGGGTGCGCCGCGCCGGCCCTACGACATCGTGGCGGTGGCCGCCCGCGAAGTGCTGCCGTTCTACGCGCCGGTCGGCAACACTTTGGTCTACAACCCCCGTCCGGCGCTCGTGAACCACTGGGGTCCGTTGCCGGGCAGCGACCAAGAGGGCTGGAACGGTACCGTCCAAGGTCCGCTTCACGACCCCACGGCGATTCTGTTCGTGCCCTTCACGGACCTGAACTTCGTCGGTTGGCCGCCGCGTCCGCGGTTGAAGCCGACGGCGCCGGTCGAGCCGTTGATCCTGCGGGCGCGGGCCGGCGAGTGCGTCCAGGTGCGCCTGCTCAATCTGCTGCCCAAGCCACCGCAGGCGAACCCCTGGGGTTACGACTTCGACGGCTGGAACGGCTGGCACATGCTGTACGAGAACTTCAACGCCAACGACGTCCGGCCGTCCATGGACGTGTCGCTCCACCCGCAGCTGGTCTACGTCGATCCGGCCAAACACGACGGCTCGAACGTCGGCATCAACCCGGCGGTGTACGGCAAGCAGTCGGTCAGCCCCAACCAGCTGATCACCTACTTCTGGTACGCCGGCCTCGCCACCGTCGGCCCGAACAGCATCACCGGTGTGCCGATCGAGTTCGGCGCCACCGGCTTGACGTCCTCGGACCCGATCAAGCACACCAACAAGGGGGCCATCGGCGCCCTGATCATCGAGCCCGCGGGCTCGACCTGGACGACCACGGACGTCGGGCCCTACTTGCCGACGGACGCGGCCGAGCGCATCACCCGGGCCAGTGCCACGGTCACCCAACAGGGTGGCGGCAGCTTCCGTGAGTTCGTGGCGGTTTTCCAGAACGACGTCAATCTGCGCTACGGCACCATCGAGCCGCCGCCCATCGGCGCACTGGCGCCAGTCGATCCGCTCGGCTTGAACCAGCCCTACTGGAAGGCGATCGAAAACCTCCAGGTGCTGGCCGATCCGACCGAGTCCGGCCAGAAGGCATTCAACTACCGCACCGAGCCGATCTGGTTCCGGATGGGCTACTCGCCCAACACGCCGCCCTCGATCACCCGGGGCTTCGACTTCTCGAACGTGTTCACCGATGCCAAGATCGGGAACCAACGTCCGGTGACGCCGATCTTCAAGGCGAATCCGGGTTCGGAAGTCCGCTTCCGCGTGGTCGAACCCGGTGGTCACACCCAGGCCCACGTCTGGGAGATCAGCGGTCACGTGTGGCCCGAGCGGCCCTACGGCACCAACTCGACGACGATGGCCGCCCAGGCGCAATCCGAATGGCAGGGGAGCCGCTACGGCGTCGCCCCGGGTCATCACTCGGATTCCCTCTTGGTCCGGGCCGGCGGGAGCACCCCGGTGTCCGCCCAGTACATGTACAAGGATTACGTGAACTGGGGCCTGTCGAGCGGCCTGTGGGGCATCTTCGCGGTCGGTATTCCGTGAGCCCCGAGCAGGGCACCGGTTGCGGCCGGTGCCCTGCCGTTTTCCCGGCTCGTCGCTTACGATAGGAGTCCAGATGAAAACCACCCTCGCCTTCGTCCTCGCTCTGCTGGTCACGGCGGGCGCCCTGCTCGCCGAGGAGGCCGAGACGTTCACTCCGGACCGGATTCCGGATGCTTCCCTGGTCGACCAGGATGGGCGGCCGGTGCTGTTCCACCGCGACCTCGTCGCCGGCAAGGTGGTCGTCGTCAACTTCGTGTTCACCACCTGCACGACCATCTGCCCGCCCATGGGGGCGAGCTTCGGCAAGCTCCAGAAGAGCCTCGGGGAGCGTGCCGGCAAAGACGTGTTCTTGATCTCGATCTCCATCGACCCCGCGATCGACACGCCGGAGCGCCTGTTGGCCTGGGCGGAGAAGTTCGGGCGGGCGCCGGGCTGGTCACTGGTGACCGGCACCAAACCGGAGATCACCGCAGTCTTGCGTTCCCTGGGCGCCTACGTAGGCAACAAGCTCGACCATGCGCCCATCGCCCTGGTCGGTCGGGACGGCGGAGAATGGCTCCGCGTCTCGGGCCTCACCAACCCCGAAAAAGTCATCGCCGCCATCGACCGCGTCGCCGCCTCGGGTGACGTCCGTCCCGCGGCCGAGGAGTGAGTGGGATGAAATCGCTTCGTTTTGCCGTCGCGCTCGCCGTAGCTCTCGCGACCCCTGCCTTCTCCCAAGCACCCGCCCCAGCCGACCCGCTGGAAGGCGCCATGAACGCCGCCCACCACTACTTCACGGATATCGAGCTGACCGACCAGGACGGCCGCAAGCATCGCCTCTACACCGACTTGCTGCACGACAAGACGGTCGTGATCAACGCCTTCTTCGCCAGCTGCCAGGGCGTTTGCCCGGTGCTTTCGGCCAAGATGGCGAAGATCCAGGACTACCTGGGAGAGAAACTCGGCAAGGACGTCGTGATGCTGTCGATCACCGTCGACCCCAAAGCCGACACTCCCGAGGTCCTGCACCAATACGCCGCGCGCTGGAACGCCCGCCCGGGTTGGCTCTTCCTCACCGGCCCGCCGGACAACGTTTCGACCGCCCTCAAGAAGCTCGGCCAATACGTCGAGAACAAAGAGGCCCACACCACGATCGTGATCGTCGGCAACGACAAGACCGGCCTGTGGAAAAAGGCCAACGGCATCGCCACCCCGCAAGAGCTGGTGGCGATCGTGGACAGTGTGGTGAACGACAAGGGGGAGTGAGGGGGGCGGGCTTCGCGAGCCAGCTCAACCCAAGCCGCGTTTGTGCGCGGACACCATCCGCGGCCAGGGCGGATTCGAGGAGCGCCTCGTCCGACCGGGACGCGGAACCCAATGCAGCACGGAAGTCCTACCGCGCCCATCGCCCGTGCCTGAGCGCCGCCGTCATCCCGCCGTCATCCAGGATGGCGTCCAATGCTCTCTGCGCCGCGATGACGCCTGATACAGTGCGGCCCGCCGAGGGGAGCCACGATGCCACGTTTCAAGTCGACCCGCGTCTTCACTTTGCTTTTGCTCGGGAGCCTCTGCGGGGCGCCGCTTCTTGCCGCGGAGCTGACCGAGGCAGAGAAGAACGGCCGGCGGATCTACCGCGACGGTCTGTCGTCCCGGCAGTCGGAGATCATCGCCGTCATGGGCGAAGGGGGCATCGAGGTGCCGGGCTCGGCGCTGCCCTGCACCAGTTGCCACGGACGGGACGGGCGCGGGCGCAGTGAAGGGGGTATCAACCCTTCGGATCTCACCTGGCCGGTGCTGAGCAAACCCTACGGCACCACGACGGCTACCGGCCGCAAGATCGCTCCCTACGACGATTCGCTGCTGCGCCGCGCCATCGGCCTCGGGGTCGACTCGTCGGGCAACCCGCTGAATGCCGCCATGCCGCGCTACCGGCTGTCGATGGAAGACGCCGCGGATCTGATCTCCTACCTGAAGCGCTTGGGCACCGAGCCCGAGCCGGGCGTGACGGACGACGTGCTGCGCGTCGGCCTGCTGCGCCCGCCCGCGGTGAGCGCCACGGTGGGGGCGGCCCAAGAGGCGGCGCTCAAGGCGTACTTCTCGGAGGTCAACAAAACCGGCGTGTACGGCCGCCGTCTCGAACTCGTGACGATGGAGAGCCGCGAACGGCCGGACCTCACCAAGGCGGCGCTCGAAGACTTTCTCGACCGCGAAAAGCCCTTCGTTATGGTGTCGCCGTTCCTAGCCGGGGCGGACGCCGAGCTCGCCGCCGTGGCCGAGGCCAAGGAAGTTCCCTTCCTGGGGCCCTCCACCTTGCGCCCGAAGGACAGCTTCCCGATCAATCGCTACGTGTTCTTCCTGCTCCCCGGAGAAGCGGAGCAAGCGCGGGCGCTCGTGCAGCACGCGGCCGATACCCGCGGGGGCGACCCGCAGGCAGCCCCCCGGTGGGCGCTGTTGGTGGCGGAAGGCGCGCCGGACGAGACGCTGCTCGGGGAGGCCGTGCGGCAGCAGGCCGACAAGCTGCGGTTGCCGGCGCCGGAACGCGTCGTGCTCGGGGGGCGGCGGTTACGACGCCAATGCCGTCGTCGCCAAGCTGAGCACCGCGAAATACGACGCGGTGTTCTTCATCGGCCGTGGTGTCGAGGCGATACAGGTCCTGAGTGCGCTGGCCGAAACCGAGCTGACCCCGAAGATCTACCTCCTGAGCCTCGACGCCGCCCGGACGCTCGGTGGCGGCGGCAAGGTCTCCTTCGCCGGCCCGGCGTTCATGGCGTTTCCGCTCCTGCCCGGGGGCGCCCCGGGCGAGGATCTGACGGAGTTCCGCCAGCTCGCCCAAGCCCACCAACTGCCGCGCCAACACGAAGCGGCCCAACGCTTGGCCCTCGGCTCCGCCAAGCTCCTGGCCGACACGCTGCTGAAGCTCGGCCGCACGATCACCCGCGAGAGCCTGATCGAAGCCCTCGAGCAGCACTACCGCTACTACGGCGGCTACGTCCCGCCGCTCACCTTCGGCCCCAACCGCCGCATCGGTCCGCAGGGCGCCTATGTGCTCAAGGTCAACCTCGCCACCGGCGAAACCGTGCCGGTGACGGGATTCCTGCCGGTGGATTGATGACGATCGACCCCCGCACTCTGTCCGCGGTCGTCGAAGTGCTCGATCGGCAGTTTGGCCTGGATGCGTTGTACCTCTATGGTTCCCAGGCAACCGGCCGGACTCACGCTGGTTCGGATGTCGATCTCGCGGGCTTGTTCGCCCGATCGCCGACCCCGACCGAGCTCTTCGAAGCGGGCCTCGAGCTCGCGCAGCTTCTCGAGCGCGAGGTCGACCTGATTGATCTCGACCGAGTATCCCCACTCCTCGTCCGTCAGGTTCTCCGCAGCGGACGCCTGGTGCACGAATCGAATCCGGGCCGGCAGGTAGCTCTCGCGGTCAAGAACACCTCGCTCTACGAGGATCTCAAGATCCTGCGTCGCGACGGGGAGCAACAGCTTCTCCGGAGGTTCCGTGATGGTTGATAGAGATGTGGTGCTCGCCAAGCTAGCCATCATCGAACGGTCCCTCGCGCGCGTCGAAGACGTGCACAGCGCCCCAGAGCGCCGGAGCGCCATCGATAACGACGACATCACGGTCGTGAACCTCGAACGCGCAATTCAAGCCGGCATCGATCTCGCCACTCACGTGGTCGCCAGCGAAGGTCTCGGCTTGCCGGATACGAGCGGCGCGAGCTTCGTCCTTCTCCGCGAGGCCGGTGTGCTCGAACCCGATCTGGCCGAACGACTGCGCCGGATGGCCGGCTTCCGGAACATCGCCGTGCATGATTACCGCAAGTTGGATCCCGAGATCATCGATCAGATCGTCCGCTACCGCCTGGGCGATCTCCGTGCTTTGGGGCGCCAGATCGTGATGCGCTATCTCCCCCCTTCCTCCGCCGACTAGCGAAGTCGAGCCATTCTCGGGTTCAATACCCCGAGACGACGTTTCCAGACCGCGGAAGGAGACTCGATGACGGCTCTTTTGGCGCTCGTCGCCATCGTGCTGGGGGTACTTGCATTTTCCAAGGTTCAGGCCCTGTCCCGCGAAATCGGGGCGCTCGAGGCGCGGCTGCGTTGGCTCGAGCGTCAGCCAGGTGCTCCGCCGGTGGTAATGCCGGAGCCGCGCCCAGCCCCCCTCGTGCCGGTGGCACCGCCGCCGCCGGCAGAGCCGGTGGTGCCGGCGGAACCGGTCGCGCCGCCTGCCGCTTGGGTCGCAACGCCGGAACTCCCAGCCACTCCTCCGCCTGCTGCGCCGACCCCGCCCACTGCGCCGACCCCACCACCCGCGCCCGCCGCCGCCCCGCGGCCCACGACCGGCCGCGGCTGGGAAGAGCTGCTCGGTGGTCGCGTGCTCGTTTGGCTCGGGGCCGCGGCCATGGCCCTCGGCGTCGTCTTCCTCGTCCGCCAGTTCGCCGGGCACTTGTGGCTGAAGCCGGAATTCCGGCTGGCGCTCGGGACGCTCCTCGGGGTCGGCCTGTTGAGTGCCGGGGAGTGGCTGCGGAAAAAGTCCCAACGCGTGGCGAGCGGCGCCAGCGCAGCGGGCATCGGCGCACTGTTCGCCGTGGCCTACGGCGCCACCAGTCTCTATCGGTTGGTGTCACCCCCCGTCGGGTTCGGTTTTCTCGCCTTGGTGGCCTTCGCCGCCGTGCTGCTGTCCCTGCGTCAGGGATTGCTGGTGGCCGTGCTGGGGCTGGTCGGCGGCATGGCGACCCCGGCGCTGGTGGCCTCGGAGTCCCCGCGTCCGGTGCTGCTCTTCGGTTACCTGCTGCTCCTCCAGGCCGCCGTCTTCGCGGTGTCGCGGCGAAGCGCGTGGTGGCCGCTGGCGCTCGTCAACGGCCTCGCCGGCCTGGTTTGGGTGTTGATCTGGGTGACCGGGCCGTACACGACTGGGGACTCTCTCTGGCTCGGGCTGTTCTTGCTGGCGTCCACCGCTACCGCCCTTCTAACCGCTCGCGGACGACTGGCGAGCAGCGACCAGACCGCGGGGGAGGCCAGCGCCTGGGATTGGCTGATCAGTGGCGGCCTCGTGGCCAGCCTGTTGACCCTCGCGGCGGTCGTGGTCAAAGCCGGCTTCGGCACTCTGGAATGGGGTTTCGTCTTCATCCTGGCGAGCGCGGGGCTGGCTCTCGCGGCGTTGGCGCCGCGCTTCCGCCCCTTGGCCTTCTTTTCGGCGGCCTTCGTCGGCGCCCTGCTGGCCGTTTGGGGGAGCCAGGGTGTCGGTGAGGAGCTCGGCCTGTACTTCGGCGTGTTGGCGGCGACGCTCGCCCTGTTCGCCGCCGTGCCCTACGTTCTCCACCTGCGCCGCCCCACCGAGAGTGCCTTCGCCGTGCTCTCCGCGGCCACCCTGGTGGTGGTGCCACTGCTCGCCCAGGTGGCCACGGCCAAAATCGACCTCGGCGTCTCCCGCGGTCTCGTGGTGCTCGTCCTGGCGGCTGCCGCACTGGCTGCCGCGCTGCCCCTGGCGCGGCGCCGAGCCGCCGGGGGTTCGGCCGCGCCGCTTGGAGCCTTCGCCGCGGCGGTCACCTCGTTGGTCTCCCTGGCGGTTCCGCTCGAGCTCGAGAATCAATGGTGGAGCGTGGGTTGGGCCCTCGAGGTTCCGGCTCTGGCCTGGTTGGCCACGCGCCTGAACCTCCCGATTCTCGGGCGCCTGAGCTTGGCCGTGGCCGCCGCGGTCGTGGCCCGCCTGACGGTGAACCCTTACGGCTGGGACTACCCGATCGGCTCCGGCGCCCTGGTCAACTGGTTGCTCTACGGTTACGGCCTCTCGGTAGCCGCCTTGGGCGGCGCGGCGGGCATCGCCCGGGCGCGCGGTTCGCGGCGCCAGAGTTTCGTGCTCGAGGCAGGCGCGGTGGCGCTGGGCGTCGTCTGGATCTTCCGCGGAGTCCACCAGTTCTTTCACCGTGGCGAGGGCGGCAGCGTGTGGTTTCTCGAGTGGGCGTGGATCGCGGCCCTCGTGGCCACGGTCGGCTTCGGCCTGGTCCTTCGTGGCCGGCAGCGCGGACGGCTCGAGACCGAAATCCTGGGCTTCGGAACGTTCGGCGTGGGCTTGCTGGCGATGCTCGCGGCCGGCGCCAATCTCTTCGCCTACTCGGTAGGCGACTGGCCGGTCGTCAACGGCTTGCTGCTGACCTTCGCCGTACCCGGCGCCCTGCTCGGCCTGCTCGCTTGGCGAGACTCCGGAACGAGCGCCCCTCGGCGCGTACTGCGCACCCTGTGCGGTATCGGAGCGCTCGGACTCACCTTCCTGTGGCTGACGCTCGAGGTGCGACGGTTCTTCCGCGGCTCGCGGCTCGACTACGGGGAAGCCAGCAACGCCGAGGGGTTCGCCTACTCCGCGGCTTGGGTGGTGTTGGGCACGGCGCTGCTCGTTGTCGGTCTGCGCCGCGATCACTTCATGCTGCGCCTCGGGGGCCTCGTGGTTCTGGCCCTCGCGGTCGGTAAGGTCTTCCTCTTCGACGTCGCGGGTTTGGGTGATCTCTACCGCGTCCTCTCCTTCCTGGGCCTGGGCGCGAGCTTGCTCGGCCTGGGGTACCTTTACCAACGATTCGTGCGGTCTTCGTCATGAACCACTCTGCCCGCGTTCTCTTCGCTGCCTTGCTGGTGGCGGCTCCCGCTCTCGCGGACGACCTCCGAATCCGCCGAGCGCTCGACGTCGCCGCCCCGGGTTGGGTGCGAGTTCCGCTCGACGCCGAGATTCTGAGGAAGAGTGTGGTGGCCGGTGGCCACCTGCGGGTGCTCGATCCTCGCGGCCTCGAAGTGCCCGTGGGCCGCACCACGGCCGAAGGCGAGGAGCGACGAGCCGTTGTGGTGACCGGCGTCGAGGAAACCCCCACCGGCTGGTGGTTGGTTCTCGACCTCGGAGCCGCGCCCGTTCGGCATGACGGGCTGGTCGTCGAGCTGACCCAGAAGACCCTGGCGCGGGGCTGCCGACTGGAATCGAGTGCCGACGGCACGACGTTCACTCCTCTCGCCGTCGGCGACCTGTTCCGCCTGGGAGACGACAGCGGGCTCGCGGTGCGCGAGATTCGTTACCCGGCGACCGGTGATCGTCACCTGCGCCTGTTTTGGCCCGCGGCCGCTGGCTACCCGGAAGTCGAATCCGTGGCCGCCGCGGTGGTGTCGAGCCGGGCGTTCCAGCTCGAATCCGGCCGGCCCGAGTGCCAAGTCCGCGGCGAAGCGGGGGCGACCACCTGCCGGCTCAACTTGGCGGCGGGCAGCGCCGGACTGCGCCGGCTCGACCTCGCCGTCAAGGCCGAGGGCGCCGTCGGCTTTCGCCTGTCGAAGCCCGTCGACGGCCGCTGGCAACTGGTGGCCGAAGGGTTGTGGACCCAGACCGACACCGAGCGCTCTTTACCGGTCGAAGCTGTGGCCGCGGACACCGAGACCCTGCGACTCGAGCTCTTCGGCGAAAGCGCGGCGCCCGTCGTCGAGCGCTACCGAGCGGAGTTCGACGGCGAGCAGTTGGTGTTCGAGGCGCGCACAGCCGGGCGCTACGAGTTGATCTACGGCGCCGGGGTCCCCGAACCCGCTCGGGCACGCTCGGGGCCGCCGCCGCGGGCCGTGGTGTTCGACCTCGTCCCCGGGCCGGAGGACACGAGCGTGGTCCCCGGACTGCCCTTGGACGCCCAGCTCGGCGCCGTTGCGCCCGAGGCGGCCTTCGCGCGCCGCTTTCGGGTCGCCGCTCCGGACCATGCGCCGGGTTTGTTGTTCCGCTTGGCCTTGCCCGAGGAGCTTTACGGCGTGGCGCGAGCGGACCTCGGCGACGTGCGCTTTCTCGCCGCCGGTCGCCAGGTACCCTTCCTGCGTTTTCAACCGGAGGAGCCCGTCGCGATCGGCGACGGGGTGGTCCTGACGCCGAAGCCGGACGGCGGCGCGCGTAGCCACTTCGAAATCCCGTGGGGTGCGGAGCCCGTGCCGCTGTCCCAACTGTCCTTGACCGCACCACCGGGAGTGCGATTCCAGCGCCGGGTGAGCGTACGCTGGGAACTCCCGGAGCGGCCGGGCGCGCCGCGGGACTCGTCACCCGTGGGAAGCGGCGAGTGGAGCTGTCAACCCGTGCCGCCCCTGCCCTGCCGGTTCGAGCTCGACGTCGACCGGGTTCCGGCCCAGGCCGAGCGGCTGGTCGTAGAGATCGCTGACGGCGACGATGCTCCGGTGCCGAGCCTGACGGTCGAGCTCTGGCGACGACTGGACGTGCTGCTGTTTTTCTGGCCGCAGACCTCCGAGCGGGTGACGCTCGAGGCCGGAGCGACGGAGCTCGCCGCACCCCGTTACGAGCTCGAGGCCCGCCGCGGCGAGCTGCTGGCGCGCCCGTGGCGCCCGGCGAGTGTCATCGCCGAGGCTGCCGGGGTCGAAAACGGTCGCCGCGGTCGCTGGATCCTGCTCGCCAGCCTGGGTGGCGCGGCCCTCTTCCTGCTCGCTCTGCTGCATCGGATTCTGAAGGAGCGGGAGGGCGGCTAGCCCTCACCCCCAACGGCCCGGGAATAAACCTGAGTCTCCGGTTGTCAAAGAAGGCGTGACTCGGACTTGAGTCCGCAGGCCCCAAGCTTGTACCATCACGACCGCACCGCTCGACAACAGGAGTAGCACCGTGAGTCAGAAGATCATCGGCATCGACCTCGGCACGACCAACAGCGTCGTCGCCGTGATGGAAGGCGGCGAGGCCCGCGTCATCGCCAACGCCGAGGGCAACCGCACGACCCCCTCGGTCGTCGCCTTCACCAAGACCGGCGAGCGTTTGGTGGGCCAAGTCGCCAAGCGCCAGTCCGTCACCAACCCCAAGAACACCATTTTCTCGATCAAGCGCTTCATGGGCCGCCGGTTCGATGAGGTCACCGAGGAGATGAAGATGGTGCCCTACAGCCCGGAGCGCGCCGACAACGGCGACGTGCGGGTGAACGTCGACGGCAAGAAGTACTCGCCGCCCGAGATCTCCGCCATGGTCCTGGCCAAACTGAAGCAGGCCGCCGAGGACTACCTGGGCGAAAAGGTCGAGCGCGCGGTGATCACCGTGCCCGCCTACTTCAACGACGCCCAGCGTCAAGCTACCAAGGACGCCGGCAAGATCGCCGGTCTCGAGGTCGAGCGCCTGGTCAACGAGCCCACTGCCGCGGCCTTGGCCTACGGCCTCGACAAGAAGAAGGACCAGACCATCGCCGTCTACGACTTCGGTGGCGGTACCTTCGACATTTCGATCCTGGAAGTCGGCGAAGGCGTCGTCGAGGTGAAGTCGACCAACGGCGACACCCACCTGGGCGGCGACAACGTCGACCAGGCGATCATCGACTGGCTGCTTTCCGAGTTCAAGAAGGACCAGGGTCTCGACCTGGGCGGTGACCCGATGGCCCTCCAGCGCCTCAAGGAAGCCGCCGAGAAGGCCAAGATCGAGCTGTCCTCGGCCATGGAGACCGAGATCAACCTGCCCTTCATCACCGCCGATGCCTCCGGCCCCAAGCACCTGAACGTGCGGCTGTCGCGGGCCAAGCTCGAGCAGATCATCGAGCCCATCGTCTCGCGTTCGATCGGCCCGGTGCGCCAGGCGATCAAGGACGCCGGGGTTTCGGCCGCGGACATCGACGAAGTGGTGCTGGTCGGGGGCATGACCCGCATGCCCTTCATCCAGAAGCTGGTCAAGGATTTCTTCGGCAAGGAGCCCCACAAGGGCGTCAATCCGGACGAGGTCGTGGCCGTGGGCGCGGCGCTCCAGGGCGGTGTTCTGGCGGGGGACGTCAAGGACCTGCTGCTGCTCGACGTCACGCCGCTGTCGCTGGGCATCGAGACCCTGGGCAGCGTCTTCACCAAGCTGATCGAGCGCAACACCACGATCCCCACGAGGAGGAGCGAGATCTTCTCGACCGCCAGCGACAACCAGACCTCGGTCGAGGTCCACGTGCTCCAGGGCGAACGCGAGATGGCCCACGACAACCGCACCCTGGGCCGCTTCCACTTGGTGGGCATCCCGCCGGCGCCGCGTGGCCGGCCGCAGATCGAGGTCGCCTTCGACATCGACGCCAACGGCATCGTGCACGTCTCGGCGAAGGATCTCGGCACCGGCCAGGAGCAGAAGATCACCATCACGGCTTCTTCGGGGCTTTCCGACTCCGACATCGAGCGCATGGTGAAGGACGCGGAGCTGCACAGCACCGAGGACAAGGAGCGGCGCAAGAAGGTCGAGGCCAAGAACCGGCTCGACACGATGGTCTACGAGACTGACAAGACCTTCACCGAGCACAAGGAGAAGCTGCCGCCGGAGGCCATCGGTGAGCTCGAGGGAGCCCTGAGCGAGGCTCGTTCGGCCCTCCAATCGGACGAGATCGGGGCCATCGAGCGGGCTCAGGAGCGGCTCGAAAAGGCCTCTCACAAGCTGGCCGAGGTGATCTACAGCCAGCCGGGCGCCGCCGGGGCCGCGCCGGGAGCGAACGCCGGACCGGCGAACGGTGCCGCGGCGAGCGCCGAGGGCGACGTCATCGACGCCGAATACGTAGACGTGGACCCCAAGCACTGAGGTGGTGACATGGCCGGATTCCGCAAGTCGACGCTCGACGAGCTGGCTCGGCTCGGGGAGCGGACCCACGTCCTTCTCGACCAAGTGCTGGCGGAATCCGGCTTCGCCGCCCCGGACGGCAATCCTCCCGGAACCTGGGCCCCCGCCCTCGACCTCGTCGAGACGGCGGAGGCCTTCGTGCTGTCCGTCGATCTGCCGGGGATCGAACCCGGGGATTTCGACCTCAGTCTGACGTCCCGGCGGCTGGTCTTGACCGGCCGCCGCACGCCTCCCGGTGAGGGCAGCGCCTTTCTTCAGATGGAACGGAGCCACGGTACGTTCTGGCGGGCCGTGGACCTGCCCGTCGAGGTCGTCGCCGAGGGGCTCGAGTCCGCTTTCGAACGCGGGGTGTTGCGCCTGAGCGTACCCAAACGCACCGCGGGAGGCGCGCCGTGAGCCGCAAGAACCGCGACGCCGAGGCCAAGTACGTGATGATCAGCGTGGTCTCGGAACGCTACGGCATTCATCCGCAAACCCTACGGCTCTACGAGCGCGAAGGGCTGTTGCAGCCCGCGCGCAGTGCGGGCAACACGCGGCTCTACGACGACCGCGCCATCGAGCGGCTGGAAATGATCCTGACCCTCACCCGCGATCTCGGCGTGAATCTCGCCGGAGTCGAGGTGATCCTGAACCTCCAGGAGCGGCTGGACCACATGAAGCTCGAGGTCGACCGGCTGCTCGATCTGGTCAAGCAACAGGTCGAGGAACGCCGCTCCGGCGACCGCCAGTTCGCCTTGGTGCCTCTCGGGCGCGGCCCCCTGGTTCCCCGCTCCTAGCCGCGACTGCTACGATCGGCCGCGATGCTTGCCGAACGCTTGGTCGAACCCGACTGCCCGTTGTGTGAAGGCCTAGGTTTCGTTCAGCGGGTCGGTCCCGACGGGCGCAAGTACGCCAAGAAGTGCGAGTGCGTCGGACGGCGCAAGGCCGACTGGTTGTTGGCACGCACCGGGGTGCCGGTGCGTTACGCCGACTGCTCTCTTGCCGACTTCGAGGTCGCGGATCGCGACTCGGGCTCGAGCGCCCAGAAGCTCGCGGCTCGCCGTACCGCCGAGCGCTACATCGAACGCTTCGAAATCGCCCTCGCGGACGGGCGAACCCCGTCGGCGGGCTTGCTGTTCGTGGGACCTCCGGGCGTCGGCAAGACTCACTTGGCTTCGGCGGTGTTGTCCGAGCTGGTCCGGCGCTTTCGGATCAAGGGCCGCTTCGTCGATTTCACCCACTTGGTCCACGCTATCCAATCGAGTTTCGACCCTCGCGCGGCGGAGTCGCGGGATTCCATCCTCGATCCCGTACGCGATGCCGAGGTGCTGGTCATCGACGAACTCGGGGCGCAAAAGCCCACACCCTTCGTTCAGTCGATGCTCTACGAAGTCATCAACAACCGCTACACGGCGCGGCAGCCGACGTTGTTCACGACCAACTACGCCCTGGACGAGACCATGGCGCCGCCGCCGTCGCGCCCGCCGGCTCCGCGGCGCGGAGAAGGCGGCCTCAAACCTCTGCGCTTGGGCTCCGACGCCGATGCCACGAAACACCTGGCCGAGGGCATGAACTCGCGCTCCTACAGCGCCTTCGAGCCCGCGGAAGCGACGGCGACGACGGGTCCGGGAAGCGAACTTCTCGCCGCCCGCGTCGGTCCGCTGATCCTGTCGCGACTCTATGAGATGGCCCAAATCATCCCGCTCACCGCGGCTTCCGACCATCGCCTGAAGAGCCAGGGCTCGAGCCCGAGCGACCGAGGGCGGCGATGACGGTGGCGTTGTCGAAGCGACCCCTCGGCCTCCTGCTGGTGTTGGGAGGGTGTTGCCTTCTCGCTGCCTGCGGCTCGGCGCCGCGGCAGCCGACGAAGCCGCCGACCGTAACGTCGGTGCCGTCGCCGGAGCCCCCCGCGAACACCGAACCTGCAAGCGAGCCCCCGGTCGTCGAGACGGAGGAGCCGATCTCCCGGGTCGATCCGCCGTTGCCGCGGACCGACACCGCGCCCCCGAAGCCCGTCGAGCCGCCCCTGCCCGAGACCGAGCCAGCGGCGCCAGGCGACGTACTCATCCGCATCGGCCTGGCCACCGACCTCGGGCGCTTTTCGGTCCCCTGCTGTGACGGTTTTCTCACCGTCGAGGTGGACGGTGCCCCCCGCGAACTCAACGCCCCGCTGGTCGTCGAGCCCGCCGCGGGCGCCAGCGGCCGCGCCGAGTTCCGCGTCCAGGTCGCCGCCGTGCGCGACGAGTCCCAGGCGCAGAACCTCGCCGCCACCCTCGCCCAGCGCACCGGTTGGCCGGCCGAAGCCCAGTTCGACGCCGGTACGGGCTTGTACCGGGTGCGCGTCGGCCGCTTCCCGGATCGCCCGGCCTCCGAGGCCGCTCGGCGGCGGTTGATCGGCCTGGGGCTCGATGCCACCTGGATCGTGCAGGAAGGCAGCGAGGTCAAGGACCCGGCCCTGCGCGTCCTCCACGGCGGCGAGTCGTTCCTGGTGCGCGGTCGTTGGCTCGCGGTGCGACCGCGCGAGGGCGCCGAGTCCCAGGTGGCCACGGTCGACGGCCAGACCGGCCGCTGGCGGGGCAGCCTGCTGCTTTATTTGAACGATCGCGGCGCCCTCAACCTGATCAACGAGCTACCGGTCGAGTCGTACCTGCGCGGCGTCGTGCCGCGAGAGCTCGGCCCGGCCCAGTACCCGCGGCTCGAAGCGTTGAAAGCGCAGGCCGTCGCCGCTCGCACCTACGCGTTGCGCCACCTCGGGGAGTTCGCCGTCGAAGGCTACGACCTGTGCGCCAGTCCGCGCTGCCAGGTCTACGGCGGGCGTTCGGCCGAACATCCGCTCTCCGATCGCGCGGTGCTCGAAACGGCAGGCCAGGTGCTGCTCGATGGTGAACGGTTGGCCGATGCCCTTTACAGCGCGACCTGCGGCGGCCACACGGAAAACGCCGAGGTCATGTTCCCGTTCATGAAGGCGCCGTACCTGCGCGGCGTGCCCTGCGTCGAGGCGGGCACCACCCGCATCGCGGGGACACTGCCGTCGGGGTTACCGTTCCCGGACGCGCTGCTGAATCCGTCGGCGGGGATCGCTCCGGGCGCCGGACTCGCCGCGCCCGTGGCGAGTTTGGCCGACCTGGATTCCGATCGCGGCCAGTTCCTGAGTTTCGACAGTGGCCGCCTGACCTACGACGGCGGGCGCGATCCGGCAGCGCGCACGACGGCTCTACCGCGGAGCCTCGCCACCTTCAACCGCCGCGGCGGGCACCTGGTTTCGGGCGAGCTGCGTCTCGCCCCGGGCGATCCCATCCTCGTCTATCGCCGCGACGGCGACGTCGTCGCGCTCGTGCAGGAGGTGGATGCCGGCAGCCAGCCGACCGACCCGGCCGCGAAGCTGAAGTCCTGGGTGCGTTGGAAAAGCGACCACGAGCTGCACCACCGCGTGGCAGAACGGTACCCCGGCTTCTCGCTCAAGAACTTCGAGGTCGTCAACCGCGGGGTCTCGGGACGCGTCGGCAAACTGTTGCTGCTGGGCACCGATGGCCGCCGCGAGTCGATCGAGGGCCTCGCCGTGCGCTGGACGTTGGATCTCCCGGACACCTGGTTCGAAGCCCGGCGCGTCACGCGCGGGCGCAAGGGCGGCGGCTGGGAATTTCGCGGCGGCGGCTGGGGCCACGGCGTCGGCATGTGCCAAGTGGGGGCCTACCAGATGGCCGGCCGCGGCCTCGGCTACCGCGACATCCTCCATCACTACTACTCCGGCTTGCAGCTGGGGCGCGCGGTGTTGAAGTAGGAGGACGGGGGTCTGCGTAAGAGAGCGACGCCGTGCGTCGCCCTCCTGCTCAGCCCCGCAGCTTCTCGATCTGCTTTTCGAACTGCTTACGGCGCCGATTTTCGGGGTCCATCTGCACCAGGACCCGCAGGGCGAGCTCAGCCTTGGCGGCGTCTCCCGCGACGATGAACTTCTCGATCTGGGCGACTCCCTGGGTGATGGCGCGGGCCCGAGCGTCTTCTTGCTCGAGCCGCGAGACCCGACCGAGCAGCTCATCGATCAGCTCGTGCCCGGGTAGTTCCTCCTGGAGCTCGCCCACGACCTCGCGAGCGCCCTGGAAGTCCCCGGCGGCGACGCGCTCTTCGAAGGCCTTGCGGCGGGCGCCGATGGCCGCCTCGGTGCGCCCCTGCTCGACCAGTTCGACCAAACGGGAGCGATAGAGCTCGACCGTCACGCGCGAAACGCCGAGATCTCCCAGGCGGTCGATCTCGGTGCGGACCTCGGCGAGCCGGCGACCCTCGAGAAGCTTTTCCAGGCGTTCCCGCACCTCACCGACTTCATTCGCCCGGCGATCCACCGTCTCCGCCTCGGCGATCTCGGCGACGAGACGGTCCGCTAGGTCGGGGGCGATCCGCTCGAGGCGCTCCGCCTGCTTCTTGGCGAGCTTGACGTCGCCCTTGGTGAGGGCCTCGCGACCGGCGGCCAGGACCTCGGCGGCGCGCCGGTCGAGCTGGAGCTCCTCGGCGAGCCCCTGGACACAGGCTTCATAGTCCGCGCGGCCGCGGTGGTCGGGTTGCAACTCGACCAGAGTCGACAGGGCGAGGCGGGCAAGCTCCAGTTGCTTCTTCTGGAGGTAGCGCTTGACCATCGCCTCGGCCTCGTCCACCCGACGGCGGCGATCGGCGGCAGCGGCCAGGGCGTTCAGGCGTTCGCGGTAGGTGCCGAGCTCCGTCGCCGCCGGTGCCAACGCCTCGAGCTCGGCGAACGCCGTCTGAGCTTCGGCCAAGCGACCCGCGCGGAGCGCCTCCCGCAAGCGCTCGAGCACTTCGCGCTGGGTAACGACCGGTTCCTCGACCGCGGGGGGCGGGGCGGCGGCCGGCACTGGAGCCGCGATCGGCGGCGGGGGTGCCACCGCGGGCGCCGGGGCCGCAGGGGCCGACGGCACCGGAGCGGCCTGCGCTTTGCGCTGGGCCTCGAGCAGGCGCTGCTTCAGCTCCGGCAGGCTCGGCGAACGGGGATTTTCTTGTTCGAGCCGCGTCACCGCCCCGAAGGCCTCGCGCAGCCGGCCCTCGGCGATCAAGGCGTCGACCTCGGCCACGACCTTCGACCCCTCACGCAGCCGGTTGGCGGCACGCTCGATCTGGGCCAGCAGGTCGAGCCGCTCGGCGCGCGACAGCTCGGACTTGGTGATCCCCGCCATCGAGCCCGCAGCGGGCGGCGGCGCCACCGCGGCCGACGCCCGGAAACCCGGCGGCAGCTCGATCTCCTGGGTCGAGGCGGCGGCGAGGCTGCGCGCAAAGGCTTCGAGGGCGGAGATGTAGGACGCCGCATCCGGCCAGCGCTTGTCGCGCTCCCGGGCGAGGCCGCGCAAGACGACAGAGTCGAGAGCGACGGGGATGGCCACTTGGGGATTGCGGCCGACGAGCGGCAACGGGTCCTCGGACAACCGCCGGAAGATCGAGCCCTGGGGAGTCTCGGCGTCGAACGGCGAGCGGCCCGTGAGCATCTCGTAGAGCACCAACGAGAAGGAGTACAGATCACTCCGATGGTCGAGGATCTCGCCCTTCACCAAGCCGGCCTGCTCGGGCGCGCAGTACAGAAGCTTGCCCATGAACATGCCGTCCTGGGTCACTTCGAGCTCCGGGTCCTGATCGAGGTTCTTGGCCAAGCCGAGATCGATGATCTTGAGGAGCGGACGGCCTTCGGCCGCGGCGTCCGAGATCATGAGGTTGTCGGGCGACACGTCCCGGTGGATCATGCCGGCGGCGTGAATCGCCGCCAGGCCGCGGAGCGCCTGGATGCCGAGCTCGACCGCCAGCCCCACGGGAAAGGGCCCCCGGCTGCGCAGCCGCGAGCCGACGTCCTCCCCGGCGATGTACTCCCAAACCATGTAGTAGCTGCCGTCGGCGAGCTGCGAATAGTCGTAGAGGATGGCGACGTGGGGGTTCTTGATCTGGGTGGCGAACCGTGCCTCGCGCAGGAATCGCTTCTGGGCCTCGGGGTCCCGCACGCGGTCGCGCCGGAGCGTCTTGATGACCCGCTTCTCTTCGAGATGGATGTGGCGAACGAGGAAGACCTCGCCCATGCCGCCGCCACCGAGGCGCTCCAGGATCTCGTACTTGCCGTCGAATGCGGTGCCGGAAGATGTGCTCACGTTCGGGGGAAACTCCAAAGGTCCCATCATTCTAGCCTCGGGAGCGGTCGAGCGGAGTCGCGAAGGCGGAAACAGTGCGGTTTCGAGTAGCACGGATGATGGACCTCGCTCCTTGCAACGGCCGCCGAGGGGCTCTCCCCTCAGGGTTCCCGCTCCGGCAGGGCCTTTGTGTTATCGTCTCGCCTCCTGGAAAGGACTCTCCATGGGGACCCCGGCAGATTTCGTGCTTTATGAGGAGGAGTATCGCAGCCTGGAGGAGGCGCTTCGGCGCTTGCGCCAGGAAGCGAACGGCCGCGCCGTCTTCTTGATCGACAAGAACGGCCAGCAGATCGCCTCGGCGGGGGACATCGAGCAGTTCGACACCACCTCTTTGGCCTCCTTGACCGCGGGCAACGTCGCCGCCACCGATGGCCTGGCCAAGCTGATCGGCGAACGCGAGTTCTCGGTTCTCTTCCACGAAGGCCAGCAGGATCACATCCACATCTCGATCGTCGCCAAGCGGGCGATCCTGGTCGTCATCTTCGACGAGCGTTCCTCCCTCGGCCTGGTTCGCCTGCGCGTCAAGCGCGCGAGCGGCGAGCTCGAAAAGATCTTCGAGACCATGCTGAAGAAGGGTGAGAGCCCGGGAGTCGCCGGGGCCGCCAGCCCGTTCTCCGAGATCACCGATGACGACATCGACGCCTTGTTCAGCGAGTAGGGAGCGAGGGAAGGGCGCAAGGACCGCGTGAGCGGTGCCGCCAGGCGACGAGAGGCAAACGATGACTTTCATCAACTACGCGAGCAAGGAGATCAACTGCAAGATCGTGTACTACGGTCCCGGTCTCGGCGGGAAGACCACCAACTTGCAGTACATCTACAACAAGACCGCTCCCGAGGCGAAGGGCAAGATGATCTCCCTCGCCACGGAAGCGGATCGCACGTTGTTCTTCGACTTCCTGCCCCTGGACCTCGGCACGATCCGCGGTTTCACCACCCGCTTCCATCTCTACACGGTACCCGGACAGGTGTTCTACGACGCCAGCCGCAAGCTGATCCTGAAGGGGGTCGACGGCGTGGTCTTCGTGGCCGACAGCCAACGCGAACGGATGGAAGCCAACATCGAGTCGATCCGTAACCTCGAGGCCAATCTGAAGGAACACGGCTTCGATCTGCGGACGATTCCCTACGCCTTGCAATTCAACAAGCGGGACCTCGCCAACGCCATGGCGGTGGACGAGATGTACCGCACCCTCAACTACAAGCGGGAGCCCACCTTCGAGGCGGTCGCCCCGGTCGGCGTCGGCGTGTTCGACACGCTGAAGTCGGTCGCCAAACAGATCCTGATCGAGCTACGCAAGAAATAACCCCTATGTTGACCGAACGGACCGAAGCGGCGGCGCCGGGCGCCGGCCGCGGGCGGCTGGGCCGAGAGCCGCTCCTTGACATTTACGAATCGGCACTCCAGGCCCTGCACCTCGGCCGCTTGGCGGAAGCCGAGGGCCTCTTCGCCCGCGTGGCGGACTGCGATCAACCCGAGTTGGCCGAGCGCGCGCGCCAGTTTCGCGCCGTGTGCCGGCGCGATGCCGCCGCGGCCCAGTCGGTGCCCGGTGACGACCCCTACCTGCTGGCGGTCTTCGAGAAGAACCGGGGCAACCTGGCCCGGGCTCTCGAGCTCGCCCGGGCCGGCGCGCGCGACGACGAAGACGAACGCTTCGCCTACCTCGTAGCCTCCATCCACGCGCTCGAGGCGCGGGCCGGCGAGGCCAAGACGGCGCTGGGCAAGGCCATCGACATGAATCGCAAGAACCGCGTCTATGCCTACCACGACCCCGACTTCGCCGCCCTCCGGGAGAGTGAGGACTTCGCGCCGCTCTTCGCGTCCTGAAGGCCCCCCGCGGCGCGGCGCTCTGGCCGCGATCGGCGGCGGCACCGGACTCGCCGCCGTGCTTTCGGGGCTCAAGCACCTCGTCGGCACCGGCGGCATCACCGAACTGTCGGGCATCGTCACGGTCACCGACGACGGCGGCTCCTCCGGCCGTTTGCGGCGGGAATTCGGCGTGTTGCCTCCGGGCGACATCCGCAACTGCCTCGTCGCCCTGGCCGACGACGAAGCCCTCCTGGCGCGGCTCTTCCAGTACCGCTTCCCGCTCGGCGTCGGCCTTTCCGGCCACTCCTTCGGCAATCTCTTCCTGACCGCCCTGACCGAGATCACCGGGGACTTCTATCAGGCGATCCTGACCGCCGAGTCGATTCTTTCGGTGCGCGGCAAGATCTTGCCGGCGACACTCGAGGACGTCACGCTCCACGGCCGCGGTTTGTCCGGCAGGCAGTACCACGGCGAAGTCGCGGTCGGCACTTCCGGCGAGGCGCTCGACGAACTGCGCCTCCACCCGCCGGATCCGGCCCCTTTCCCGGCGGCGGTCGACGCCTTGCGCGGAGCCGACCTGATTCTGCTCGGCCCCGGCTCGCTCTACACCTCGATTCTGCCGAACTTGCTGATCCCGGGGATTCGTCGGGCGATCGACGAAAGCCACGCACTGGTCGTCCTACTGCTCAATCTGATGACCCAGCCCCGAGAGACCGACGGCATGGACGCCCTCGCTCACCTTCTCGCTCTTGAGCGCGCGGCCGGCGAGGGCCTCGTCGACATCGTGTTGGTCAACGACCACCGGCCCAGCCCCAACAGCCTCGCCGCCTATGCCGAACACGGCTCGCTGCTGGTCAACGTGGATCGGTCGGCAATCGAAGGACTCGGCGTGCAGATCGTGGGTGCCGATCTGCTCGCCGACGGCGACCTGATCCGCCACGATTCAGCGAAGTTGGCGGTGGCGGTGGCGGGACTGCTCGGGCGTTCGGGCTCTCGGGCCCTGCCGCCTTGAGACCACTGAACCACGCCTCTTTGCGCCGGCTGCAGCTCCCGCTTGGCGGCCTCGACGCCCTGAATTCAGAGGCTCTTCCGTTTTGGGGGCAGCTTCGGTTAAAGTTGGCCTCTATTTCGGCTCAACTCCGAGTGACTCTGGCCTCGTGTCAGCACAGTTCGCTTGTCCGTCGCGAAGTCGGTTCGTCGTCGTGACCAGATGACCTGGGCTCGGGAATTGCCAAGGGGAAGCGAAACATGACGAGATCACTCTTGCGAGACGCCGTTCCGATGGGCGGCACCAACCTCCGAACCTGGTTCGTGACGACGGCTCTGGCCGGCATTTTTGCCGTTTCGGCAGCGGCCGAGGGAGCCAAGAATCCCACACCGCCCACCATGACGCTCGAAAAGGCGTCGTCCGATTCCTGCGCGCTGCTGGACGATCCGGAAAAGCGCGGCATCATGGACGGCCTGCTGCACTACCTGTACCCGGCCTGCGGCCGCGAAAACGAGCTGGGCGGCGTGACGGCCGAGGGGGCCGGGCAGCTCCCGGATACGACCGAGGCGACCGATGTCGCGGTCAGCAATCCCGCGGGTGACACCGGTAGCTTCACCCAGAGCGAGACCTCCATCTCCTACAATCCCGTGACGGGCACCCTGTGCGGCGCCTACAACGACTCGTTCCACGGCATCACCCAGAACAACGGCTTCTCCGGCTTCTCTCGCTCGACCGACGGCGGTGCGACGTGGGTGGATCGCGGCGCCATCGGTGCTCCCAACAGCGGTGACCCGAGCTTGGTCTGGCGCAAGTTGGACGGCAAGTTCTACTACGCCGCGCTCAGCAATGGTGGCTTGGCCGTCTTCCGCTCGGACGACGATTGCCAGACCTTCACCTTCGTCGCTTCGATCGCCACCGGCAACGACGACAAAGAAATCATGGTCGTCGACAACAACGAGTCCTTGCCCACCTACGGCAACCTCTACGTCGTGTGGACCGACTTCGGCAGCGGCAACCGGATCTTTGCGACCCGGTCGACCAACGCTGGCGCCACTTGGTCCGCGCAGGTCGCACTGTCGGCGGCAGGCGCCGCGGTGCAAGGTGCCTGGCCCGCCGTCGCCTCGAACGGCGACGTCTATGCCATGTGGCTGCGCTTCAATCCCTTCCCGGCCGGCCCGATCGACGTCGAAGGCGCGCGCTCGACGGACGGCGGTCTCACCTGGACGCCCATCGCCAATGCCCTCACGGGCGGCGTGAACCCGCAGGAAGCCGCCGCTGCCGCCACCTGCGGTCGCCCGGCGATCAAGGGCCCGATCCGCATCCTGCCTTCGCCGCAGATCGCGGTGGGCCCGGGTAACGTCCTGCACGTGACCTACGGTCGCGACCCCGACACCTTCCAGGCCGGTGACGCCATCAACGTCTACTACCGTCGGTCGACCGACAACGGTGCCACCTGGGGCCCGGAGGTCCTGATCAACGACGATGGCACGACGACCGATCAGTACTTCCCGTCGCTCTCCGTCAGCGACGCGAACGTCGTCAACATCGCCTACTACTCGAAGCAGAACGACACGGCCAACAATCTGCTCCAGGACTACTACAGCCGGACGTCCTTCGACGGCGGCGTGACGTGGTCCAACCCGAGCGTTCGGCTCTCCGATGTCTCGAGCCCGATCATTCTCGACAACGGTCTAGCGGCGTGTTACCACGGCGACTATGACCAGCAGGTGATGGGTGGCGGCTTCGCCAACATCATTTGGTCGGACGATCGCGGTGGCAGCATGGATGCCTACTTCGACCTGATTCCCGCCGGCACCGACTTCTTGGTCGGCGCGACCCCGGCCTCTTTGTCGGTCTGCAACCCGAACAACGCCGTCTACAACGTCGACGTGCTCCAGTTCCAGGCCTTTGCTGAACCGGTGACCCTGTCGGCGACCGGCAATCCGACCGGCTCCACCGTGGCCTTCGGCACCAACCCGGTTACTCCGGGCAACTCGACCACGATGACCATCGGGACGGCGGGCGCTGCCGCCGGTACGTCGACGATCAACATTGTCGGTACGTCCAGCCCGAGCAACATCGTCCACGACACCGACGTGACCTTGAATCTGTTCACGGCGGCCCCGTCGCAGGTCACCCTGACCACGCCGGGTGCCGGTGCGACCAACGTCAACCCGTTGACGGCCTTCACCTGGGCTGCTGCTACCCAGGCCGAGACCTACACCCTCGAGGTCGCCACGGACCCGGCCTTCACCACCATCGTCGTGACCCAGGCCAACCTGACCAACACGAACTTCACGCTGGCCACGCCGCTGGCCACCAACACCCTCCACTACTGGCGCGTGCGGGCCATCAACGCCTGCGGCACCGGCACCAACTCCGCGGTGTTCAGCTTCCGGACGTTGGCCGCCCCTGGCGACTGCGCCATCGGCTCCACGCCGTTCTCGGTCTTCACCGAGGGCTTCGAGGCGGGCGCCGCGGGCTGGGTCTCGAGTGGTACGGGCAACAGCTGGGCGCAGTCGAGCACGCGGGTTCACTCCGGCGCGTTCGCTTGGCGCTCGACGGGTCCGGCGGTCGTCAGCAACCAGCTGCTCGACTCTCCGGCGATCGCCCTGCCCTTCGGTCAGGTTCCGCTCACGCTCCAGTTCTGGAACCACCAGACGATCGAGGACGCCACCGCGACGACCTGCTTCGACGGTGCGGTGATCGAGATCTCGACCGACAACGGCGCCACCTGGACTCGCCTCGAAGCGCAGATCCAGCTCAGCCCCTACAAGGGCTTGGTCAGCTCGCAGTTCGCCAATCCCATCGGCGGAACCAACGCCTGGTGCGGCGATCCGCAAGACTGGACCCGTGTGGTGGCGGACGTCACGGCCTTCGCCGGCCAGACGGTCAAGTTCCGGTTCCGTCACGCCACCGACAACTCGGTGGGCCGTGAGGGCTGGTACATCGACGACGTCCTCGTGCAGTCCTGCAACAGCGACCTGTTCCGGGATGGCTTCAACGCGGGCAACTCGTCCGCTTGGTCGTCCACCATCCCCTGAGCTCGCTCTGAGCTCGAATGACCGGCTCGGTTCGCCGCGCCGGTCCTCCTGACTCCGAGGCCCGGCGCCCAGCGCCGGGCCTTTTTCGTTCTCCTCTCCTCCTGCGAGACCGCGCCCGCTGTGTCCTCCGCTATTGTTCTCGCGATGTGTGGCCTGAACGGCTTTCTCCGTCTAGAGCGCACGGCGCCGCCCGCCGATCGCGACGAAATCCTGCGGACTCGGGAGGCCATGGCCACCCGCGGGCCGGACGGCGCCGGCCTTTGGATGGCGGCTGACGGTTCGGTGGCGCTCGCTCACCGGCGGCTCGCCATCCTCGATCTGTCCACTGCCGGCCTCCAGCCGATGGCATCACCCGACGGCCGTTACCGTCTGCTCTTGAACGGCGAGATCTACAACTTCCGGGAGCTGCGCGCCGAGCTCGCAGCGCTCGGCGAGAGCTTTCGTTCGGAGAGCGACACAGAGGTGATCCTCGCTTTGTACGCTCGGCACGGCCCGGCGATGCTCCCCCGGCTGGGCGGCATGTTCGCCCTCGCGCTCTGGGACGGCGTCGAACGGACGCTGCTGCTCGCGCGGGACCCTTACGGCATCAAGCCGCTCTACCTGTCGACCGCGGGGGGCGCCTTGCGCTTCGCCTCGCAAGTCCGCGCCCTAGATGCCTCGGGGGCCGTCGCCGACGCCGTCGACCCAGCGGCGCTGGCGGGCTTTCTGCTCTGGGGCTCGGTGCCGGAGCCGCGCACGATTCGGCGCGACATTCGCGCCGTACCTGCCGGCAGTTATCTCGTTGCCCAACTCGACGGCGACACGCTCCCCGAACCCGTTCGGTTCGGCGGTTTCGACTTTGAGGGGCACGAACCGGGCGAGCCGCCATGGCCCGAAACGGCGGAAGCCGCCGTAGCGGAGAGCGTCTCGGCACACTTGGTGTCCGACGTGCCCGTGGCGGTGTTCTTGTCGGCAGGGCTCGATTCCGGGCTCGTGGCGGCGTTGGCCCAGCGCCAGACCGCGGGCGGACCGCTAGCGAGCTTCACCCTGCGTTTCGCGGCCTTCGCCGGAACCGCCGCGGACGAAGGACCGTTGGCGGCGCAGGTGGCGCAGTGCCTGGGGCTCCGCCATCACGAGCGGACCGTCGAGGACGGCGAGCTGCGAGACCTCCGGCAGGACTGGCTGACCGCCATGGATCAGCCCTCGGTGGATGGAGCCAACACCTTCCTGGTCAGCCGCATGGCCGCCGAAGCCGGCCTGAGGGTGGTGCTCTCGGGCCTCGGGGGGGACGAGATCTTCGGCAGCTACCCATCCTTCCGAGACGTTCCCCGCCTGCGCCGGGCCGCGGGCTGGAGCCGCTGGGCCCCCGGTGCCGTTGCCCTGGCCCCGCACCTCGCCCGGCGCTTGGCCCCCACGCGTCCCAAGCTCGCCGGTCTGCTCGACCACGGCGACAGCCTCGCCGGGGCCTACTTCCTCCGCCGGGGCCTGTTTCTCCCCGCGGAGCTGCCTCGGTTGCTCGGGCGTAAGCTCGCCGCGGAGCTCCTGGCCGGATACGATCCGGTGGCCGAAGCGCGGTCAGCCCTCGGTGGCGAGGCCGGCCCGTGGCGCGCCGTACACCGATTGGAGTCGACCCTCTACATGCGCAATCAGTTGCTGCGCGACGCGGACTGGGCCGCCATGGCGTCGTCTCTCGAGTTGCGGGTACCCCTGGTAGACGACCGCCTCCGACGGGCCCTCGGTCGCTTGGCGTTCGAGCCAGCCAAGTCCACGGGTAAGGCGGCCTTCGTTCGCCGCGCAGCACCGGAGCTGCCGGCCGAGCTCTTCAGCCGGCCCAAGACGGGCTTCGGTCTGCCCCTGAACGTGCTCGCCGGTGGCGAGGCCGGCGAGCGTCAGGGTTTGGATGCGCGCCGACTCGCCCTAGCGGTGCTGCGTGCCAAGAACCTCGCCGACGTACCGGAGTCCCTCCCTTGAAGATTGTCGAAGCCGTTGGCTGGTACCTGCCCGAAAGCCTCGGCGGTACCGAGCTTTATGTGGCCGCTCTCGCCGAGTCGCTGCGCGCCGCGGGCCACCAAGTGCTGGTGGCGGCCCCGGAGCCGGCTCCTGAACCGGCCCGCACCGCGGTGCGGAGGACCGAGCACGCCGGGGTTCCCGTGTTCCGCTTTCCCACCCCTGCCGAGCCGACTCGCGCCGAGGTTCAGAGCCGCACGCCGACGCGCGGCGCCGAGCACTTCGCCGAGTGGTTGGCTGCCGAACGGCCCGACGTCGTGCACTTCCATACCTTCGTGCCGGGCCTGGGACGGTTCGAAGTGCAGGCCGCACGTCGACTGGGGGCGCGGGTGTTCGCCACCACGCACGCCTCGAGCCTCGGATACACCTGTCTGCGAGGCACCTTGATGCAGTGGGGCACCGAACCCTGCGACGGCCTGGTGCGGCCCGGCAAGTGTGCCGCCTGTGCTCTGACTGATCGCGGTTTGCCGAGGATGGCCGCCCAGCTGCTCGCCACCGTTCCGCCGCCAATCGGCCAAGGGCTCGCTCGCCTTCCGGGCCGCTTCGGCACGGCCCTCGGGATGAGCGGTCTGGTGGCGCGGAATCGGCGTTTGCAGGCCGAGCTGCTCGACGCCGTGGAACGCTTCGTGGTGCTCACCGAGGCCGCCCGCCAGATCGTCGTGGCGAATGGCGCTCCAGCGGGCAAAGTGGTGGTCAACCGTCTCGGCATCGTCGGCCACGGCGGCCGGCCGAAACCCACTCCGGACGCCGAGCCCACCCGTCGGCCCGTCCGCCTGGGATACTTGGGACGCTTCGACTCGGTCAAGGGGGTCCACGACTTGGCCCGCGCGGTTTCCGCCACGGCGCGCGACACGCCGTTCCGCCTCGAGTTCCGGGGCCCCGTGGAGACCCCGGCAGAGCGGCAAGTCCTCCGCGAGATCAAGGAAATTCTCCACGGCGACCCGCGGGTTCATTTTCTACCCGCGGTGGCGCCGGAGGAAGTGCCCGCCGTGCTGGCCCGCTGGGACGTCCTGATGTGCCCGTCCGTGTGTGCGGAAGGGGGCCCGACGGTCGCCCTCGAGGCCTTCGCAGTCGGGACGCCGGTGGTCGGGACGCGCATCGGGGGCCTGGCCGAGATCGTTGAAGACTCGGTCTCCGGTCGCTTGTTCGCCCCGGGGGACTGGCGCGAGCTCTCCCGGCTGCTGGCTGCCTTGGCGACCTCTCCGGCTTCGACCGTCGACCGCTGGCGGGCCGCGCTCCCGGTTCCGCGTACGATGGCCGATGTGGCACGCGACTACCTGGATCTGTTCACGGGACCCGGACCGTGAGCTGGCGTCTGTCGTGGCTGGAGAGCTGGGACGAGGTTCGGGACACATCTTTCGTCGCCCAGTGGCGCCGACTCGGAGATGACAGCGCGGGGCCCACGGGTTTTCAGCAGCCCGAGGTGGTCGCGCCCTGGCTGACCGAGAGCGCCGAGCCCGGGGGCAGCTCTCCGCTCTTCGGCTGGGCCGAACACGTCTCGGGTGCCCGCGCGCTGCTGCCCTGGGTGTGCAGCGCCCGCCGGGGTCGGCTGACGCGGCGTCGGATCGCGGAGCCCGCCTTGGGAAGCCTCGCCGGCTACACCGATCCGCTCTTCGTCGGTGATGCTCGATGGATCCCCGCGCTGTGGTCGCAGGTCCGTCACGAACTCGCCGGGCGTATCGACCAGGGCTTGTTCCGCTTCGTGCACCGGGAGCTGGCTCCGCCCGACTCGCCCCCGGCTGGCGACGCGAGCCCGGTACTCGAGTTGCCCGCCGGAGCGACTCTGGAACAGTTGCTGGCCGGGACCTCGGCCAACCACCGTGGGGATCTCGGCCGCCGCCGGCGGCGCTTGGCGGAACGGGGCGCGGTGGAGCTGGTGGTCTTCACGAATCCGTCCCTCGCCCTCCCGGAGTTCGACGGTCCGTTTCTAGAGGCCTACACGGCCCAGTGGCGAGGGTCCGCCGCCGGCAGCCTGCTCGATCACCCGGGAACAGCGCCTTTCCTGAGGCGGTTTCTCGCCGAGCAAGTCGGCGGATGGGCGCACTTTTCCGCCCTTCGAGTCGAGGGTCACGCGGTGGCTTGGCATCTGGGTTTCGTGTTCCGCAACGAGTTGTATTGGTGGTTCCCGACCTACTACCCCGTGTGGGCCGGTTACTCGCCGGGCAAGGTGCTCTTGGCCCACCTCGTCGAACACGGCCTCAACCACGGCTGGCGGCGGATCCACTTCCTTACCGGTGGCCACGACTACAAACTCGCCTGGCGGCCCCGCCCCGTGGATCTCGTGACGGTCCGTTGGTTCTCCCCGAGCCTCGTGGGCCGAGCGCTCGGTGCCTACGACCGCCTGCGTAGAGGGCGCTGAGGAAGACGACCCTGCTCGACGATTTCGAGCTCCGCCAGACGAGGGATCGGTGCCACCGTGAGGCCGGCCTGCCGCGCCACCTTGGGGTCCTCTGGTGGTGGCCGCAGGGCCAAGCGTTCACGCGAGGAAGCCACGGCTTTCAGACCGCGAACCGCTGCGCGGCCTCGCGCACCAGAGGCCGCAAGGCTTCGATAGGCTCGCCATCTCGAAGAGCGTCGACCAACGAGCGACCGTCGAGAGCTTCCAGCGCGCTGACGAACCAGCGGGCGAGGGTCCACCGCTCCTCGCCGCTACGCACGAGCTCGGACCACAACTCGGCAACTCCCGGGATCAAACCCCGGCCGAGGTCGAATTGGAACGCCGGGTAGACCCAATGAGCGTCCGCGGTGCGGAGAGCCACGAGGGAATCGTTCGCACGGCGGGCGGCGATGGCTTGGCGCGAAACATCTCCGAGGATTCGGGCAACTTGCGCGGTGGTATGAAACGGCCCGAGAGCTTCGTTCCAAGGGGAACTCCGAGGCAAGGTCGACATCATCCGCTCGGCCACCGCCTCGACGCCACCGAGACGCGAGAACGACCCCCCTGAGCGTTCGAAGTCGGCCAAGCGCTCCGCCAGCAAGGAAATCAAGGCAGAGCTCGGCTCGCTTCCGAAGTCATAAGCCACTACGGGCTCGGCCACTTCGAGCACCGGGGGCTCGATCTCGGGATAGAGATCCGCCTCCAAATTCTCCACCGTCTTCTTCATGGTGAGAGAGCGTATTTCCCTTGGACTCGATTGTCAAGCGCGTCAACCTGCGCGAATTAAGCGATCTGGCAGTCGTCTATGATTCCGCTCCACGATGAAGAAGCCTCCCGCAGTGACCGGGGCGAACCTCGAGAACTACGCTTCGGATTGGAGCCTCGAGGAGTACAGCCGAGAAGAGGGCCTACGTCCGGTCGAAGCGGAGTTGGTCACCGAGTTCTTTCCGGCGCCTCCGGCCCGCGTCCTCGACCTCGGCTGCGGCGCCGGCCGAACCACCGGCGACTTGGCCCGGCGGGGTTACGAGGTGGTAGCCATCGACCTAGCGCCGCGGCTTCTCGAGATGGCCCGAGTTCGTTATCCCTCGCTCGATTTCCGTGAGATGGACGCCACTGCCCTCGAGTTCGAAGACGCGAGCTTCGACGCCGTTTTATTCAGCTACAACGGGATCGACTGCATCCATCCGGTAGCCAGTCGCCGCCGCGCGATGGCCGAGGCCTTCCGGGTGCTGCGCCCCGGGGGCCATTTCATCCTGTCCTCGCACAATGTTGTTGGCGCCATCTTCTCGGGCGGCTACTTCTACCTCACTGGCTATTGGAACGCGGCGCGGTTTCTCGTCGACCAGCTCGGCAACCGCTTGGCCACGAGCGGGTACCTGCGCTACCGCGACGGCGGAGGCGTGCAGTACCTCTACAGCGCCCCGCCCGGGCGCACCGTCCGGCAACTCGAGAACACCGGGTTCGAGGTGGTAACCCTGCGGGGCTACCGCCGTGACTCGAGCCCCGGGTTCATCCGCCGTCGAGTGCAACACGTGCATTTCGTGGCGAGGAAGCCGAGTTCGCCATGAGAGCGAAGCTGGCCGCCGCCGCCAAGCGTGCCCTGTTCGCCACCGGGGCCACCTCCCGCCGCCTCGCACAGATCTCGTTTCCCGGCGTCGCTGTCCTGGCGTATCACGGCGTACGCGCCGACGCTCGGGTCTCGATGCCGTTCGCCGGTCTCCATGTCACCGCGGCCGAACTCGCGGCCCACTGCCGGCTGGTTGCGGAGACCTGCCAGCCGATTTCGCTCGAGACTTGGTTCGCCGCTGAAGCAGGTGGCCCCCCGTTGCCACCCCGCCCCGTGTTGCTGACCTTCGACGACGGCTATCGCAGTGTGCTCGAACTCGGCCTGCCGATCCTCATCCGGTACCAGGTACCGGCGGTGGTCTTCGCGGTTTCTCAGGTGTCGGCCCAAGGCCGCCTCACTTGGTACGACGCGCTCGCCCGCGCTCGGGGCGAAGCGGCCGTCGACGCCGTCAAGAGTGCCGACGCGGACCGCTGGCGGGCCGCGGTTGCCGCCGCGCCGGAGGCCTCTCTGGACGATCCTTGTGCCCTTTTGTCCCCGAGTGAGATCCGTCGGTTGGCCGCCTCGGACCAAGTCGAGATCGGTGGACACACCGCCCACCATCCGATCCTCGCTCGATTGACCGCGGGCGAACAACGCGACGAAATCGCCTCCGACCGCCAAGCCCTTCAGACCTGGACGACGACCGCGGTGCGCGCCTTCGCTTACCCCAACGGTCGGCCCGGAATCGACTACGACGCGGACTCCGTGGCGGCGGTCGCCCAGGCCGGCTACCGGATCGCTTTCACGACGCGCTACGCCTTCTCCCGCGCCGACGAGCCCGCCCTCGAGCGCTCGCGCTTCGTGATGCTCTCGGGGCTCGGTCCGGCCGAGCTCGCCCATCGCCTCCTGCGTTTCGCGGAGGCGGCGTGAAACCTGCCGGTTGGCGCCGAGTCGTGCGGCTGCCCTTGGCGCTGCTGCCCGCCGAGGCGGACTTGCCGATTCTGCGCGGGCCCGCGCGGGGCTGTCGCTGGATCGTCGGTTCAGCGCCCCACGGGGCGTGGCTGGGCTCGCTCGAACGGGACAAACTGGCACGCTTCGCCGCGGCCCTGCAGTCCGGCGCGACGGTTTGGGACGTCGGTGCCAATGTCGGGTTGTTCACCCTGCCCGCGGCGCTCGGTGTCGGTCCCGCGGGTCGGGTCGTGGCCTTCGAGCCGTTTCCCGCCAATCTCGACTTCCTCGATCGCCACGTGGCGTTGAACGGGCTTTCGAACGTCACCGTGGTGCGGGCGGCGGTGGGGGCCGAGGACGGTTGGCTGACCATGAGCGAGGGAAGCTCGCCGAGTGAGTTTCACGCCGACCCGACCGGCGCCTGGCGGCTCCCGACCGTCGGCCTCGACGCGTGGCGGAGCGCGAGCTCGGCAGAAGCTCCCGCGGTCGTCAAGATCGATGTCGAAGGCGCCGAGGCCGAAGTTCTCGCAGGCGGCGCCGCGACCTTTGCCGAGTTCCATCCGACGCTGTTTCTGGCGCTGCACAGCGAAATGGCGCGCGAGGCCTGCGGCAGCTACCTCTCGGACTGGGGTTATCGCATCTCTTCTCTCGATCACGAGCCCCCGGAACGCAGCGTCGAGTGGCTCGCCGAGTATGATCCGCCCCATCGATGAGCGCACGTGTGACCGTCTTGACCGCTGGCCACCTTTCGATGTGCCCGCGGATGTTGAAGGCTGCCGATGCCCTGGTGGAAGCGGGCTACCGCGTCCGGGTGGTGTCCACCCGCTTCGTGCCTTGGGGCTTCGCCGCCGACGCCGACCTCGTGGCCCGGCGCAAAGGTGCCTGGAGCTGGACGGCCGTCGACTATCGACCGGAAAGTGGCCTGCTCCACGGTTGGAGTCGCCTGCGCCGCAAGAGCGCCGAGCTGGTGGCGGACCGCGTCGGTCTGGAGCGAGCACCCCTCGACTTGCTCGCGAATACGGTCAACCGTGTTCATCCCGAGCTCGTCAAAGCCGTACTGGCGGAGCCCACCGACCTGATCTACGCCGGCTCCGCGGGAGCTCTGGCGACGGCGGCTCTGGCCGGACGCAAGAAGGGTGTTCGTTACGCCCTCGATCTCGAGGATTTCCACACCGGCGAGCGTCCGCCGGACGACCCTTTGACCGCGGTCTATGCCCGCATCGAGCGTGAGGTGTTGCCCGGCGCGTCCTTCGTGACGACCGCCACCGAGCCCATGGCGAGCGCTTACGAGAACCTGTACCGAATTCGCGCTCGGGTCGTCCACAACACATTCGCCCTTCCTGCCGATGCGCCCCCGCTCGAACCCGGGCCTCGCGGCCTGCGAATCGCCTGGTTCGGCCAGACGATCGGCCCGGGGCGAGGCCTCGAGCAAGCCATCGATCTCCTCGGCCGCGTCGGCGGAGCGGCGGTGTTCGAGATCCGCGGGCGGGCGCTCGAAGACTTTTGGGAAGAGCTCGATCGCCGCGCGGCGGCGGTCGCTCCGAGGCTGGTTTTGGTGCGGCGGCCGCCGTGCCCACCGGACGAGCTGATTCCGGCCCTGCGCGGGGCGGACGTCGGCCTCGCACTCGAGCCCGGTGAGCCCCTCAACAACCGCCTTTTGCTGTCGAACAAGGCGCTCACCTACCCCTTGGCCGGCCTCGCCGTGGCGATTTCCGCCACCCCCGGGCAACGCGACTACGCCGCGGCCCTGGGCGAGGGCGCCGTGGTCGCCGAGCCCGGTGACGTCGAGACTCTGGCCGCGGGCCTCGCCGCTTGGAGCAAGGACCGCAAGAAGCTCGCCCGCGCACGTCGTGCGGCCTGGGAAGCCGCCCATTCCCGCTGGCACTTCGAACACCCGCAGGAGCGCGGCGTCCTGCTCGCCGCAGTGCGCGAAGCACTCGGTCGCTGAGGCCGGTGATGAACCGGCGCCTGTTGTTCGTCTCCCCGCACTTCCCGCCGGACACCACGGCCGGCACGCACCGCGCTCGGTTGCTGGTTCCCCACCTGCCCGCTCACGGTTGGGACGTGACCCTGCTGACCGTGGACCCGTCCGGCTACGAGGGTCGACTCGACCCGGATCTCGCGACCCTCAACCCGAGCGCTCCGCGGACCGTGCGAGTACAGCCGCTGCCGGTACGTTGGACGCGGCCCTTGGGCCTCGGCGACCTCGGCCTGCGCGCCCTGCCGAGCCTCGCTCGGACCGGGGCACGCCTGCTCGAGCACGAGCCCCACGATGCCGTCCTGATCACGATCTACCCGACCTACCCGGCGATCCTCGGTCCCCGCTGGCGGCGACGCTTCGGCGTGCCCTTCGTGCTCGACTACCAGGACCCATGGGTCGGGGCGTGGGGCTCGACGACGGGACCGGCCGGACACGTCGACTGGAAGAGCCGGGCCACACGCCGGGTGGCCGAGTGGCTCGAGCCGCGGGTCTTGCGATCGGCCGACGGTCTCACGGCGGTTTCGGCGGCGACCCTAGACGAGGCCCTGGCACGTTCCCCCGGCTTACTCCGGCCGCCCACTCTGGAGCTGCCCATCGGCGGCGAGAGCGCCGACTTCGCCGTCTTGGCGGAACGGCCTCGGCCGAATCCCTGGTTCGATCCCAACGACGGGTGCCTGCATCTGGTCTACGCCGGCACCTTGTTGCCCCTGGGATTCGAGACCTTGCGGGCGCTCCTCCGTGCGGTCGCCGAGCTGCGGGACCGCGACCCCGAACTCGCAGCGCGTCTGCGCCTGCATTTTTTCGGTACCAGCAATCAGACAACGACCAACGCCGCTCCGCGGGTATTGCCCTTGGCGACGGAGCTGGGGGTGGTGGACTGGGTGACGGAACATCCGCCGCGTCTCGACTATCTGGACGCTTTGACGGTGCAGACCCAAGCCACGGCCTTGCTGCTGCTCGGTTCGTCCGAGCGCCACTACACGGCGAGCAAGCTCTACCCGGCGCTCTTGGCTCGTCGGCCGGTGCTGGCGCTCTACCACGAAGCTTCGACGGTGGTGGCCACGCTGCGGCGGGCGGCCCGGCCGCCGAGTGTCCGCCTGGTGACCTACGACGACGAAACTCGCGCCGGCGACCGGGTGGCGGCGATCACGGCCGAACTCGCGGCCCTGGCCGCGGCTCCCCGCTACGATCCGGCCACGGTCGACCTCTCCGTCTTGGAGGAATTTTCGGCGCTTCGCCTGGCAGGAAGGCTCGGAGCTTTCCTGGACGAGATCGTCCGCCGCGGGCTCAGTCGCCGAACTTGATCGGGTCCCCGAGCTCGCCGAGGGAGAAGTTGGCCATGATCTGGTGGCCGTTGAAGTCGAGCACCCGAATGTCTTCGACGCCCTGGAGGTCCTCGAGAGTGCTCGGATAGGCCGTCGGGTAGCGCGCGGCAACGGCCTCGAGATCGACTTCATAGGCCATGAATTTGTCGATGCCCTTGTAGCGCAGCTTCGACACCAGGCGCTCGTCGGTCAGCTTGGGGTAGGTGGACAGCACCAGGATCGGGCCGCTGCCGGTGAAGATCAGGTACGCACGGGTCGTGGCTCTGGGGCTCATGGTCAAAGTATAGTCCGCCCGGCATCCTCCGCACGCTTCCTACCGGCATGTCGAACGTCGCTCCTCCACCGCCTCTCGCCGTCGTTCTGGTGCGTCCCCGCGAAGAGGGCAACCTCGGGGCGGTGTGCCGCGCGATGGCCAACATGGGTATCGCCCACCTCCACCTGGTCGAACCCGCGGCCCCGGCGGGCCCCACGGCCCGGGCGTTCGCCGTGGGTGCTCGCGACTTGCTCGAGCGTGCCACCCGCCACGACAGCCTGGCGGAGGCCATCGGCCCTTACTCCCGAGTCGTGGGCACCACCTCCGCGCGGGATCGCCGCATCGCCGTACCACTGTGGACACCCCGCGAATTGGCCGGCGAACTTGCCGCTCGGCCGGAACCGACGGCCCTGGTCTTCGGTTCCGAGGTCGGGGGCCTCGACAACGCCGAGCTCTCCCGGGCGAACGCCGTGGTCACGATCCCCGCGGCGCTCGCCATGCCGACGCTCAATCTGGCGCAGTCGGTCTTGATCGTGGCCTACGAACTGTTTCTCGCCGGCGCCACCGGCGAGGCTACCCCCGTTTTGGCCACGGGGGATGCCGCCGCCCCCGCGAGCGAGGTCGAGGGCCTGCTCGGCCAGGTCGACCACGTGCTCCATCAGGTGGGTTTCGCCAGGAGCGGAACCTACGGCAACGTGCTCACGGACCTCCACCAACTCGCCGCTCGCGCGCGGCTGACCGAGCGCGAGGTCAAGATCCTGCGTGGAGCGTTGCGGCGTACTCTCCGGTCGTTTACGCTCGGTTAGCGCCCGAGGCGCCCGGCCCGAAGGGCGCGGTCCCATAAGTCTCTGAGACCGAGTGTCGAAGTCCACCGCTCGAGAAAGGCAAAGTCGAGGCGAGAGCCACTGACCGTGAGAATGCCCTGGATGTCTCGCCACTGCTGGTCGGACTGCTCACCACCGTCGCGGTACCACTGCAGCTTCGAGAGAATCGACTCCTCTGCGCTTGAAACCGGGAAGGTGAAATCACCGATCTCGATCCAACAGACCCTGGCGAACGCCTCGACCGACCTTCTCGAGCTGTCTGCGACGTAGAGGTCGACTTTGGTCATCGTCGGTAGATGAATGACGTTGCAGGACCTCTTTGTGCGGATGGCCAGACGCAGGCGGTCCTCGTCGAAGTGAAAGTCTCCCTCCAGGCGCTCGGCCAGGGGGTTCACGTGGCGCTCGTCGAGTAACGCGATCAAGTCGGCATCGTGAGTGGCGCGAGGAACGCCGTGGACGGAACTGGCCAGCGAGCCAGTGATGAAATGCGGCACCCGAAGCTCGCCGAGATGCCGGCAGACGACTTGGGCCACTCGCAGGGTGTCGTCGGCCGCCAAGTCAGTAGCCCTCCACCTCCGGATCCCAGTCGAAGACATCGCGCATCGTCTGGCGATCAAGCCTCAGGCTGGCCAGGCGAAGAGCAAGCTCCTGCCCAGAGATCTGCCTTCCGTGCCGAGCGCGAATACCAGCGGCGGCGAGGGCTCGAGTTGTGGCGTTCAGCTCCGCGACCTTCTGGAGCTTCTCGGCCGGCGTCAGGCTGCGATAAAACTCGACCAGCCGGGACTCGGCCTCAGGCGCTGTGTCGCGTCCGAAATACATACCGCATGGTTCGCGCTGTTGGGGGCGTTTCACGAGTGCCACGCTGCGATCGTACTCCTTTCCCGGCCACCTCGCCCCCGGGTGATAACATTCGCCGTCTGATGACCCGGAAGCGCCAGATCGCGTCAAGTCTCGCTCGCTCGCCCGTGATCGGCGTGGTGCGCACGGCGTCCTACGACGAGGCGGCGCGGATCGCCCGGGAGTTTCTGGCGAGTGGGCTCGAGCTCGTCGAGATCACCTTCACCGTGCCCGAGGCCCCTCGGCTGGTGACCGAGTTGCTCGCCGAGCGAGGCCTCGACGGACCACCGTGGATCGGTATGGGCACCGTGACGACGGCGGCGCGGGCGGAAGCCGCGGTGGCCGCGGGTGCCGAGTTCTTGGTCACCCCGGGGGTGGTGCCGGCGGTGGCGAAGCTGGCCCAGGCGGCCGAGATCTACCTGCTGATGGGCGCCCTCACCCCGACCGAGATTCTGGCGGCCCACGAGTGCGGTGCCGACCTCGTCAAGGTCTATCCCCTGCCCGCCGTGGGCGGAGCGAGCTACCTGCACACCATCCGCGGTCCTTTGGGAGACATCCCCATGCTGGCCGCCGGGGGCTTCGGCATCGACGACATTCCGGCGCACCGAGCCGCCGGTGCCGTCGCCTTCGGCATGGGCCCTCCGCTGTTGGGAACGAGCCCGGCCGATACCCGCGCGCGCATCGTGCGCGCTTTGGCCCTCGCGCGGGGGGAACAATCATGACCATGAAGAGCACCACACCTCATCCCCTGACGTTCGACCCGACGCCCGAAATCTTCGCCACCGATTCGGGGGGTAGTTTCCAATTTCCGCTCGTCACGGCCGGCGTGCGACACCTCGACACCGCTGCCTACGACGAAATCCGTCTCGTGTTCTCCGTCTGGCACCCCTCCGAACGCCGGTCGATCGACCTCGATCGGGCTTACCTCGAACTGCGGGCGGCTTTCGATCCGGAAGTCGAGCGTTGGGTGCGCATCGCGGAAATCGAGCCGGTCGTTCCGCCCTATGGCAGCGACAGCTTCGACGGCTGGATCGTTCTGCCGGTGCTCGGAACGGCCACCGCCTTTGCGTTGTTCGGGGCGGGTTTCGAGCCTCGGGCGCGCATCCAGATCCGCGGCTCCGCCTACCTGGTGCCCTGAGATGTCGCCGCGGGATCTCTACTCGCAACTCGCGCGCCCGGCCGGCGGCCGCATCCTGCTCCTGGTACTCGACGGGCTCGGTGACCTGCGAACCACGAACCAGCCTCAGACGCCGCTCGAGAAGGCCGTGACCCCGAACCTCGACAGGCTGGCCCGCCGGGCGAGCCTCGGGCGCACCTTGCCGGTGGCTTACGGCGTCACCCCCGGCAGCGGCCCGGGGCATCTCGCCCTGTTCGGTTACGACCCCCTCTCGAAAGAGGCGGACATCGGCCGCGGGGCGCTCGAGGCGCTCGGTATGGGCCTCGACGTGGCTCCGGGGGACGTCGTCGCCCGCGGTAACTTCGCCACCGCGGACGCCCAGGGCAATCTGGTGGATCGCCGGGCCGGGCGCCTTCCCACCGCCGAGTGCGTTCGGCTGTGTACGGCCATCAATGATCACCTCGCGACCGCTCCCTCGGTGCCCGGCTTGACCGCCCAGGTGTTTCCCGGCGAGGGCTACCGGTTCGTCCTCCGCCTGCGCGGCCCGGGTTTGTCCGCCGAGCTCGAGGACACCGACCCGCAGGTTCTCGGGGTGCCTCCGCTCGCCCCCAAAGCCAACGGCAGCTCCGCCGGAGTGACGGTCGAACGCCTCGCCAAGATCCTGCCCGTGATCGGTCAGGCCATCGCCGCCGAGCCGAAGGCGAATCGCTTCCTGCTGCGGGGGTTCGCGTCCTTGCCCAGCCTGCCCTCCCTGGAGGATCTCTACGGCTTGCGCGCCGCCTGCTTCGCGGGGTATCCGCTCTACCGCGGAGTGTCGCGAGCCGTCGGCATGACTGTCGCGGAATGCCCCAAGTCCGTGGCGGAGACCTTCGCCGCCGCGGCGAGCGGCCTCCAGAACTTCGACTTCACTTTCGTGCACATCAAGGGCACCGATCAGGCGGGAGAAGACGGCGATCTCGGCGCCAAGGTGGCGGTCCTCGAAGATGTCGATCGCGAGTTGCCGGTCCTACTCGCGGCCCTCGACCCCGCCAAGGACGTCGTGGCCATCACCGGCGATCACTCGACCCCCGTCCCGATGAAGGCCCACAGCTGGCACCCGGTTCCGGTCCTGATCGCAGCGCCCCACGCCTTCGTCGACGACCTGCCCCGCTTCACCGAGGCCACCACAATCCAAGGCCACCTCGGCACCTTCCCCGCCAAAAACCTCCTCGGCCTGCTCCTAGCCCACGCCGGCCGGCTAGAGAAGTTCGGAGCCTAAGGGGAAGAGGGCGGCCACAGGGGGCCGCCCCTACGGCAGGTTGGCCCGGATGGGGCAAGCCAACCTCTTTCAGCGGGTGGCCCACCGACGGGCGGACACCTTGGTCCGCCCCTACGGAATCCACCCACTAGCCTGTTGAATCGTCCTGCGAATTCGTCCGGCCCGACTCCTCCCCTCCCACGTCCACGCCAAGCCCCCAGGGATTCGCTCCAAGCGAGCCGAGCGCAAAGCGCGAGGCTCGCGCGACCGAATCACGGACGCGTTATCAGACTCGAGTGACCGAAGGGAACGAGAGGATGGTAGCGCGTACGGGATTCGAACCCGTGTTACCGACGTGAGAGGCCGGTGTCCTGGACCCCTAGACGAACGCGCCACGTTCGGGGACGCGGGAATATAGCACGGGACACCGGACCCTTCAAGACGCTTTTTTCGGCGCCACGGAGACCAGATCGGTCGCCGGCGGCGGCACGCCCCATCCGCGGCGCAGGGCTTCGCGCATCTGCCCGACGAGGTAGAGCGATCCGGCGATGACCAGCACCGTTTCCTGGCCGATCTTCTCGAGCGCCCGCAGCAGGGCCCGTTCCGGTTCGGGCTCGAGGGTCACCTGGCGGCCCGCGGGTACCCAGGGAGCGAGCTCGTCGGCCGGCCGCGCTCGCGGCACGCCGACGGTCGTCAAGACCACGGATTGCGCGTGACGCCCCAAGGTCTCGAGCATGGCCGCGCCGTCCTTGTCCATAAGGACCCCGAAAAGCAAGCGGTACGGCACACCGGTGGTCGCCAGGTGATCCGCCAGAACGGCCGCCCCTTCGGCATTGTGGGCGCCGTCGAGGAGCACCCGCTCGCCCCGCGGCAAGACGACTTCCTCGAGCCGGCCGGGCCAGCGCGCGGCAGCCGATCCTCGCTCGAGGGCGCGCGGGGTGAGGCGCTCCCAGCCGAGGGTGCGCAGCTCCCGGGCGGCGACGGCCGCAACGGCCAAGTTGTCGGCCTGGTGCCGGCCGGGCAGCGGCAGCTCGAACACTTCGAGGCCGGCACCCGAGCTTGGGCGATACCAGATCCGTTGGCCCGCTCGTCCCGAGAACGGGCGGTGCCGCTGCAGGGCTTCGAGGCGCAACTCCTCGTGGGCCTCGATGAACGGTGCCCCCAAGCGCGCCGCGGCCACTCTCAGTTCGTCCGCGGCCTCCGGAGCCCGGACGCCCGAGACCACCGGCGTACCCGGCCGAAAGACCCCGGCCTTCTCGCGGGCGATCGCGGCCAGCTCGGTCCCCAAGTGCTCGGTGTGGTCGAAGCCGATCGAGGTCACCACGGAGAGGATCGGCGCCACTGTGTTCGTGGCGTCGAGACGACCGCCGAGGCCGACTTCGACGATCGCGAGCTCGACCTTGCGAGCGGCGAATTCGAGCCACGCGCAGGCGGTCAGGGCCTCGAAGTAGGTCGGCGGTTCGTCGAGAGTACGCTCGGCAGCGGCGAGCACACGGGCGAGGTGGACCCCGAGAGCTTCGCCGGCGATCGCCCGGCCGTCGACCCGAATGCGCTCTTCCACCGTCTCGAGATGGGGCGAGGTATACAGACCCGTTCGGTAGCGGCCCGCGCGGGCGAAGCTGTCGAGCAGCGCGGACACCGTGCCTTTGCCGTTGGTCCCGGCTACCAGCACCGCGGGACAATGACGTTCGGGGTGATCCAGGGCCGCGAGCAGGGTCGCCATGCGCTCGAGCCCGAGCCGCATGCCGAAGGGTGCAAGTTGATCGAGGGCGGTGGCGGCTGCGAGCGGAAGCGCCACGGTTCTACACGAAGTGGCGCAGGCAGCGGGCCAGGGTTTCCTTCATCTCGAGGCGCGGCACGACGAGGTCCAAGAACCCGTGGTCGAGCAGGAACTCGGCGCGCTGGAACCCCTCGGGAAGGCTCTGGCGAATGGTCTGTTCGATCACCCGCGGGCCGGCGAAGCCGATGAGCGCCGCGGGCTCGGCGATGTTCAGATCCCCCAGCATGGCGAAGGACGCCGTGACGCCGCCGGTGGTCGGATCCGTCAGGATGGCGATGTACGGTAGCCGGGCTTCGCGCAGGCGATTCAAGGCGGCGGCAATCTTGGCCATCTGCATGAGGGACAGGACGCCCTCCTGCATCCGGGCGCCGCCCGAGGCGGTGACGACGAGCAGCGGCACGCCGGTTTCGAGGGCTCTTTCGGCTGCGCGGGTGATCATCTCGCCGACCACCGAACCCATGGAGCCACCCATGAAGCGGTACTCCATGACCGCGAGGACGACGGGGATGCCTTCGAGAGTGCCCTCGACCACCACCACCGCGTCGTTTTCCGCTACCAGGGCCTGGTAGGTGCGCAGGCGATCCCGGTAGCGCTTGGTGTCGCGGAAATTCAGGGCGTCGGTGGGCAGGACGTTCTCGAACAACCTTTGCGGCTCAGGCTCGTCGAGCAGCAACGCGATGCGTTCGATCGAGTCGATCCGAAAGTGGTAGCCGCAACGGGGGCAGACTTTGAGGTTCTTCTCGAGGTCCTTCGAGTAGATGACCTCTTTGCACTCCTCACACTTGACCCAGAGTCCCTTGGGGACTTGGCTGCGCGGAGCGTCTCCGCTGGGCTTGGCCTTCGGCCGGCGCTTGAACCAGGGCATCGTGATGGAGCGCTAGGAGCGCCGGGCGGAGGGGTCCGTCCGGGCGTTCAGACGCCGGAGCCGTCCCCTTCCTCGGCCTCGAGGTCGTTGGCGACACCGAGGCGCAGGCATGCGGCGTCGTACATCTGACGGGACGCCTTCTTGGCGTTCTGCAACTCGGCGAGGCGATCCTTCACCTTGGCGAGTTCTTCTTCGATTTGCTGGTCGAGGTCTTCGATCTCGCGACGGGTGGTCGTGAGGATGTTCTCGTAGAAGGAACGCTGCTGATCATTGAGGCTCATCGCCTGACTCTCCACGACAAGGCCCGGAGCCGGCGGCTCAGAGCTGGAAAGGAATCTTCAGATTCGTCCACATTCGGACCCGGACGCCCTCTTTGGTCGCCGGTCGGTACCGAGCCGAGCGGGCCGCGTCGAGAGCGGCCTCGTTCAAGCCCACATTTTGGCTGACACCCTTCTGCAAGCGCACTTCTCGCGCCGCGCCGTTTTCGTCCACGAGGATCGCAACGACGACTTCGCCCGTGACCCGGAGCTTGCGAGCCAAGGGAGGATACTGCGGTTTGGTGAAGGTGACAAGCTGAGGGGGCGTGACGCCGGGACCCATGGAGACGAGATCACCGAGCTTCGTGGTGGGGCCGGCCGGGGGGGTGCTTGCGGGTTCGGAAGGCGGTGCGACGGGTGGCGTTTCAGTGGCGGCGGGCGGGCTCGGCGCGGGCTCCGGAGGATCCGGCGGTGGCTCCGAACGGGTTTCGGCCGGTACCGCTTCGGGGGGGCTGGGAGCGGGGGACGGCGGTGGTGAAGCGGTCGGAGCGGGAGCGGGAGAGCCACCCTTCGCCGCTTCGATCTCCTGTTGAATCCGGCGGCGTTCGGCCTCGAACTGACGGCGCAGCTCTTCTTCTTTGCTCGCGGCCTTCTCTTCGACGGCGCGATTGAGATCGAAGTCCGAAGCGGGCGCCGTTTCCAGGCCGGTCTGGCCTTCCGCGGGGGTCGTTGCCCCGTCGCCGGCCGGCGACGGTTCCGAGTCAGTTGGAGCAGCGTCCGGCTCGAGAGCCGGGGGGCTCGGCTCTGCCCCCGGAGGCAGACTCGCCGGCCGGGTGAAGTACCAGGCCGCCGCGCCACCGGCCAGCAGCGCCGCGACGATGGCGGCGAAGAGCCAGCTGCGGCCCTTGGGGCTCTCTTCCACCGCGACCCCGGGTAGGGCCGGTACCGGTGCGACTTCGACGACCTCGGGCGGCGCCGGGCGAATCGGTACCGGCAGCGTTTCGGACAACCGGCGGGCCACGGGCAGGGCGACCGTCGCATTGGGCTCGAACACCGGCGGGGCGACCGGCGGCGGGTCGGCCGGGGTCAGCAAGGGCTCGGGCTCGGGCAGGTAGGACTCGAAACTCTGGGCACCGAGCTCCGGCGTCCACGGCTGCGCCTCGGATTCGAATTCGATCGCCGGTAGAAGCTCAGGCTCGTAAGGAACCGGCGCGGCGGGCGGCGCAACCGCGGGCTCGGGCGGCACGGCACCGGCCGCGCCGGCGGCCACCAGTGGCGGTACGAAGCCGATCGCGGGTTCGTCCTCGGGCAGGAAACGGGGCAATTCCGGCTCCGCCCCAGCGCGGAACAGCGCCCGCATATAAGCCGTCACTTCGCGCACCGAAGGCTGCGGGTGCATCTTTGCGAGCAGCCCCTGCAGGGCCTGAATGAGTTCGTCCGCCGACTGATACCGATCCGCCGGCTCCCGGGCCAGGGCCTTGGCGACGACCACGTCGACCGCCACGGGAATTTCCGCGTTGATGTCCGAGGGCGCTTGGATGCGGCAGTCGCGGACCGCCTCGAGCAGCTGCATTTCGCTGTCGCCCGTGAACAGGCGGCGGCCGGTGAGCATCTCGAACAGCAGCACCCCGACGGAGAACAAGTCCGAGCGGGCGTCCACCGGCCGGCCCCAGGCCTGTTCCGGCGACATGTACTGGAGTTTGCCCTTGAGCGCGCCCATCTGCGTGTGGCCCGTGCGCGCCACCGCCTTGACGATGCCGAAGTCGCACAGCTTGACGTTGCCTTCGTAGCTCACCAGCACGTTCTGGGGCGAAACGTCGCGATGAACGAGGCCGAGCTCCTGGCCCTCGAAGTCGCGCTTACGGTGGGCGTAACCGAGAGCACTGGCGAGGCGGACGGCGATCTGAAGGGCAACCGCGGCGGGGATCGGTTCCCCACGATCGCGCGCTTTGTTGAGGATGCCGCGGAGGTTTTCGCCCTCCACGTACTCCATCGCCATGTAGTAGTCGTCGCCGATCTTGCCCAGGTCGAAGATCTGGATGATGTTGTCGTGATTCAGCTGGGCGGCGAGCTTGGCCTCATCGACGAACATCGTCACGAAGTCGGCGGAGTCCGTGAGGTGCGGCAGGATGCGCTTGATGGCGACCGTCTTCTGGAAGCCTTCGACGCCCTGGGAGCGTGCCCGCCACACCTCCGCCATACCTCCGACGCCGATCTTCTCGAGCAGCAGGTACTGGCCGAAGCGCTGTCCCGCCTCGACCGGCGTGCGCACGGGCGCGGGCGGCGGAGGCGCGGGTGCCGCGGGTGGAACCGGGGTCGGCTCGCGGGCAGCGGCCACGGGCTGAACCGGCGGTGGTAGGCCCGAGGGCTTGAGGCCCGCGGGGGTTAGATCCCAGGCGTCGAAATCGAGACTCGGCGCCGGAGGTGCCGTTTCGACCGTCGGCGGCGGCGAGACCGGAGGCGGAGCCACGGTTGGAGGCGGTTCCGGCGCGCGCGGCGGTGCCGGGGGACGCCCGCCCTTGGTCAGCTCTTCGAGCCGGGAGAAGTCGAGCTCCTGGGTTCGCCGCGGCGGCGGCGCGGGCGCAACCGGCGAAGCGGCCGGCGGAGCAGGCTTCCGCGCCACCGGCAGATCGAGGCCCGAAAGCGTTTGAGACAGCAGCTTGTCGACGTCCGTGGCGGCGGGCCGCCGAGGCGGCGCCGCGGGCGTCCCGGGCGCCGGCTTGGTCGGGCTGGGGATGCCGAGGATGCCCGAGAGGGTCTCCTCGAGCTTCTTGTCGATCAGGGCGTCGGAGCTGGTCCGTGTCGTTCGCGGCGGTGCCGGGCTACCGGCCGGTGCGACGGTCTGGATGGCGTCGTCCAGGTCCGCGACCAAGTCCCCGAAGATGTCCTGCGACGTCAGCTTGGGAGCGTCCCCGGGCGTCGCCGTGGCCACCCGGCGGGCGGCGCCCCGCAACGTGCGGTCGATGGCGGCCCGCAAGTCGTCGTCGCTGAACGGTGTCATCAGAACCTCGTCGGCGTGCAGGCCGACGCCGGTCCCCGCTCCCGCCGGAACCACCGCCACGGTACCCGGGCCACCGCGGCGACGAGCGAACGGGTCGAGCAGGTCGACCGCTCCGGGGACCGTGGTCGAGACGACGAAGCACAGCGGAGCCTCGCTGGCGGTGAACTCCAGAGCGGCGGGGACGGTGGCGACGCCACGCACCTGCCAGCCGGTCGCGCCGAGCGCTCCGACGATTCGATCAACGCTTGATTGTTCCGGTTCGACGACCAGGATGACCGGCATGCCCGCTCCCGTGGCTCCTTGAAAAGGAGTTTCTAGCATCCCGCTTCCCGGGAGTCAATGAATCCTTCGAGCAACGCGCTGATTCTGCGAGGCTTACGACGGCCACGAAGAGCGCCGGAACGGCGCCGGGAGCGAGCGGCGCGTTATGATGCCGCGGTGTCCCCCGCTACCCGGTCGTACCGCTGAAACCATGGTGATCCTGGGCCTCGACCCCGGCAGCCTGCACACCGGCTACGGCCTCGTGGAGCGCTCCGGCTCGCGCTTGATCGTCTTGGATCACGGCCGTTTTTCGTGTCCCAAGACGCAGTCCGTTCCCGAGCGTTTGGCGACCCTGTGCGCGCGACTCGACCAGCTTCTCGATCAAGTGACGCCCGCGCTCGTGGGCGTCGAGGCACCTTTTTTCGGTGTCAACGCCCGGTCACTCGTGATGCTCGCCCAGGCCCGCGGGGCGCTGCTCGCCCGCCTCGCGGCGCGCCGACTGCCGATCGTCGAATACAGCCCCGCCGAGGTCAAGTCGACCGTCACCGGCAACGGCCGGGCGGATAAGACCCAGGTGGCGCGAATGGTCGGCCTGCTCCTCGGTTTCGGCACCGGCAAACTGCCGCCGGATGCCACCGACGCCCTCGCGATCGCCGTGACGGCGGCCCAGCGATTCCGTTTCGACCAACGGGTGAGGGGGCATGGCGAGTGAGGGCCGAAACCCTGTGTTACGATCCCACTTCCTTCTGAGACGTGTGATGCGTAATGGCTGAGGAGAACTGAGTTAGCCCATGGCATTCCAGGGTTCCCTCAAAGAACTGCCGCTTCCCGACATCATTCAGCTGGTCTCGGTCTCGGGCAAGACCGGGGTCTTCACGCTGAGGCGGGGGAACACTACGGGCGAGATCTTCCTGCGCTCGGGGCAGATCATTCACGCCCAGGTCCAGGACCTCGCGGGCGAAGAAGCGGTTTACGAACTGGCGATCTGGAACGACGGGGACTTCGTCTTCACCCCGGGCCGCGAAGCCACCCACTCGACGATCCAGAAGTCGAACACCAACCTGTTGATGGAGGCCGCCCGGCGGATCGACGAGTGGCAGGTGCTCGCCAAGCGCATCCCCTCGACTCGGCTGGTGCCGGTGTTCACTCAAGAAGCGGCCGTCACCTCGGTTTCGTTCACTCCCGCAGAGTGGCGGCTGGTCTGCAAGATCGATGAACGGCGCTCGATCGAAGAAGTCGCCGCGGGCCTCGGTACCAGCCCCTTCGAAGCCTGCAAGCTGCTGTACGGTCTGATCACCTCGGGCCTCGTGGCGCTCAAGGACCATCTCGGTCAGATCGACGCCGAGCACCTGCAACGGCTGGGACCCGAGAAGCTGCGGATGGTGGCGGACGCCATTCACCGTCACGCCCACGAGCTGCTCGCCAGCCACCCGCGGGGTCATGAGCTCGAAGCTGTTTATCGCATGGTCCGCGCCGAGTTCGACAGTGGCCGCGAGGTCGACGCCGTGATCGATCTCGTGCGAGCCGAGGAAAAGCTCATTTCGGGTGCGCTCGGACCGAATCAGTCCAAGCCGTTCCTCGAGCGTGTGAGCCGCCTCATCGCCGAGGGTTGAGGGGACCTGTCAGGCTCCCTGCGGTCCTTCGAGCTCCACCGGCGTTTCTTCGAGCGGTGAATGCGGCAGCGCCTCCCGCTGCAGCGAGAGGATCGCCCCCACCAGTCCCGCCGCTCCCCCCACCGCGACCAGCACCAGTAGCCAGCCCCAGGGTAGTTGGTCTCCGGCGAGAAGGGTGGTCAGGAGCGATTCCCGGGCCCGCTCCCGCACCACGGCGAAGCCGATCGCCAAGCCTCCGGCGGCCAAGAGGCCTCCGAAAAGCCCCTGCAACAGGCCCTCGAAGTAGAACGGCCCGCGAATGTAGAACTCGGTGGCACCAACCAGGCGCTGGATGGCGATTTCCTGCTGATAGAGGTAGGCGGTCAAGCGGATGACGCTGGCGATCGTGAAAATGCCGGCCCCCAGGAGCACACCGCCGAGCACCAATCCCAGCCCGCGCACCAGGGCCGCGACGGCACCCAGCTGGCGCAGCCAGTCGCGGTCGTCGTCGACCAGAGAAACACCCGCGATCCCCCGCAGTTTGGCGAGCCACGGGTCGAAACCGTCCGCGGGTGCCTGGCTCGCGTCGATCGTCAGCTCCAGCGACTCCGGCAGGGCCTGGGCGTCCTTTTCGACCAATTCGCGCAGGCTCGGGTACACCTCGAGGAACCGCCGCCGGGCCTCGTCGGCGCCGATCGGCAAGGTCTTCCGCACCCACGGTGCCGCGGCCGCCGTGGTCAGCTCGGGCAGCGAGTCGATCGCCTGGCCGGGTTCGAGGTAAACCACGACTTTGGCGTCTTCTTGGGCGCGTGCGAGCCAGCGCGACAAATGGTCGGCCACCAGAAAGAACAGGCCGCCCAGAAACAGGCTCACCGCGATCGTTCCCACGGCCAGCATGCTGACCCGGAAGCTGCGACCGAGCGAGACCAGCGCTTCGCGCAGGAAATAGGCCAAGGCTTGCAGCAACGTCACGGTGTAGCCTCGGTCAGGTCTCCGGGCGGCAAGTGGTCGTCGCCCAACAGACGACCGCCACCGAGGGTCAGGACCCGGTGACCAACGCGCTCGATCATGGCCCGGTCGTGGGTGGCCAGCAGCACGGTCGTCCCTTGGCGGTTGATCGCGAGGAACAGTTTGAAGATCTCCCAGGACAGATCCGGGTCGAGGTTGCCCGTCGGCTCGTCCGCGAGCAGGATGTCCGGCCGAGCGATCAGTGCCCGGGCGATCGCGACCCGCTGCTGCTCGCCGCCGGAAAGCTCGCTGGGGAACGCCGTCAGACGATGGGCGAGACCCACTTGCTCGAGCGCTTCGGCGGCCAGCTTCTTCTGCGTCGCAAGGTCCTGCCCGAGCAGTCGGGGCAGGTAGGTGACGTTTTCGAAGACGGTCTTGCGCTCGATCAGGAGGAAGGTCTGGAAGACGACGCCGATCGTCCGTCGCAGGTAGGGAATCTTGCTGCGCGGTAGCGACGAGACGTTACGGCCGTTGACCAGGATCTGGCCCTGGGTCGGGACATCGCCGCGGTAGATCAGGCGCAGTAACGTCGTCTTGCCGGAGCCCGAGGCGCCCGTCAAAAAGGTGAAATCGCCCCGTTCGAGCGAGAACGTGACGTCCTCGAGCCCGACCTGGCCGCCGGAATACGTCTTGCCGACGTGGAAGAACTGGATCACTCGGCGGGAAGTCTACCGCCTCTGCGCCATACTTCCCGCGTGCGTCCGCTGCGTCTTTTTTGCCTGCTTCTCACGCTGCTCTCGCTCGCCTGTGGGTCCGAGGTTCCAAACCTCCACAACCCCGGGCGCACGATCGTCTGCCTCGGCGACTCGATCACCGCGGGGGTCGGCGCCGGCCCGGGGGAGAGTTACCCGGACCTGCTGGCCGCTCGTTTCGCGGTCGAAGTCGTCAATGCCGGCGTGCCCGGCGACACCGCCGCCGCGGGCTTGGCCCGGCTGGAAGCCGCCCTCGCCGAAGACCCGTGGCTGGTCGTCGTCCAACTGGCCGGCAACGACCTCCTGCGCGGGGTTCCGCCGGCGAAGACCGAGGAGTCCTTGGAGACGATCGTGGCGACGGTGCTCGCCCGCGGTGCCGTGCCGCTCCTGGTCGAGCTCGACGCCCCGTTCGGTGAGCCCTACCGGGCGATCTTCGATCGGCTCGAGGAGCGGCATCCGGGCGTGCCCATCGTGCGCGGGGCGCTCGGCGAAGTGCTGCGTGCGCCAAGCCGCAAGTCCGACCCGATCCACCCGAACGCGGCGGGCTACCGTGACCTCGCGCGCGCCATCGGCGACGAAATCGAGCCTCTGCTCGCGGCTCGTGGAGGACGCTGAGGTGCGGTTTCGAGCCTTGCCGTTCCCGGTCTGGGAGGACCACCGCGGAGCCGTTGAGGCGCGGTTCGTGGGACGCGGACCCGCGGGGGACCGCGCGGCCGTCTACGAGGCTCTCGGCACCGGCCTTACCGCGCCCGTCGCCTGGGCGAAGCAGATCCACTCGAACCACGTCTTACCTGCCCGGCCCGGGGCCTGCGGCGAAGGCGACGCGCTGGTCTCGAGCGAATCCGGCCTCGTGCTCTCCGTGATCGTCGCGGACTGCGTGCCGGTCCTGCTGGCCGGGGACCGTGCCCTCGCCACCGTGCACGCCGGCTGGCGCGGCCTCGCCTCGGACGTGATCGGCCTCACCCTGGCGACGCTCGAAGAGCCGGCCGAAAGCCTCACCGCGTGGATCGGCCCGGCCATTGGCCCGTGCTGTTACGAGGTCTCGGAGGAGGTCGCCGAGGCCGTGGTGGCGGCCTCCAGCGCCGCCGCCCGTCGTGACGACCGGGGCGAGAAACCCCACCTCGATCTTCACGCCGCGGCCCACGAGCAACTCTCCCGCCGCGGCGTCAGCGACCTTCGGTCCGCCCCCGTCTGCACTCGCTGCCATCCCGAGTGGCTCTGGAGCTACCGCCGGGAAGGCCCCGGCGGTGGTCGGAATCACGGCTTTCTCTGGCGAAGCTAGACGGCCTCTTGGTCGGCTTCAGAAGTATTCGAGTGCGCAGCGACAAGCCCAATTGGTGGTGTTCTGCGGTCCGGTGGGACAAAGCTCGGTCGTCGCGGGGATACACCAAGCCCAGACACCGTTGATCGGGTTGGTCTTGCATCGCTGACCGACCACCGCGCCTTTGCAGGGGTTGAGGCTGCACGAGCCGCAGGTTCCGGTGGCCAGGAGCTGCGGTTCGGGCAGGAACAGGTCGGAAGCCTCAGTGGTTCCACACCCCGAAGAACTCTCCGGGGTGAACGGGTCGTCGGCCGGTTCCGACACCGAAGCCGTGAGGGAGCTCGTTTCGTCGGCGGCGACCGCCACGGAGGCCCCAAGAACCAGCAAGCTCAGCACGACCAACAGAGAGAATCTCGGTTTCATCTCATTCTCCTCACCCGCAATGGGTTCGACGAGGGGACCGGAGAATTCTCGGTCCCTCGAAAAGGAGAGTGTGTACTTGCAGCGCTGAACGGGACTCGCGACCTCACTGTCGGGCGGTCCAGCCGACCTACTCGTGCAGTCCCGCGCGGAACCCGCGCGCTTCGCGACCGAAGGCGCGGAGCTGGCCGCAGGCGGCGGAAACGTCGTCGCCGCGGCGGCGGCGCAGGGTGGTGATCAGGCCGTGGCGGCGGAGGCGGTCTTGGAAGGCGGCGATGCGGGCGTCGTCCGGGGGCACCATGTCGGGGCCGAGGACGGCGTCGGGGTTGATCGGGATGAGGTTGATCTTGGTCGGCAACTTGCGGGCGCGGCGAGCCAGCAGATCCGCGTCCTGGTCGCGGTCGTTGACGCCGCGGATGAGGATGTACTCGAAAGTGATGCGGCGGCCGGACTCGAGGGGGTACGCTGCCAAGGCCGCGAAGAGTTCCTCGAGCGGGTAGGTGCGATTGATCGGCATGAGGCGATCGCGCAGCTGGTTCTCCACGGCGTGGAGCGAGATCGCCAAGTTGGGCCGTTTGGGCCACTTCGCCATGGCTTCGATGCCGGGCACGACCCCCGCGGTCGACAGGGTGATCCGGCGCCAAGAGAGTGACTCGGCCAGCAGATGGATCGCGGTCGTCACTGCGTCGAGATTGAGGAGCGGCTCCCCCATGCCCATGAAGACGACGTTGAAGCCGTCCGCCGGCAGTTGCGCTTCGCGGCGGATGGTCAGCACCTGAGCGAGAATTTCGCCGGCCGTCAGGTTGCGGCCAGCACCCCAGTAGCCCGTTACGCAGAAGCGGCAGGCCAGACCACAGCCGGCTTGACTCGAAATGCACATCGTGCGGCGCTCACCGTCCGGAATGTCGACGGCTTCGACCGTGGCGCCGTCGACCAGCCGCAGCAGGTACTTGACCGTGCCGTCAGCGGACGGCCAGCGCTCGGCGATCTCCGGCAGGCCGATGCGGAAGGACGCGTCGAGGCGCTGGCGCAGGTCCCGCGACAGGTCCGTCATCTCGTCGAAGCCAGCCGCCGCGCGGCGATGCAGGGCGTCGTAGATCTGTTGGGCTCGAAACGGCTTGTCGATCGTGTCGCCGAGCACCCGGCGCAGCTCGGGCACGGTCAGGCCGAGCAAGTCCGGCCGTTCGGCCGCGGTCGTGGCGACGGTCACGACTCGGAGCTCCGGCCCCGGCGGCGGATGCGGCGGGTCGGGTCGATACCGAGCGAGCGCAAGAAGCGCAGATCCTGACCGTCGATCCGGAAGACCGGCTCGACGATCGAGGGGCGCGGCGCGGCCGGGTTCGACGCCGCCTCGTCCGCCTGTGGGGCGCCCCCGGCGGGCACGGGAACGTTCCCCGCACGATCGAGTAGGAAAAACAGACTGTACCCCTCTTCCTGGATGCGTCGCAGCGCCTGGCTGGCATCCGACGAGTCGGCCAGGGCTCGCCCCAGCTCGCGCAGCATTTCCCGCAGTTTGTCTTCCAACACGACGACCTCTGGTCCTTCCGGCTGTCCGTATAATAACCGCGTACCGCCCGGCAGCTCGGCCGATCTCGAAGCCTACCCGCGACACCCCCATGCCCAGTTCTGAAATCGACGTCCTGTTGCCGGTTCTGCGCGACCAAGGAGTCTCGGTGGTCGCGGCGACCGCCATGACCGGGGACGTCTCCCAGCGGCGGTACCTGCGCCTGACCCTCGAAGAAGGTCCGGGCAGCGCCGTTCTCGCCCTGTATCCACCCGCGATGCTCACTGCGGCGCGGCGCTACCGCTTGGCGACGGCGTTGTTCACTGGGGCCGGGCTCCACGTACCGGCCATTTTGGCCACGGATCCTCTCGGACGGTGGATCGTGACCGAGGATCTCGGGCTCGCCACCGTCTTCGACCTTCGAGACCAGCCCTTCGCCACTCTCGAGCCCTTCTTTCTCGCGGCCATCGCGGCCCTGCCGCGGATCGCCGGGATCGATCGACGCCGGGTGGCGGGCCTCAACCCGCCTCTGGACGCGGCGTTGCTCGGGCGCGAGCTGGCCCTGACCCGCCGCGCCTTCTTCGAGCCTCGAGGCCTGGATCTCGGAGCCGAGGTCGAAGCCGCCCTCGCGCGCCTGTGCGCCCGGCTCGGAGACGAGCCTCGGGTTCCGTGTCATCGCGACTTTGGAGTGCGCAATCTGCTGCCCGTGGGTGCCGGCGTCGGGATCGTGGATCACCAGGATCTGCGGCTCGGCCCGCCCGCTTACGACTTGGCGTCTCTGCTCAACGACAGCCTGTTTCCCCCCGCCGAGGCCGAAGAGCGGCTCCTGGTGGCGGCCGGCATCGTGGATCGTGAGGCGTACCACCGGACCGCGGCCCAACGGACCCTCAAGGCGGTGGGTACCTACGCGATGTTCTCCGACCGCTCGCCCCGTTATCTGCCGCTGATCGCACCTACGTTGCAGCGGGCCCTCCGCCACCTCGCGCGCACACCCGAGACCGCGGCGGTGGCTCCCGAGCTGGCGGAGCGCTGGAGTGGGTTGCTGAACCCGGTCTGCTAGACTGACGACTGACTTCTTCTGTTTGTAGGAGGCTACGCGATGCCCAAGCTCGGACCCATGGAACTCGTGATCATCCTCGTGATCGTCGTCGTGCTCTTCGGCGCGACGCGGTTGCCCCAACTGGGCCGAGGCATCGGGGAAGGTCTCCGGAACTTGAAGAAGGGGCTGCGGGAGGGTGCCGACGAAAGCACCCCGCCGTCCAAGAACGAAACCCCCTGAGGGTGGGTCAGACCTGCGCCGCCGCGGCAGCCTCTCCGGCCTGGCGGCGGTAGTCGAGGTAGCTGCCGAGCACCCGCTCGACGAACTCCCGCGTCTCCGTGAACGGCGGGATTCCGCCGAAGCGCTTCACCGCGTTCGGGCCGGCGTTGTAGGCCGCGAGCGCAAGCCCCAGATCGCCATCGAATTCCTCGAGCAGGTGCGCCAAATAGGCGGCCCCGGCTCCGAGATTGGAGCGCGGATCGGTGAGATCTGCCTCGGTGGAGCCGAAGGCTAGCGCCGTTCGCGGCAGAATTTGGGTCAGGCCGACCGCTCCCCGCCCCGAAACCGCGCGGTGGCGGAAGCCGGATTCGGTTTCGACCAAGGCCGCGAGCAACCAGCCATCGATTTCGTTCGCGCGCGCGGCGTCGGCGATGAACGCGCCATACGGCAGCTCGGCGAGCAGTTGATTTTCATCGAACGGTTGCACGGCCGGAGCAGTCGGCATGACGGCAAGCGGCGAGGCCGCGTCGACCGCAACGTTCGGACGGGCCCAAAAGGCGAGGGCGTTGGAGATCGAGGGGTCCGAGTTGAGCCAGAGAACGGCGAACGCCAAAGTGGCGAGGATGGCAGCGGAGTGGCGATTGCGCGCCGAGGAAGCACGTGATTCGGTCATGGTACCAGTCCCTTCGTCCTGGGGGCCGCCTCCCGACTCACCCGTTCCAGACCTTGGGGGAGAGCGGCCATTGGCGAAAGTGGCGCGGAGCGATGCGTCGCTCCGGCCCGCGGAGATCGGGCTCGCCTTGAGCAAGATCGGTGCCAGAAACAGCGTTCCGGCTGCGGCCGGAGCGCTTTCAGGCCGGGCCGCGACGGGCTTTGCGCACGTCGTCGACCACGATTCCCAGAGAAGTGAATTTGTTGCGCAGGGTGTTTCGGTGGACCCCGAGGCTCTTGGCCGAGCGGCCGAGATTGAAGTCGTGGCAGCGCAAAGACGAGACGAGGAACTGCTTCTCGAACTCGCGGCGGGCTTGCTCGAGAGTCAGGCCGTGGTGGACCAACTCGTCCACGAGCTGACACAGACGGCCGTTCAAGTCGTTCACTTTCATCGCAAGGCTCCGCGAGGGCTGCGGATCATACCATGCGGCGAAAACGCGTCGTTTTGTCGCCGACCTGGCACGAGCTGACGCCGACCGGCGCCTTCGAGAGCCACGAAGTGCGCGAGGACGGCCTCAGCGCGCGAGCAGCAAGTCGCCGATCAGCACCGCGTAGCGGGATTCGGTGATCCGCGCGAGCGCCAAACGTCCCCGTGCCGACACCACCACCAACTCGCCGAGCACGACCGGCGGCAGGCCGGACCGGTTGAGACGGTAGATGGTGAATTGGTCCCCGGGTAGAACGTCGTCCTCGGCGGAGCGGTTGATGAATACCAGGTGATCCTGGCCCAGCGAGACTAGGCCGTCGATGGAGGTCACCACCATCGGCGCGTCTTGGAGCGCCTCGGCGGAGGCCGGAAGGCTCACCGGCCACACCCGTCCGCGCCGGCCCACGGGAATCGGCTCGGGCTCGAACAGCTTGATCCCCATGCCGATCTGGACGCCGAAGCAGGCCCGCTGCACCTCGGCGATCGCCAGATCGGGCTGGACGGTGAGCACGCGCAGGCGGGCGATGCTGCGATAGAGCTGGCCGTAGGGTTCGCCGCGGACCTCCGTGCGGCGCACCAACCGCTGCGGCTCGACGACCGAAAGGAGCTGCCCGGGTGCCAGGCCCGCGGCCCGACCGCCATCGACGTAGACCAGGTCACCATCCGCGAGGTTCAAGCGAGCGGTGTTCAGCTCCCCGAAGCGACCGCCACTGGTGCTCTGGGCCGCTCCAACGCCGGAGAGGTTTGGCAACAGCACGCCGTGTTCCGAGCCGATCAGCCGGTACGGGAACACCTCTCCGGGGTCGGCGACGTAACCGCCACACTCGAGGTCGGCGGCGTACCCCAGATTCTGCGGCGCGCCGAGAGAATCTTTGGCAGAGCGGATTCCGCGTAGCCCCTCCTCGCCGGTTTCCTTGGGCTCCGCGGGGACGTCGGCGCCGAGATCCTCACCCGTCGCAGCTTCGCCAGTGTCCGCCAGGGTGCCGTCGTCGGTCACATCGGCGGTGGCCACCTCGATTCCGACGACTAGCGGATCCCCTGGGTAGATCCAATGGGCATCCAGAATCCAGCGGTTCTGCTCCCAGATCTGCGGCCACAGGTAGGGGTCGCCAAAGTACTTCTGGGCCAGCTCCCACAGGGTGTCGCCGCGGACGATGGTGTGGACGTTGGCACCCTCGGGGGGCAGCTCGGGCGGATTCCAGGCCGTCCAATGATCCCCAACCAGGTGAAGATCGGTGGGAGGGGCCTCCGCCGCAGCCCCGGGCAGGGCGGCAGGCACGAGGGAGAGGAAAACCAGGAACCCTCGGAGCGTCGTCGGCATGTCGAAGTCCTCAGCGGCGGGGCGAGTCGCGAAAACGCCCTTTATAGGCAGACTGCTATGAAAGTTAGCTCGTCTGTCCGCAGCTGTCAAGGTTTAGACGCCAAAACCTCAAGTTCTTCTTGAGGCCAAGGGGGCTAAGTGGGCTCAGGGAAGCTTTCCTTGGCGTTCCTCGGCGCTCGTTGCCGAGGACGAGCCGGGGAAACGCCGGATCACTTCTTGATAGGCCAGGCGAGCCGCCGGCACGTTGCCCAGAGCCGCCAAGCAGTCGGCGGACTTGAGCAGGGCGTCGGCGAGCTTGTTGCCTTCGGGAAAGCGGTCGGCGGTCTCGCGGAAGGCCGTGAGGGCGCCGGCGTAGTCGGCGCGCGCGAAGCGGCTCTCGCCGATCCAGTATTGGGCGTTGTCCCCGAGATCGGTGCTCCCGTGGGTGCCCAGGAAACGGGTGAACAGCGCTTCGGCGTCGGCGTAGCGCCGTTCCTGGTAGGCGGCGTAAGCCTGGTCGTAAAGCGCCTGGGCCTCGGCACCGGCGCGCGCACCGGTGGGCACCGGCGGGAGCGGGACGGCGGGCGGCAGGTCCTCCCCGGCGATCGGCGCCCCCCGCTCGATGGGGCCGGTTCCGTCGTCCGAGGACACCGGGCGCGGCGGCGGTGCGCTCGCGGCGGGCCGCGGCGGTGCCCCCCCGAGGCGGGCCTCGAGGGCCTCGACGGCCTGGCGGAGGCGAGCCATCTCGACCTCGTGCACGGCAGCTTGCTGCTGCAACTCGACCACCCGCGTGCGGAGCGCCTCGACGGTGTCGGCGGCCGGAGCAGTAGCGGTCGACCGGGCGCGCAACGAGCCCGAGGCGCAACCCGTGAGGGCGGCAGCGGCAACGACGAGGACGACGACGGCTTTCATCGGGACGGGGCTCCTTGGCCCGACGGGGCCGGGGTTTCGGCAGGGGGCGCGGGCGGCAGCTCCGGGAGCTTGCCGAGGAAGGCGCTGTCGGGGAACTCTCGGGACAGCCGCGCGAAGGCCTTCTCGGCCTCCTCCCGCTTTCCGCTCTGGACGTGGGCGACGCCTAGTTGGTACAGGGCGGTTTCCTTCTTCGAGTACTCGGGATAGTTGTTCAGCAGGTATTCGTAGCGCTTCGCCGCCGCCACGGGCATGCCGAAACGAAGGTAGAAATCCCCGACACCGAGCTCGTGCTCCGCCAGGCTGTCCTTGACCACCAGGATCTTGCCGCGCGCTTCCCGAGCGTACTCGCTGGTCGGGTAGAGGTTGAGCAGGTCTTCGTAGGCGGCGAGAGCCTTGCGTGAGGCCTCGAGATCGCGGTCCGCGCGCCCGATGCGGCCGGCCAAGGCGTTGGCCATCTGGAACTGTACGTAAGCCGCCTTGTCGCTGGTCGGGAAGCGGTTCAGGAAGTCTTTGTAGCGCTGCTCGGCCTGGATCAGGTTGACCCGTCCTCCCTCGAGGTAGTAGCTGTCCGCGGCGAGGAGCAGGCCTTCACGGCCGGCCAGCGAGTTGGGTTCGACTTCGAAGGCATGGGTCAAGTAGGGCCGCGCCTGGGCCGGTTTCTCCGCGCCGAGCAGCTCCTTGCCCTTTGCCAGAGACTCGGCGGCCGACAATTCGAGGATCGGGTCCTGCCGCCCTACCGACTGGCAGCCCCCGAGGGCGAGCAGGAGGAGCAGCCCGGGAGCCATCCGAAGTAGAAAACGCCCGTGGGCGCTCGAACCGGAAGTCGTCATCGTATTCCTCCACCATTCGCCGCCTCGCGCAGGGCTCCCAAGGTCGCCACGGGGTCGCTCGCACCGTAGACCGCCGAACCGACGACCGCGACATCGACTCCCGCCGCGGCGGCCGCTGCGAGATTGCCGGGACCCAGGCCCCCGTCCATGGCGATCTCGATCGGGCGGCCGGCGGCGAGTGCTTTCAATCGCCGTGCCTTGCCCAGGGCCCCGGGAAGGAACGGCTGGCCGGCGAATCCGGGGTTGACCGACATCAAGAGAACGAAGTCCACCGCGTCGAGAACGTCCACCAGCAGCTCCACCGGAGTGGCAGGATTGAGGGCGACGCCGGCGCGCGCCCCGGAGGCCCGAATCCGCCCGAGGGTGCGATCGAGGTGGACGGTGGCTTCCCAGTGAACGGCCAGCCGGTCGGCTCCCGCCGCGAGATAGTCATCGAGCAAGCGGTCGGGGTTCGAGACCATGAGATGGACGTCCAAGGGCAGCCGCGTGCGGGCGCGCAGCGCCGCCACCACGGGAACCCCGAAGGTCAGGTTGGGCACGAAGTGACCATCCATGACGTCGACGTGGACGAGGTCCGCGCCGCCCGCTTCACAGACGGCCAGGGCGCCGGCGAGATCCGCCAGATCGGCAGCGAGAATCGAGGGGGCGAGCTTCAGAATCAGAATCCTCCTTCGGGACCGGCCGAGATCACCAGCGAGATCGTCTCCGAGCGCCGCAACCGGTGGCCCGCGGTCGGTGACTGGCGCAGGATGGTACCGGGCCGAATGCCTTCATAGTTTTCACTCTGGGGCGATCCGACGGTGAAGCCGCGACCTTCGAAGTAGTCGCGGACCCGCTGATAGTCCCGATAAACCAGGTCGGGCATGACGTAGCCATCGACCGAGGCGTTCGTGGCCACCAGGATGTCAACCGGAGAACCCGGCGGAATCGAGGCGCCAGGTCGAGGTGCCTGCTCGAGGACGAGCCCTGGCTCGACCCCGGCACCGAGCACGCGCAGGGTGCGCCCGAGGGCCAGGCTGGCGCCGGTCAGGGCCATCTGGGCCGCCGGTGTGCTTTGGCCCACGAGATCCGGCACGGTCATCTGCAACGGCCCTTGGGAAAGCGTGACGGAGATTTGAGCGCCGCGTTTGACGAAGGAGCCTCCCGCCGGCTGCTGTTCGAGGACGTGGCCTGCCGGAACGTTGGCGTCGTAGTGCGAGGCGGTCGCCACTTGGAGGTCGAACCCCTGATCCGACAGTGTGATCCGGGCCTCCTCGAGGGCCTGGCCCACGATGTCCGGCGCCGAGGTGACGCCGCTCGTGACGAACAGGCTGAAAGCTACGTAGGACGACGCGGCGAACACCGCGAAAAGGACTCCCGCGTAGGCGAGGAGCCCGATCGCCTTGGCCAACCGACGTAGCATGGGGCGGGAGTGTATCAGCCCAGCCGCTTGGCGAAGTCCAGCGCCAGGATGGTCGCCATCAAGGCCAAGACGATCACCAAACCCACCTGCTGGATGCGCTCCTTGAGGCCGAGAGACAGGTCCCGGCCACGGATCGTCTCGATCAACAGCACGAAGATCTGGCCGCCGTCGAGCAGCGGAATGGGCAACAGGTTGAAGATCGCGATCGACACCGACAACAGTGCGATCAGGTTGAACAGCGCCGACCAACCGATCTGGGCCATGCGGTGGGACTGCTCGGCGATGTCGAGTGGGCCGGAGATGTTGGCCCGGACCGACGCCCGGCCGGTGAGGATCCGCCCGAGCACGGCGAAGGTGCTCTTGGTCAGGTCGACGCAATAAGCCAGGCTGGAAGTGAAGGCCTTGCCGAAGGACAGCGGGGTCTGGTACCCGAGCCCGACGCCGATCTTGCCCACGCCGTCGACGCCCTGGGGGGTGACCGCGATGACGGATTCGACGCCCGCGCGGCGAATGCCGATCGCCACGGCGACGTCCGGATGCTTCTGCAGATAGCCGACGAAATCGTCGGTCGAGGCGATCGGGCGGCCGTCGATCGACAACAGCTCGTCCCCGGGCTTGAAGCCGGCGGCTTCGGCGCGCCCGCCCGGAATCACCTGCGTGAGCTGGGGTGCGATCACGGGCTCGATGCCGATGTCCCCGTAACCGTGGGGGTCGACCCGCTTCGGAGTGACCGTCGTGGTGCGCTCTTCCTCGCCTCGGCGGTAGCGCACGGCGAGGGCGCGCTCCGGTGCACCGCTCGTGAGCAGCGCCAGATCCTGCCAGTTGTCGATCTCGGAACCGTCGATTTCGAGGATCAGGTCCTGCGGCGCCAGCCCCGCGGCCTCGGCAGCGCTGCCGGGCTCGATGGCGCCGACGACGGGATCGATGTCGAGGATGAGATTCGGCACCGGGGCGCCGACGACCAGGAGTGTGGTCACCACGACACTGGCCAGCACGTAATTCATGGCCGGCCCGGCGAGGTAGACGATGATCCGTTGCCAGCGCGGCTTGTTCAGGAACTCCCGGGGATCGTCGGACACCTCGTCGGGGTTCTCGCCCCCGAGCCGGACGTAGCCCCCCAAGGGCACGAGCGAGACGCGGTAGTCCGTGCCGCCGCGCTCGAAGCCGAAGAGCCGCTTGCCGAAGCCCAGCGAGAACGTCAGCACCCGCATGTCGAAGAGCTTCGCGGCGATCAGGTGCCCGGCTTCGTGGACGAAGATGATCACCGCCAAGACGAACAGGAAGGGTGGGACCTGGGCCAGGAAAGACAACTTCGAAAGGATGACGTCCATGGGCTCGTTCGCCTCGGGTTCGATCGTGGAGTTCGTTCAGCAGTCTCGGTAGTGTAGCGAAGAGCGCTCAGCTCACCAGCCGCCGCCAAAGTACCAGATGCCGGCGAGTAAGACCGGGGCGCCGAAAAGCAGCGCGTCGACGCGGTCGAGCAGCCCGCCGTGACCGGGCAACAGGTTGCCCGAGTCCTTGATTCCAGCGCCTCGCTTGAGCAGCGACTCCACGAGGTCCGCCAACTGGGCCGCGACGGCCGTTGCAGCGGCGATCACCAGCAATTCACCCCAGCCGACCTCCGGGCGCCGCAGCAAGGCCCAGGCGACGGTGGCGAGCAGGGAAACGGCGAGGCCGGCGATGGCTCCTTCCCAGCTCTTCTTCGGCGACACCACCGGCGCCATCTTGTGGCGGCCGAAGCGCGAGCCGACGTAGTACGCCGCCGTGTCCCCCAGCCACACGATGGCGAAGAGCAGGATGACGAGCCAGGGGTCGCGCACGTGCAGCCGGTAGATCGCCGCCGCGGGCAGGGCGAAGTAGGGCACCCCGAAAGCCAGAGCGCCCAAGGCGGGCAGGGACTGGGCCGGCGGCGTGCGAGCGAGCAGCGCAAAGCTCCCGAAGCCGAGGGTCACGAGCGCCGCGAACGCCCAGACGACCGCCGGTCCGTGGGGGCCACCCTTCTCGTGGTAGGCCAGCGCCACGCTGGCCACGACCATCAGGACGGGAAACCCAGCCAGGGGAGCGTCGGGCGCCCACGAGCGGGCGACACGCACGAACTCGATCGCGGCCCCCACGAGCACCGCCAACACGATGGCGAGCCACGCCCAGGAGGGCAGCTGGAACACCGCCAGCAGGGCGAGCGGTACCAGGACGGCGGCGGTCAGCAGGCGTTGCAAAGGGCTACTCAGCTCCCGCTCTCGGCGCTGGCCACGGCTTCTTCGGAAGCCTCGCCGACGCCTCCGAAACGGCGCTCGCGGGCTTGGAACTCCAGCACGCCGCGGTACAGCTCGGCACGGCCGAAGTCGGGCCACAGGGTGGGCGTGATCCACAGCTCCGAGTAGGCGATTTGCCAGAGCAAGAAGTTCGACACTCGTTGCTCGCCCGAGGTCCGGATCAGCAGATCCGGGTCCGGCAGCCCCGAGGTGTAGAGGTACCGGTCGAGGGTTTCTTCGTCGATGTCGGCCCGTTTGCCTGCGGCCCAGTCGGAGACGATGCGGCGGCAAGCGTCCACGATCTCGCAACGCCCCGAAT
>JANRLG010000033.1:0-4952 GCA_033762835.1 Thermoanaerobaculia bacterium
CGCGATCCAGACCTCCCACAGCTGACTCCCGCCCACCAGGTTGGCCAGGCCATCGTGGACCAGCGAATCGACCGCCCGGTAGCGCACCGTGTCGCCGCTGGCGCCCAGCCATTGCTGGACCATCTCGCTCCGGGTCACGTGCGATCTCGCCGAGTTCCTGGGCGCGGTTCCAGGCCGCCCGCCGGAGCCGGCGGCTATAACACTCGAGGGCGTTGACGGGGGCGGGCCAAGCTACAAAACCAAGGTTTTTTCCCAACTTGTTCTTCGGCGCGCGGTTTCCCATCGTAGTTCCCAGCATTTCGCTGATCAGGCCGAAATCCAGTCACCGGGAGCAGCGCTTCATGTCACATCGTCGCACGGTCTTGATCGCCGCCCTGGCCCTGGTGTTGCCCGTCGTGGCCGCGGCTCAGCTCAGCGTGCAAGTCTCACCCGACAACGGGTCCCACCCGGACCCGAAGATCCGACTCGCCGCGTCATCCGGTAACACGGTGACCTTTACCGTGACCAACAACGGAACCATCGACGCGCAGTTTGCCAGGACCTGTACCGGTCTGGGCAACGTGACGACCGTCTCGTGCACTGCCCTGGGGCTCATCGCCGCCGGTGACTCTCGGGTGATTACCGCCACGTTCTCCGTCGCTGGAATGGGCACCGGGAGTGTCCAACTGAGCGTGACGTCGACGAATCCGACCGGGGCCTCCGGGATTGGGAAATGGGATGTGACCATCGTGGCCGGCGCGGCAACTGTCTCACCCGATGGACAGAACGTCGTTCAGACGCCAACCGTGACGGGAGCGGCGCAAGCATTCACGGTCGCGAACACGGCCCGCGCGGCTGGACAGTATGCCCTTTCCGCGTCATGTACCGGGGCCGTCACCGCCTGTTCGGTAAGCCCCGGGGCGATAACGCTCGACTCAGCGGGCGCGGCCGGCGCGTCGGGCACCGCAACCGTCAGCTACACGGCTGGAGCGCCTGGAACCCAGGGCGGCATCACGGTCCTCGCGACCTACAGCGGCGTCACCCTCGACCAGGGCTCGGTCAATGTCCAGATGCCGAGTCTGCAGGTGGCACCTGACGGCGGGGCCCCGGTCGTCGTCAACGCCAACGCCGCGCTCGCCCGAACTTTCACCCTCACCAACACCGGGCCAGCGACCGTCGCCTACACCCTCACGCCGGTGTGCTCGGGCCCGGGCGTCGCCGCCGGCTGCACGGTCACTCCCACGAGCGGCACCGTTGCAAACAATGGGGTACCAGTCAACGCCACTATCAATTACTCGAGTCTGGCTGGCGGCACCTCTGGCAAACTGGTTCTCCGCGGCAGCTATGGCGGCGTTGTGCTCGACACCGGCTATGTCGACATCTCAGTGGCCGTTCCACCCCCGACCGGGCAGGTGACGCCGCTGGGCTTGAGCGACGGTGCGACCGTGATCGACCCCCCGGGATCGGCACGAAGTCAGGTCTTCAACGTCACGAACACGGGGAGCCCGACCACCTTCACGCTCACCCCCGCCTGCACCGGGACCGGCGTCGTGAGCGGGTGCTCCGTCAATCCGGCGACCCTGGCCCTGGCATCCAATCAGACGCTGACCGCTACGGTCAGCTACAACACGCTCGCGTCGGGAGCGAGCGGTAAGGTGGCGCTTCGCGCCGCCGTGGGCGCGGCCGTCGTGGACACGGGCTACACGGTCCTCGCGCTCGCAGGCGCTTCGGTCGTGCCGCTCAACCTGACCGACGGAGGGACGGTCACGCTGGGTCCGGGACAGATCGTCAACCAGGCCTTTACCGTCACCAACACGGGAACGGTGAGCACTACCGTCACGATCACCGCCGCATGCTCGGGCCCAGGCGTGCTGAGCAGTCCCTGCACGCCTTCGCCGGCCAGCGTGGCGGTGCCCACCGGCCCTCCGACGACCGTCAACGTACAATTCCAGACGCTCAGTGTGGGGAGCGCCGGCAAAGTCGTGGCCCGGGCGACCTACGGCGGCGTTGTGCTCGATACCGGATACGTGAACGTGTCCGTCACCGCCCAGCCCTCCGCGCCGGCGGTCGCCGCGTCGTCGTGGAACCCGAGGGGCACGGTGCCTCGCGATCAGTGCCTCGCCATCGCGCTGGGCGCGGCCGTGGCCGCGGAATGCGGGGACCTGCGGATCGTCCACCCCCTGCCGCCTCTCCGCACCATGAACACCACTCGGTCTCCCAGCCTGCTGTACAACAGCCAGTTCGCGGAGCCAGCGCCGAGCGTCACGGCCGCCGTCAGCATCTACAGCGGCATGGTGCTGCCAGACACGATCATCGGCACGCTCAAGCGTGGAACCACGGTGGTCGGTCGAGCCGCATGGCCGGGCAACCAATGGACGGTGGGAGGCGCGGCCCGACTGATCCGCGTCCGCGACACGACCGCTTCGCCGGCGACTGGCCTGACCACGTATACCCTCGACGTCACGAACAAGTACAACGGCACCGGGCCGTTCACCACGTCGACCCCGATCGAGGTGACCGTGGTGAATCGGCAATCCAGCCCATTCGGCAAGGGTTGGTGGCTTGCCGGGCTCGAACTCCTGGTCCCGATCGCGGGCACGAGCAACTATCTCTGGGTCGGCGGAGACGGCAGCAGCAGAGTGTTCACCAAGGTCTCGGCCAGTCTCTGGCGCGGCCGCACCCCATTCGTCGATTTCGCCGACAGTCTGACCATCGCCACGAACGGGTCAACTCGCGAGTTCACCCGACGTTTGCCTGGCGGGGTCGCGGTGGTCTTCGACTCCGCCTCCGGTCGCCACCTTCGAACGGTCAACCGTCTCGGCCATACGACTACTTTCGGGTATGACGGGTCGGGAAGGCTCCTGACCCTGTCGTTGCCTGTCCCTGCTGGCGGGCCCAGTCGCGCCTATACGTTCGGCTACCCACCGAATCAGCTGACGGTGACCGACGGGCTGTCGCCGGCGCGGACCACCACCGTCACGCTCGCGTCCGGTCGAGTCACCCTGATCACCGACCCGGATACCTACTCGGTCGGCTTTCAGTATCAGGGTTCGACCGGCCTGATCATTCGACGGACCGATCGCGAACTTGGCGTGCGGCTGTTCACCCTGGACTCGCTGCGGAAGGTCGTCCGTAGCGCGATCAGCCCGACAAACACCGTCGGCGATTCGAGTATCATCCAGATCGTCCCCGCCGAGTCGCGGGCGCTCGGTGGAACGCCAAGCCGCGACTCGGCATCCGTCTTTACCAGTCTCGACGGACCGCGGACGGTTGCCGATACGACCGCGTTCTGGCTAAACACCTACTCGGCACCGGCTCGAATCGTCAACGCGGAGGGCCGGCAGACCCTCTTGGTCCGCGGCGGTCCATTCTCCGGGCTGGTGACCAGTCTCACGACGGTGACCGGCCAGACCCTGCAGGCCGCCTATGACGTCCGCGGTCGGCTCGAAACCGTCGTCGACCTTGGCGTCTCTCCATCGCGGACCACGCGCTACGGCTGGGAAAACGGGTTCGACCAGCTCACCAAGATCGTGCCGCCCATGGGCGACTCGACGACCTTCGGGATCAACCCATCGAACGGCAACCGAAACTCGGAAACCGATAGCAGGAGCCCAGCGCAGACCACGACGTACGGGTACGCCACGAGCGGGTTGCTCACCTCCGTGACCGCTCCCGGCGTTCCGGCCCATCGATACCACTACGATGCGGTGGGTAACATGGACAGCTCAGTCACGCCGCTCGGGGCCAGAAGCTATTTCAGCAACAATGCACGAGGCTGGCCAACCACCACGCAGACCCAGATCAATGTGAGCCCGGCCACGTTCATGCCCACCGTGTTCACCTACAACGACTGGGGCCAGGAGACGACGCGATTGACCGGCCCGTCCGCGGGCGACCACACCACTGTCACCACCGGCTACGACAAGGAGGGCCGGGTCACTTCCGTCAGTCGGACGTTCGCCCCGAACCCGAAGGGCATCGGCACGTTGACCGACTCGTGGACCTTCGACAAGGCCGGTCGGATGACCAGTCGGACCAAGGCGGGCGGTGGCACCGAGATGCTGGGCGTCGACCCTGCCGGCAACGTAACCACCGTCACTACGGCTCGGGGACACCTGATCGTGATGACGTACGATGTGATGAATCGGCTCTGGCAGCGGTCCATCCCGGAGGCGATCGGAACGACCCGACCGGGAAACAGCATCACGCCGAACACGCTCACCACGGCGGCCTACGCGGATACGATCGCGGCGGAGTTGCAGACGTTCGGGTACACCTACGACGGCCGCCTGATGACCGCCACCGGCTGCGACGGCGCTGTTGCTCGAACGTTCGACCCCAACGGCGAGCTGCGGTCGGAAACCCTCTCGATCCGGAACGCGACCGGCGCCGCCTGCGGCACGTATGGACACACCTACACGACCTCGTACACCTATGATGGGAATGGCCGCCGCTCGACGATGACGGTGCCGAGCGTGTTCGGCGGGGGCCAGGTGACCTACTCGTACGCGACGGGCGCGGGCGGAGGGAGACTCACCGGCCTTCAGGATGCGGTCGGCAATGCCTTCGCGCTCACCTACAAGCCCAGCGGTGAACTCACCAGGATCAGTGGACCCGGGGCCCTGCAGCGAGACATGGCCTGGGATAGCGACGGCCGGATGACCTCCGACCAATACAACAACCCATGTGGGCCCGATTGGCCCTGCTACCCGTTCCTCCACAAGCTCCGCAACACCAGCTTCACGAGCTACGATGCCCGCGGGCTGCTGCTGGCCTCGAGCGATCCGTCCCTCTTTCAGCAGAGCTCCACCGCCAGCTACAGCATCCTCGGCCACGTGACCCGGAGCGAGATGGTCCAGCAATGGCTGGGCGCCAGCGGCGACACGGTGCGCTACCGGGCGGTCGATTCGCTGGTCCACGATGGCCTGGCCAACCTGGTGGGCGGGAGTCAGCTGTGGGAGGTCTGGATCGCG
>JANRLG010000034.1:0-7059 GCA_033762835.1 Thermoanaerobaculia bacterium
ATGCGTCGCCCAGGTCCGGGTGGGTACGACGGTGCTTTCCACGAGTGTCGCGGCCGTCACCGGGGAGGGCGACGCATGCGTCGCCCCTACGATCGATGGAACCCGTTGAAGGTGCCCGTAGGGGCAGGCCCCCGTGCCTGCCCCCTCCTTTTGGCCCTACCGCCCCGCCTTCACCGCTTTGCCGATCAGCTCGGCCAGCTCCGCGACCCGCACGTCGCCGCCGAACTCCTCGAACGCCAGGCGTTCGGCGCGCGGCACGAGCGCACCGAGATCCCCGCCGCGTGCCCAGTAGCTGCCCTTGAGGAGCTCGCCGAACTCGGCCACCACGGCCGCCAGTTGCAGACTCCGGGGAGCGGCTTCGAAGCTCGGGTGGATTTCCCGCACGAACAGCGGCCGTTCCTGTTCGATCACCCGCTCCCCGGCGACGCTGCGGTACCGCAGACGCAGGGTGGCGAGGCGAGCCGCGGGGGCGGCCTCGGGCTTCAACTTGACCTCGTAGAGCGCCGTGACGGTGTGGCCGGCGCCGATCTCCCCGGCATCCACGGTGTCGTCGCGGAAGCGATGGTCGGCGACATCGCGGTTCTCGTAGCCGATCAACCGGTAACGATCGACCACTCGCGGATCGAACTCGACCTGGGCCTTGGCGTCGGCGGCGATCGTCTCGAGGGTGCCCGAAAGCTCGTCGACGAACAGCCGGCGGGCCTCGAGCAGGTCGTCGATGTAGGCGTAACGACCGTTGCCGCGGTTGGCGAGTTGCTCCATGAGCACGTCGTTGTAGTTGCCCATGCCGAAGCCGAGCGTGGTCAGCTCGATGCCCCGGCGGGCCTCGCTTCCGATGCGCTCGAGAATCGAGTCCGGACCCGTATCGCCGACGTTGGCGACGCCATCGGAACACAGGATGATGCGGTGGATGGCGCCCGGCCGGAGGTTCCGGCGGGCCACGTCGTAACCGAGCAACAGGCCCGCCTCGGCGTTGGTGGCGCCGTCGATCTGGAGGCTGTCGATGGCCGTACGCAGCCGACCAAAGTCGCTGGTTCCGGGCTCGACCACCCGCGCCTCGTCGCCGTAAACGACCAAGGCTACGCGGTCGTCCTCGCGCAGCCGTTCGAGGAGCAGGCCGAGGGCTTGTTTGACGAGACCGAGACGGTTTTCCTGGTCCATCGAGCCCGAAATGTCGATCACGAAGGTCAGGTTCGCCCGCTTGCGTTCCGCCGCGGTGATCTCCCGAGCCTTCAACCCGAAGCGCAGCACGCGGTAGCGCTCGCCGCCCCCGAACGGCGTCGGTGCCGCCTCGGCGGTGAGGGCGAAGTCGCCCGTGCTGGGCGCCGGATCGCGATAGTCGAAAGCGTTCAGCATTTCTTCAACGCGGATCGCTTCCGGCGGCGGCCGATGTCCGTCGGCGAGGAAACGGCGGACGACGCCGTAGGAGCCGGTGTCGACATCGAGCGCGAAAGTCGAGAAACGGTCCTCCTCGGGATCGAGGAACGGGTTCGTCCCGTAGTCGCGGAAGAAGACGTCGCCGTAGGGTTGGTCGTTGGGCTCGGCCGAGCCGCCGGTCGAAGGCGGAGCCAGCGCCGGGGAGCTGGCCGCTTCGAGCCTACGCTCGGTGAGGACGGGAGCCTTGGCAGTCACCGTGATGGTGTCCTCGACGATGCCTGGTGAGCTGCCCAGGGCCGCGGGGTCGGTGATCACGACCTCGTCCACCGCCCAGTCCCGCCGAGTCGGTTTGGCCGGCGGCGGGGCGGAAGGCACCGCGTAGGAATACGGCCCGGGCTCGGCCGCGGGCACTCCACCGACGGTGCCGCCGGCAACGCCACCCGGCACACCGCCTTCCACGCCACCCTCCACACCCATTTCGCGGACCTGATCGGCGCGACCGACGTAGCCGAGCAAGGCCAGCTCCTCCTTGGCTTCCGGCTCGCGGGCCACGGCCTGGGGTTCGGGAATCCTTTGGGCGGCGGCCGGGGGCGGCGGCGGGGGAATGGCAGCGACTCTTTCTTCGAAGCGATCGACCGCCACGGTGGGGGCCGCGTTCTCGGGTTTCTCTTCGAGTAGCCGCAGGCCCACGAAGGTGCCGCCGAGGACGGCTACGAGCGAGGCCGCGAGGGCCATCCAACGCTGGGCCGGGCGGCCGAAACGGGGACGCACGACGTTCGGTGGATCGGCGATCTCGGGAGCCAGGGTCAAGCGTGACGGGACATCGGCCGCGAGTTTGTCGAGCAGGTCGGCGGGCGGTGCCGGCGTGGGGCCGAGAGCGGAGAGGCGCTCGGTCAACTTTTTCTGGGTCGAGGGATTCACGACTTCACCTCCTCGAGCCGCACGGCCAACAGGCCCAGGGCTTTTTTCAATCGTTTGCGGATGGCCATGCCGGTCAGACCTGCTTCCCGAGCGATGTCGGAGACTTCGAGACCGCGCCAGTAGCGGGCGGTGACGGTCGAACGCAGGTCCTCGGGTAGGGCGAACACGGCCCGGCGGAGCGCCTCGGCCGAGTCGGCGCGGGTGGTGAGCTCCTCGGGCCCGGGGCCGAGCTCAGGGGCGGTGGCCGCCATTTCGTCCGACAGCGGAACGATGCGGTGGGGCCGGCGAATGTGGTTCAGGAAGGTGGTGTACGCGATCCGGTAGAGCCAGGTGCCGAAGCGGGCCTGGCCCCGGAATTCACCGATCGACGCCCAGGCCTTACGGTAGGTCTCCTGGGTGAGGTCGGCGGCCAGGTCGGGGTCGCCCGAGGCGCGGCAGAGGAACGCGTGGATGGTGCCGTACGTCGCTTCGATCAAGCGGCGTGAGGCGTCGCGGTCGCCGGCCGCGGCAGCGCGCAGGAGCTCGAGCTCTGCCGCCGCCCCGGCCAACGAGACCCGCTCCCCGCCGCCGCTCGTCACGAGCAACGGCAACGGTGCCGGGTCCGAGGTTCGTAGAGTGGTGACCATGCCCGGTTGGACACGGTCGCGGCGAGATTCGAAACCGCCATCCCCTCACACCCCGCGCCGATCGCCCCACAGGGCCTTGTGCAGTTGCAGCTGGAGTCGCACCGGAAGGTGGTCTTCGAGAATCCAGGCGGCCAGCTCTGCGGCGGCGAGTTCGCCGTGGACGGGCGAGAGGAGGAGCGGACAGCGTTCGGCGAGGTGGTGGCGAGTGATCACGTCGCGGGTGAACTCGTAGTCGCGGCGATCGGCGACCACGAACTTGACCTCGTCGCGGTCCGTCAGCAGGGCCAGGTTCTCCCAGCGGTTGTTTTCGGCCTCGCCGCTGCCGGGGCACTTGACGTCCACGATGCGGCGCACGCGGGGATCGATCCCGGCGATGTCGAGCCCGCCGCCGGTTTCGAGCATGACCTCGTAGCCGGCATCGGCCAGCGCGGCCAATAGCGGCCGGCATCCGGGTTGGAGCAGCGGCTCGCCGCCGGTGACTTCGACCAGCGGGCAGCCGTAGCCGGCGACCGTCTCGAGCACCTCCGCGAGCGAGCGCCAGCCGCCTTCGTAAAACGCGTATTCGGTGTCACACCAGCGGCAACGCATCTGGCAGCCGGTCAGGCGCACGAACACGCAGGGCCGGCCGGCGAGCGTGGATTCTCCCTGGATCGAGTAGAAGATCTCGTGGATCCGCAGCCGGTTCGCCGTCACGTCTCCGCCTCGTAGATGGCGCAGGAGGTCGGGGTTTCCCAGACCTCGACGCGTTCGATGCGCACGCGCTCGGGTAGCTGCCCGGCAAGCTCGTCGTGGATGTACTGGGCGATCAGCTCCGCCGTCGTGTTGCGTTCGTCGAAGGGCGGATGGTCGTTGATCACCTGGTGGTCGAAGCGGCCGACGACCCCCGAAATCGCGACCTTCAAATCGGCGAAGTCCATCACCATGCCGAGCGAGTCGAGCTGCCGGGCCGAGACATGCACCCGCACCCGGTAGTTGTGGCCGTGGAGGTTCTGGCAGCCGCGGGTGTGGCCCCGCACGAAGTGCCCCGCGGAGAAGTCGAAGTCTTTAAAAATGGTGAACTTACCCATGGTGCTCTTCTCCCGCGGTGGGGCGAGTGAGGTAGTCGAGAGTGGGACCGAGGCCCACGGACAGGGGCCGCGGAGACCAGTCGAGTTCCGCGCGGGCGCGAGCGTCGTCGAAGGCCCAGTGGCGCGCGAGGCTGGTCAGTTGGCCGGCGGGCAACGGTGGCTTGCGGCCCACCAGTCGGAAGAGCGGCGTGCCCAGGGCGACCGCCGCCCGCGCCAGGGGAATCGGCAGGTCGAAGCGCGGCGCGGGGATGCCGGTGTGGGCCGCGATCCGCTCCGCGAGCTCGCGCACCGTTACGACCTCGCCGGCCAGCAGGTAAGCCCGGCCGGCGGGCGCCTTGCCGGCCAGGAGGGTCACGAGCGCGGCCACCACGTCGTCGAGATGGACCCAGCTGGTCTTGCGGTCGCCCCCCACGAGGACGGGGAAGCGGCCGCGGGCGAGGGCCGCCAGCAGGGAGTTCGAGCCGCGCCTCTTACCCGGAGCGCCGTAGATCAGCGACGGATAGACGGTATTCACCGCGAGGCCACGTTTGGCCCATTCCCGAATCACCGCCTCGCCCTCGTGTTTGGTGGCGCAGTAGGCCGACGGGAACGGCTGCTGGAGGGGGCTGCTTTCGTTTGCCAGCGAGCCGTCCGCCGGACTGCCCCCGAACGAGGCCATCGACGACACCGAAAGGAAACGCCCGACGCCGAGTTTGTGCGCCAGGGATGCCACCGCCTCACTGCCCGCGACATTGACCGCCCGGATTCGCTCGAGCGGCGCTTCCGGGTCGAGCTCGGCCGCGGCGTGGACCACCCAATCCGCTCCGGACATGGGTTCGCGCAACGAAAAGCGGTCGGTGATGTCCCCTGGGTAGGTCAGTACCCCGAGCTCCCGCAGGGCGTCCGGCGAGGTGGTCGGCCGAACGACGGCGGTGACGGTATGGCCGTCGGAGCGTAGCCGGCGCGCCAAGGCGAAGCCCAAATAGCCCGTGGCGCCGGTCAGGAAGACTCGCATGGTGGCGGATTGTAGCGGACCCGGTTCGTCCTCGGGACTTGGCCTCGCCCTTGCAAACGGCCTAAACGCGGTGAGTTTGCGGGAGTTGCTCACCGAGGGTTGCAAAACCCGATGATCCAAAAACAGCTCCCTCTCCTCCCCCCGCGGCGGTTCCCTCCACGACGCGGGGCTTTTTCTTTTTGGGCCACCGCCGCGCGGGTGTAGCACTCGGCGCGACCTTTCCGGGATACTCCTCCCGCGATCACGCGGCGCGCGACCGCGTTCCAGCGAGGAGTCCGTCGTCATGGTGCGAGCCGCGCACAGTCTTGGTGCCCTGTTCCTTAGCGCCTCCATGCTCGGAGCCGCCACTTACGAGGTCGGTCCCGGCCAGCCGCTGGCGACGATCGGCGCCGTGCCGTGGTCGACGCTCGCGCCCGGCGATGTCGTTCGCATCCACTGGCAGGCCCAGCCCTACCGCGAGAAATGGGTACTCAACCGCCGCGGCACCGCCGCGCTGCCGATCGTCGTGCGGGGCGTGCCCGGTCCCGGAGGTGAACTCCCGGTGATCTCGGGTGAAAACGCCACCACGCCCGCGCCCCTCAACTTCTGGAACGAAGACCGCGGGGTGCTGAAGATCGGCGGCTCGAACGTGCCGGCGGACGACCTGCCGGCCTACCTCGTGATCGAGAACCTCGAGTTCCGCTCTGCCCGGCCGCCCTACACCTTTACCGACGACGGGGGCGCGACGCGGGCCTATTCGACCAATGCCGCGGCGATCTACGTCGAAAAGGCCGAACACCTGGTGATCCGCGGTTGTACCTTGCGCGACGCCGGCAACGGTCTGTTCGTCTCCGCCTTCGACGGCGACACCCAGGACATCTGGATCGAGGACAACTACATCCTCGACAACGGCATCGTGGGCAGTGGCTTCGAGCACAACGCCTACACCGCGGCGCGCGGCATCGTTTACCAGGGCAATCGTTTCGGCCCGCTGCGCGCGGGCGCCGGGGGCAATAACCTGAAGGACCGTTCGGCGGGCCTCGTGGTGCGCTACAACTGGATCGAAGGGGGTAACCGCCAGCTCGATCTCGTCGACGCCGAGGACAGCCAGGTGGTGGTGGACGATCCGCGTTACCCGGTCACCCACGTCTACGGCAACGTCTTGATCGAACCCGACGGCGCCGGCAACAGCCAGATCGTCCACTACGGCGGCGACAGCGGCGACACCACGATCTACCGCAAGGGTACGCTCCACTTCTACAACAACACCGTCGTTTCCCACCGCGCCGGCAACACCACGCTGATGCGCCTGTCCACCGGGGACGAGCGGGCGGACGTGCGCAACAACGTGCTCTACGTCACCGCCACCGGCAATCGCCTGGCGTTGGTCGATGCCGACGGCGTCGTGGATCTCAGCCACAACTGGATGAAGACCGGCTGGGTGGCGAGCCACGGCGGGCTGTCCGGGGTGATCCACGACGACGGCACCACGGTGTCCGCCGCGACTCCGGGCTTCGTCGACTTCGCTGGGCAGGACTTCCGCCTGGCCACGGCCAGCAGTGCCGAAGACGCCGGGACCAGCCTGGCCCCGAGCGTCGCGCCGGATCACGACGTGGTGCGGCAATATTCGCGGCACCAGATCACGGAAGGCCGTTTCCGGGATCTGCCGTTCGATCTCGGCGCCTTCGAGCGTTGCGGCGGGGCGGCCAGCTGCGGGGTGATTTTCGGCGACGGTTTCGAGTCGGCGGCGACCGCGGCCTGGTCCCTCACCGTGCCCTGAGTGTCCACGCCTGGGCCTCGGCGCGCACCCAACGCCCGGAGGTCCCCGCTTGGAAACACTCGACCGTTTCGTTGTGATCGCCGACGTTCACGGCAACTCGTGGGCGCTCGACGCCGTGCTCGCCGACCTCGACCGCTTGTCCGGCATCGAGACCGTCCTCGATTGCGGCGACAGCGTCTTCGGCCCGCTCGACCCCCACGGGGTGCTCGAGCGCTTCCGTGCCCGCGGCATCCGCTCGCTCACGGGCAATCAGGACCGCGAGATGGTGGCGCCCTCGCCCGGGTCCGAGACCGGCGAGAGCTTCCGCCACACCGC
>JANRLG010000035.1:0-9790 GCA_033762835.1 Thermoanaerobaculia bacterium
GCCGACGTGATGGGGGTCGGCGAGCAGGCCCTCGAGTTGGGCCGTGCGCGCGAAGCCTTCCCCGTGGAACACCCAGTTCGCTCCGCCATCCGAGCTCACCGAAACACCCGCTTCGACGATCGCCGCCACGAGATTCGGAGATACGAAACCGACCGCCAGGCCGCGAAAATCATCCACATAAGGCAGGCCGGCCAGCGGGAGCACCCGCGAGCTGCGACCCTGGTTATCCGACCGGCGCAGGGCCTGGGACTGCTCGTCCCGCCAGTAAAAGCTCCGGGGCGCGCTCGGTGCGATCGTGAACGCCACGGTCGGCAGCCAGGTTTGCCACTTCGAGCCGCCATCGAAGGACCGGAGGACCCGCGAGCTCGCCACCAGGTTGGGATGCGTGGGGGACGCGGGTTCCTCGGCCAACCAGAGCCGACTTGGAGATTGCGGATCGGCCCAGATCTGGTGGAAGCCGTGGCGCAGCACACGAGCGCCTTCGCGCTCCTCGCACGGCACGACCGTCCGCCAACGCCGTCCGCCGTCGGCCGAGCGCAGTAGGCCGCAGCCGAGACCGAAAAGGACCTTGCGGTCGATCTGCACCAGGGCCTGGACGGCCCGTTGCGGGGTCAGCCGTTGCCAAGTCGTGCCGCCGTCGTTCGAAGCGAAGCCGCCTTGATCGGAGGCCGCCAGGAGCCGTCCCGAGGTGAAGCGATCGAAGCGGACATCGGTCAGCAGGCCGAGCTCCGCGGGAGTAGTCCGCCAAGTCCAGCTCTCACCGCCGTCCGCGGTCGCGAAGAAGCCGGAGCCGGCGGCGACGACGGCGCAGTCTCCGTCCGTCGGGTGGAAGGCGAGCACCCCGCTGCGCCCCGCGAAGCGGCGTACTTCCCAAACGATCCTCCCACCCAAGGGCCGGGAGGCGATGTCGTGACTGCGCGCCACATAAAGCCGCCCACCCGCCGCGTCCACGACGTGAGTGAGGATCCGGCCCGGCCGGATCAGCAGACCAGGGCTGCGGTCGTGAATCGGGAAACCGGCGACCTGCTGCGTCATCGAGAGGCCGCCCCAGCCGACGTAGAGGCGAGTCGGCACGTGGGGATCGAAATCGAGTGCGCTGATCGGCTCTCGGGGTTCGTTGCCGCCGAAGCCGGGCAGCACCATGCGGCGCCAGGTCGTGCCGCTGTCCAGGCTTTCCTGGAGCCCGATCTCCCCGGTCGCCACGACGATCCGGGTGGCCGGTACGGGCGACACCGCGAGGGCCACGACACCACCGGGAAAACCGGCGCCGTCGGCGCCGAGGAGTCCGCTCCAGTGGTCCCCCCCGTCGCGGCTCACGAGCAACCCGCCGTTGCCGCCCTTGGCCCCGACATACAGAGTCTCGGGGTTGACGGGATCGTGCGCCACGGGACCGAGCGGCGGTCCGGAAACGAGCTTCTGAACCCAGGTGAAGCCGCCGTCGCGACTGCGGAAGAGCTCGTTGCCGATAGCGAGGTACAGCGCCGAGCCATCGGGAGTGACCACGAGAGCGTGCGGCAGGAGGATGGCCCCGAAGGGCGGCGGCGCGGTCAGGCGACCTTCATGGACGACGAACCACGACTCGGCGCCGTCGTCGCTCCGAAAAATCGCTTCTTCGCCGGCAGCCCAAATCGTGCCGTCGGCTGCGATGGCCGCGGCGGCTACGGCGGCGCCATCGAGACCACGGCTCGCGGTCCGCCAGGTACGACCGCCGTCCGCGGAGCGAAAGGCGCCCGCGCTGCCGCTGCCGGCGTAAAGGACCCCACTGAGGTTCGGGTCAGCCACCAACCAGCGCACCTCCCCACTCGCCGGCCCCCACTCCTGCCAAGACTCCCCGACAACCGGGGGCACGGCCGCGAAAACTAGGGCGAGAATCACCCAACCCACGCTGATCTTCATGACTGCTTGCTCCTTACTGAACCCCACTCGTTCATGCTGATTCAGAATACCACCCGGCGTCACCGGACCGCCACCCGGCTGCCCTACCGCTTCGCGCTCGATTTCCGTTAGGCTAGACGCTACGACCGCGAGGTCGTTCCAACGCTCGATTCACCACGCCCACTGCCGCAGATCTCGGCTTCACCCGAGGTCGCCCACACGGGGGATGTCCATGGCTCGTTTTCGTTTGCTTCCGCTCCTCGGCCTCGTCGCCGGCATGCTCGCCATGCCGACCAACCTCCACGCCCAATGCGTCAGCCTGACGACGGCGGGCTCGGCGGTGAGCCAGAACTTCGACACCCTCTCGAACACGGCGGGTAGCACGACGAACAACCTGACGATCACCGGCTGGTTCATGACCGAGTCCGGGGGCGGCGCCCGCGACAACGAGCAGTACGCCGTCGACACGGGCGGTAGCAACACCGGCGACACGTTCAGCTACGGCGCCGCAGCCAGCACGGAGCGGGCGTTGGGTGGCCTCCAGAGCGGCACTCTCATTCCCATCTTCGGCGCCTGCTTCACCAACAACACCGGCGTCACCCTCACGGAGATCCGGGTCGACTACACCGGTGAACATTGGCGGCTCGGCACCCTGGCCCGGAACGACCAGATCGACTTCCAGTACAGCTTGGACGCCACGTCGTTGACGACCGGCCTCTGGACGGACGTCAACGCCCTCGATTTCGTGACCCCGACGAACGGCGGCACCACGGGCGCCCGCGACGGCAACACGGCGCCCAACCGTACGGCCTTGACAAGCAACGTGACGGCGCTTTCGATCGCCAACGGTGCCACCTTCTGGATTCGCTGGACCGACTTGAACGCCTCGGGAGCCGACGACGGCCTGGCGGTAGACGACTTCTCGCTGACACCCAACCCAACCGGTGGCCCGGTCACTCCGAACCTCTCGATCAACGACGTCTCCCTCGCCGAAGGCAACGCGGGCACCACCAGCTTCCTCTTCACAGTCAGCCTCTCCGCCCCGGCCGGCGCGGGTGGCGTGACCTTCGACATCGCGACCGCGGACAACACGGCCACGACGGCGGACAACGACTACGTTCTGAACTCGTTGACCGGCCAGACCATCCCAGCCGGCAGCTCGACCTACGCCTTCAACGTCCTGGTCAACGGCGATACCACCGTCGAGGCCAACCAGACGTTCTTCGTCAACGTCACCAACGTCGTCGGCGCCATCGTGACGGACGGCCAAGGCCTGGGCACGATCAACAACGACGACGTCAGCCTGACGCCCATCCACGACATCCAAGGCCCGGGCTCCAGCTCGCCGATCGTGGGTGCCTCGGTGACCACCCGCGGCATCGTCACCGGCGTCAAGTCGAACGGCTTCTTCATCCAAGAGCCGGAAGCGACCTACGACGCCGATCCGGCGACGTCCGAGGGCGTTCTCGTCTTCACTAGTTCGGCGCCCCCGGCCGGCGCCGTTCTCGGCGCCCTCGTCCAGGTCACCGGGACGGTCACCGAGTTCGTCCCCACCCAGGACCCGCTTCAGCCACCGCTCACCGAGATCACCTCGCCCACGGTGCTCCAAATTTCGACGGGGAACCCGCTGCCGGCTCCGATCCCGCTGACCGCGACCTTCCCGGATCCGACGGGAGCCCACGACCAGCTCGAACGAGTCGAAGGCATGCGCGTCTCGGTCGCCTCGCTGACCGTGACCGGCCCGACGCTCGGCAACGTCAACGAGCCCAACGCCACGGCGACCTCGACGGGCGTCTTCTACGGCGTCGTCACCGGAGTGGCGCGGCCCTTCCGCGAGGCCGGCATCCAGGCCCCCGATCCGCCGCCCGCAGGAACCATCCCGCCGATCCCACGCTTCGACTCGAACCCCGAGCGCATTCGGGTGGACAGTGACTCGTTGGTCGGCGGCCCGGTCGTCGACGTCGGCGCCAGCGCGGTCGTCACGGGCCTCGTCGGCCCGCTCGACTACTCGTTCCGGACCTACACCGTCGCGCCCGATCCGGGCGCTTCGATCGGCATCGTCGGCGGCCCGACGCCGGTCGCGGTGACGACGCCGACGGCCAAGGAATTCACCGTCGCGTCCTACAACCTCGAACGCTTCTTCGACACCGTCAACGACCCGGGGATCGGCGAGCCGGTGCTCACCGCCGCCGCGTTCAACGAGCGCCTACGGAAAGCCTCTCAGTCGATCCGCCAGTTCCTGAAGACCCCGGACGTCATCGGCATCGTCGAGATCGAGAACCTCTCGACCCTCCAGGCCTTGGCCACCCGCATCGGCACCGACGCCGTGGGCGCCGGGGACCCGGACCCGATGTACGACGCCTTCCTGGTCGAGGGTAACGACGTCGGCGGTATCGATGTCGGCTTCCTGGTCAAGACCTCGCAGGTCGCGGCCGGGACGCCGCGGGTCGAGGTGGTCTCCGTCACCCAGTTCGGCTTGCTGACCACGATCACCAACCCGGACGCCTCCACCGAGTTGCTCAACGACCGGCCGCCGCTCGTCCTCGAGGCGATCATCCACCACCCGAACGGCGCCAGCTTCCCGGTGACCGTGATCGTCAACCACCTGCGCTCCTTGAACGGCGTCGCCGATCTCGCCCCGGGCCCGAACGGCTGGGCCACGGGCGGCGAGCGCGTGCGCAACAAGCGCCAGAAGCAGGCCGAGTTCCTCGCCGATCTGATCCAGGACCGGCAGTTGGCGGACCCGACGGAGCGCATCATCACCGTCGGTGACTACAACGCCTTCGAGGTCAACGACGGCTTCGGCGACTCGATGGGCGTCATCGGCGGCACCCCCGCGCCGGACAATCAGACCGCCGTTCCCGGCGACGGCGTGGATCTCGTCAATCCGGACCTCGTGAACCTCTTCTCGACGGCTCCGGCGACCGAGCGTTACTCGTTCATCTTCGACGGCAACGCGCAGTCGCTCGACCACGTGCTGGTCAACGCCCAGGTCATCGCCGCCACCTCGGCGCGCCGCGAGGAGCACCCGCGGGTCAACGCCGACTTCCCGGAGACCGCCCGCAACAACACGTCGAACGCCATCCGTCTGGCGGATCACGACCCGATCGTGACCTTCTACGAGGTGCCGGAGTTCTGCACCGGCGACGTCGCAATCACCAAGACCGATTCCCCGGATCCGGTCACCGCGGGCACCAACCTGACCTACGCGATCGCCGTCACCAACGGCGGCCCGGACCCGATGGCCGACGTCGAGTGGACCGACACCTTGCCCGCGGGCACGACGTTCGTCTCCCTGACTTCCCCGGGCGGCTGGACGTGCACCACGCCGGCGGTCGGTGTCGGCGGCACGGTGACCTGCTCGATCGCGAGTCAGGTCGCCGGCACGGCCAACTTCACCTTGGTGGTGGCGATCCCCGCCGCCACGGCGGCCGGCACGGTGATTTCGAACACTGCCGACGTCACTTCGTCGACGGCGGATTCCAACCCGGGCAACGACACCGCGACCACCACCACGACCGTGGCGACCGCGGCCGATCTCGTCACCACCAAGACGGCGACGCCGGACCCGGTGGCTCCGGGCGGCGCCCTGACGTACACGATCACCGTCGTCAACAACGGTCCCAGCGACGCCCAGACCGTGGCGCTCGCCGACACCGTGCCGGCGAACACCACGTTCCAGTCGTTGACCTCCGAACCCGGCTGGACCTGCACCACGCCGGCCATCGGCGGCACGGGGGCGGTCAACTGCTCGATCGCCACCCTCCCGGTGGGCACCACCGCCACGTTCACGCTCCAAGTCCAGGTGAGCGTCGGCGCCGCGGCGGGCACGATAATCACCAATCCCGCCACGGCGAGCACGGCCACCCCCGCGGGCGCCGGGGGCAACGAAAGCGACTCGGTGGACGTGACCGTGGGGGCGGGTAGCGCCGAGATTTCCTTGACCAAGGACGACGACATCGATCCCGTCCTAGTGGGTAATCCGCTGACCTACACCGTCACCGTGAACAACGAAGGCCCGAGCGCCGCGGCCAACGTCGTGATGAACGATCCGCTGCCGGCGGACGCCACCTTCCAGAGCCTGACGGCGCCGGGGGGCTGGAGCTGCACGACTCCGGCGGTGGGTGCCACGGGCACCGTCCAGTGCTCCATCGCGAGCCTGCCCATCGGCTCGGCCACGTTCACGATCGGAGTCCAGGCCACGGCCGGCCCGACCTTGACCAACACCGCGACGGTCACCTCGACGACGACGGACCCCCAACCCGGCAACGAAAGCGACACTGAGCTCACGGGCGTGGGTGACCCTTCGACCGACCTCGTGATCGGCATCGTCGACACGCCGGACCCGGTGGCCGCCGGCTCCAGCCTGACCTACGACGTCACGGCCACCAGTGCCCTGACGGAGAACTCGAACGCCGTCGTGACCTTCCTGCCCGCGAGCCTCACCGGTTTCCAGTCGCTCGTGCCACCGGCCGGCTGGTCCTGCGTGTCCCCGCCGGTGGGCAGCAGCAGCGCGGTGACCTGCACGTTGGCTTCCTGGGACGGCTCACCCGCGGTCCTCTCGATCACCGTGCTGGTGGACGCGACGACGCCGCCGGCCACGGTGCTCCAGGCCAGTGCCGCGGTGACGGTCGAGAACGCCGGCCGGCCGTTCTCTTCGAACGATCAGGAAGACACCGGAGTGCTCACCCCGGCCAACTTGTCCGCCACCAAGGTGGCCACGGGCAGCTTCCAGCCGGGTACCCAGGTGACCTACACGATCGAGGTGACGAACGCGGGTCCGGCCACGCAGGCCGACGCTCCGGGCGATGAGCTCACCGACATCCTGCCCGCGGAGCTCGAGCTGGTCTCGACCTCGGCGAGCAGCGGCGTCGCCACCGCCGACTTCGGCACCAACACGGTGCACTGGAACGGCTCGATTCCGCCCGGCGGCACGGTGACGATCACGATCGTGGCCGACTTGCCCGACAACGTCGTGCCGGGAACGATCATCGCCAACCAGGCCCAGGTGTTCTTCGACACCGACGGCGAAGGCACCAACGACGACCAAGCGGCCTCCGACGACCCCGCTTCCGGCGGCGCCGCGGACCCGACCGAGATCGAGGTCGCGGAACGGATCAACGTGCTCGAAATCCCGACCGTCTCCGAGTGGGGGTTGATCCTGCTCGCGAGCCTGCTCGGCCTGGCCGCCGCCTGGCGCCTGGGACGTCGGGAGTAAAGCCGCTCCGTGACCCGCGCCGAAAAAGCCGATCGCATCCGGGTAGTGCTCGACGAGCTCTACCCGGAGGTGCCCATTCCGCTCGATCATCACGACGCCTTCACCTTGCTCGTGGCGGTGGTGCTTTCGGCGCAGACCACGGACAAGAAGGTCAACGAGGTCACCCCCGCCTTGTTCGCCCGCGCGGGCACACCCGCGGCTTTGGCGGCGCTCGAGGTCGAGGAGATCCGTCAGATCATCCGCGAGATCGGCCTGGCGCCCCAGAAGGCGAAGAATCTCAAAGAGCTGTCGCGGCTCCTCGCCGAACGCCACGGTGGAAACGTGCCGCGTACCTTCGAGGAGCTCGAGGCCCTCCCGGGGGTCGGCCACAAGACCGCCTCGGTGGTGATGGCCCAGGCCTTCGGGCTACCCGCCTTCCCGGTCGACACCCACATCCACCGTTTGGCCACTCGCTGGGGCCTAGCCAGCGGCAAAAACGTCGCCGACACCGAGGAAGCCCTCAAGAAGGCCTTTCCGCGCGACACCTGGAACAAACTGCACCTCCAGATCATCTACTTCGGCCGCGAGCGCTGCCAGGCGCTCTACCACGACCTCGCGACCTGCCCGATCTGCTCCTGGGCCGCCAGTGCCGCCCGCAAGGCGGAAGAAGCCGCGGAAAACCTTCGCCTGCGCCAACGCAAGCCGGGCCGCAGCCCCGTATCTTGATTCCTCCGAGAAGAAGGTAGTACTGTCCGCGGCATGCGCCAGAGACATATCTCGACTCGGCTCCCTCTCCTCGCTACCGCACTTTTCCTGGCTGCCCTGGCGGCCCACGGCCAGGCCATCCCCGAAGGCGGGGTCCTCGGCATTCGCGCCCCCGTGCTCGATCCCCCGCCCGGCACCTATGAGCAGTTCGATCCCCACGTCGCCACGGCGCCGGACGGGGGTTGGGCCATTTTCTGGGCGTCGTTCTACAACGGCGGCGGTCACCTGCGCAGCCGGCTGACCACCCGGCCAGTGTCGCCCGCGGGGCTGGTCGGCGAACTCCGGGTGATCGACGAGACGGATTCGATCGACGGTCCCATCGGCCCCATCTCCGCGACGCCCGACGATGACGGCTGGTGGCTCGGCTGGGCGAATTTCCGGGAGATCGGCACCGTGGCCCGCACCGCGCGAGTCACGGCGGACGGCAACGACGGCCCGGTCGTGTCTTTCGGCGACACCACGGAGGACCGGTTCTTTGCGTCCTGCCCGATCACGCTCCCGCTCGCAAACGACGGCCGGTTGGTGGCTTGGGACGCCTCTTCACAGGCTCTCGCTCGCAGCTGGATCGAAGTTCAGACCTTCGACGCAGCAGGCGTCGCAGTCGGCGAGCCGCTGCGTTTGGGCGAGGAGACGACGACCGACGAGGGTCCCAACCGTCGCTGTCCGCAAGGGATCGTGCAGGCGAACGGCATCCGCTCGATCGCCTGGCCGACGGCGAATGACTCGCGCATCGGAGTCACCGAGTTCTCGACGACCGGCGAGTTGTTGGGGGAGTCGCTGGGCGACCGCGGAGTCGCCAGTCACCTCTTCGTGCTCACCCGCCGGTCGAACAGCCGGCGGTTCTTCGCCTTCGTGGGCGCCGTACCGGGTGCCAACCCGCCGAGGCTTCGCCTTGTCGAAGTCGACGAGAAGTTCGAAGGCCGAGTCGTTGCCGAAGTGCCGATCTCCGCGTCTCGGGGTACCCAGCTCTTTGCCCTCCGAACCGACGACCACGGCAACGTTGCGGCCCTCTGGCGGCACCTCGAGGGGCCGGACGTGGCCTTCCTGAGCCTGTTCAACGCCGCCTTGGTCCCCCAGGGCAACCCCGTGCCCCTGCCCCGACGAGAAGCCACCCTGGGCTTCGGCGGCGACGGTGATCTCCTTGCCGCGTGGGTCCAGGCCGAACGGCGCAACCTGGCTTCCGGCCATTCCGCCCACTTGCTGCGTGCGCAACGCTTCCGGGTCCAGCGCGACGACGACGCCTGCGTCTTCCGGCGAAACCTCTTTCAGTGCGACACCGCGGGCAACGGCGGGGCTTTCGAGGCCCAGCACCGGCTCGCCATCGGACTCGCCGCGGGGGACCAGCCGCTCCTCGCCGACGTCGATGGCGATGGCCGCAAGGACCCTTGTGTGTTCCGCTCCAGCAACCCCACGATTCCCCCCTTGTTGCTCTGTGATCCCCGGCACGAAGGCAGGGTCGGTCCCTTGCCTCTACCTTTCGGCGTTCCACATGGCACGCGGGTCACCTACGGCCACCTCGATGGCGACGGCCGCGAGGACTTCTGCTTCTTCGGACCCACCCAATGGACCTGCTTCCCCTCCGCGGGTCAGCTCCTGGCGGTCACTTTCGGTCGCTCGAACTGGCAACCTCTGCTGGCGGATTTCGACGGCGACGGCATCGACAACTTCTGCGAGTACCTGAACGGCCGATTCGCCTGCGACTTGGGCAACGACGGCGGACCGGCGGACTTCCGGGTCAACCTGCCCCGCTCGATCCTTCCCGGTCCGCTTCCGACCATCGGTCTCGCCGGAGACTTCGACGGCGACGGTCGGGACGAAGCCGCCGTCTGGGCGAGTGGCCAACTCGTGTGGGGCACGCCGCCGGCCTCCGGAGGTCTGATCACGACCATCCGCTTCCGCGCGCTGGGGAGCTCCGCGGACACTCCGCTGCTCGGCGACCTCGACTACTTCTGA
>JANRLG010000036.1:0-4886 GCA_033762835.1 Thermoanaerobaculia bacterium
GGCCGCCCCTACGGTGGCGGTGGTCAGGGAACCAGGCGCGTCCGAATCGATCCGTAGGGGCGGCCCCCCGTGGCCGCCCTCTTCGATATCGCCACCCGCGACGACCGTCACGTACCCCACCAACCGCGCATCCCCGCCCGCTCCCGGCCGCGCCAACACCACCGCCGCCTGAACCTCCGGGTGCTCCGCCAAGGCCGCTTCGATCTCGCCCAATTCGATACGGAAACCCCGGATCTTGACCTGGTGGTCGATGCGCCCGAGGTACTCGATTTCGCCGTTGGGCAACGCCCGCGCCAGGTCCCCGGTGCGGTACATGCGGGCGCCGGGCTCGTCACTGAACGGATCGGGCACGAACATCGACGCCGTCAACGCCGGGCGGTTGCGATACCCGCGGCCGACCTGCACGCCGCCGATGGTCAGCTCGCCGGGCACCCCCGGCGGTACCGGCCGGAAGGTGGCGTCGATGACGACCAGCCGCGTGTTCGGCAACGGTCTCCCGATCGGCACCGGCGCCCCGGCGGTGCGGGCCGAGGTCGCGTGGTAGCTCACCTCGACCGCGGTTTCCGTCGGGCCATACAGATTCCACAGCGGCACGTCGAGCCGGGCGTACCAACGCGCCACGAGATCCGGCGGCAGGGCCTCGCCGCTCGCCACCACCCGGCGCAGGCTAGTGCAGCGCTCGATCCCCGCCGCCGCCACGAAGACTTGCAGCATGGAGGGCACGAAGTGGCAGACGGTGATTTGCTGCTGCTCGATCCAGTCGACCAGGTAATCCGGGTCGCCATGCCGCCCCGGCGCGGCGTAGACCAGCCGCGCGCCCAGGATCAGGGGCACGAACAGCTCCCAGACCGACACGTCGAACGACACCGGAGTTTTCTGGAGGAACCGGTCGTCGGCAGACAGTCCCATCGCCGGGGCCATCCACAGCAGGCGATTGACGATCCCGCGATGGCTGTTCAGCGTGCCCTTCGGCCGGCCCGTGGAGCCCGAGGTGTAGATGACGTAGGCCAGGGCGTTCGGGTCGTCGGCCGCCGGAACGACCGGCGATTCGGGCTCCCCCGCCAGGGTCGCCGGGTCGTCGAGTTCGAGCACCACCGCCGCAGTTTCCGGCAGGTTCGCGCGCAGGCGGCCGAGGGTCAAGAGCACCGGCACCTGGGCGTCGTCGAGCATGTAGGCGATGCGTTCCGAGGGCCAGGACGGGTCGATGGGCAAGTACGCGCCGCCGGATTTCAGGATGCCCAGGAGCGCCACCGAAAGCTCGACCGAGCGCTCGATGACGATCGCCACCAGGGTTTCCCGTCCCACGCCGAGGCGGCGCAAGCGGTGGGCGAGTTGGTTGGAGCGGGCGTCGAGCTGGGCGTAGGTGAGGGAGACCTCCCCCCCCGGCCCCCACGCCCCCCCCCCCTCCAAACCCCCCCCGGGGGGGGGGGGGAAAGAAGGCCTCATCGAAGAAGCGGCCGAAACCGCCACCGCATCCGGCGTCCGCTGCGCCTGGGCCGCGAACAACCCGTGCACCGTCGCCGCGGGCACCGTCTGCCCGGTGGCATTCCACTCGAGCAGCTGTTGGCGTTCCACCGGCGACAGCCAGTCGAACTCGCCCAGGCGGCGCTCGGGGGCCGCCACGGCGGCGACCACGAAGCGCTCGAGGCGCGCCACCAGCCGCTCGGCAGTCGTACGGTCGAACAGATCGGTGTCGAACTCGAGGCCGCCCACGAGGCCGCGGTCGGTTTCGCGCACGTTCAGCAGCAGGTCGAACTTGGCGGTGGTGCCGGCGAACTCCAGGGCCTCGGCGGCGAGCCCGGCGAAGTTCGGCGGCACGGGGGCGTTTTGCAGAGCGAAGGCGACCTGGAAGATCGGCGGGTGACCGCCGCCGCGGTCGGGGGCCAGCTCTTCGACCAGGCGCTCGAACGGCAGATCCTGATGGGCGAAGGCGGCGAGGACCGAGTCCTTGACCTGGGTCACGAGCTCGCCGAAGCGCGAGGCCTCCGCCGGCCGCGCCCGCAGGGCCAGCGTGTTGACGAAGAACCCGACGAGCGGCTCCACCTCTTTGCGCAATCGCCCCGCCACCGGCGAGCCGACGACCACGTCATCCACTCCGGCGTGGCGCGCCAGAAGCGCCTGCCAGGCCGCGAGCAAGACCATGAACAGGGTCGCCCCGCGGTTCTCCGCGAGCGCCCGCAGCCCGGCGAGGGTCGCCGCGGGCCAGGTGAAGGAAACGCGCCCCCCGCGCCCACTCGGCTGGAGGGGCCGCGGCCGATCTGTGGCCAACCCGAGCACCGGCGGCGCCCCGGCGAGGGCCTCGCGCCAGAAGGCCAGCCGTTCCTCGAGGTGGCCCGCGAGCTCGTCGCGCTGCCAGCGGGCGAACTCGACGTAACGCACCGGTAGCGGCGCCAGCTCCGGCGCTTGGCCGCTGCCCTCGGCGCGGTAGAACGCCGCGAGGTCCGCCATGGCGATGCCCAGAGACCAGCCGTCGGAGGCGATGTGGTGCTGAATGACGACGAAGCCGTGGTCCTCGGGTCCGAGCACCAGCAGCAAGGCCCGGATCAACCGGCCGCTGGTCAAGTCGAAGGGACGCCGAGCCTCCGCCGCCGCGCGCCGCCCGGCTTCGGGCAAACGCTCGGTCTCCGGCAGATCGGTCAGGTCCACGACGGCGAGCAAATCCTCGGGCACTGGCGTGATCCACACCTCCGGCTCCCCGGCGGCGCCCTCGACGAAACGGGTGCGCAGAGTTTCGTGGCGCGCCACGACCGCCGTCAGGGCGCGCGCCAGCCGGTCGGGATCGAGCGGCCCACGCAGGCGCAGGGCCGTCGGGATGTTGTACTGCACCCCGCCGGGCTCGAGCCGATCCAGGAACCACAGGCGGCCCTGGGCGAAGGACAGCTCGAAAGGCCCGTCGCCGGCCAGGTGCGGGAACGGGCTTTCCGCCGTCTCTCCCCGTTCGTAGCCGAGGCGGGCCGCGAGCCCGGCGACGGTGGGCGTCTCGAACAGGGCTTTCAACGGCAAGTCGAGGCCCCAGGCCGCCCGCAGGCGGGAGACGAGTTGGATCGCCTTCAGCGAATGGCCGCCCAAACCGAAGAAGTCGTCCTCGGCGGACACCTGCTCGACCCCGAGCACCTCGGCGAAGATTTCCGCCACCAGCGCCTCGGCCGCGCTCCGCGGAGCCACGAACTCCGCCGACGAGCCCAGCTCGACCTCGAGCGTCGCCAAGGCCTTGCGATCGACCTTGCCGCTCGGGGTGAGCGGGAAGGCCTCGAGGGTGACGAAGGCCGTCGGGATCATGTACTCGGGCAGGCAAGTGGCGAGGAAGTCACGCAGGGAGGGACCCGGAGGGCGGCCACGGGGGACCGTCCCTACGGTGGCGGTGGTCATGGAACCAGGCGCGTCCGAATCGATCCGTTGGGGCGGCCCCCCGTGGCCGCCCTCTTCGATGTCGCCACCCGCGACGACCGTCACATACCCCACCAGCCGCGCATCCCCGCTCGGGCCCGCTTTCGCCAACACGACCGCCGCCTGCACGTCAGGGTGCTCGGCCAAAGCCGCTTCGATCTCACCCAATTCGATGCGGAAACCGCGAATCTTGACCTGGTGGTCGATACGCCCGAGGTACTCGATTTCGCCGTTGGGCAGCGCCCGCGCCAGGTCCCCGGTGCGATACATGCGGGTGCCCGGTTCTTCCCCGAACGGATCCGGAACGAACATCGCCGCCGTCAAGGCCGGGCGGTTGCGATACCCGCGGCCGACTTGCACGCCGCCGATGGTCAGCTCGCCGGGCACCCCCGGCGGTACCGGCCGGAAGCTGGCGTCGATGACGACCAGCCGCGTGTTCGGCAGCGGTCTCCCGATCGGCACCGGCGCGCCCGCCGTCCGCGCCGAAGTCGCGTGGTAGCTGACCTCGACCGCGGTTTCCGTCGGGCCGTAGAGGTTCCACAACGGCACGTCGAGCCGCGCGTACCAGCGCGCCACGAGATCCGGCGGCAGGGCCTCGCCGCTCGCCACCACGCGGCGCAGGCTCGTGCAGCGCTCGATCCCGGCCGCCGCCACGAAGGCCTGCAGCATGGAGGGCACGAAGTGGCAGACGGTGACCTTCTGCTGCTCGATCCACTCCACCAGGTAATCCGGGTCTCCGTGCCGCCCGGGCGCAGCGTAGACCAGCCGGGCACCCAGGATCAGGGGCACGAACAGCTCCCAGACCGAGACGTCGAAGCTCACCGGCGTCTTCTGCAGAAACCGATCGTCGGCAGACAGTCCCATCGCTGGGGCCATCCACAGCAGGCGGTTGAGGATCCCGCGATGGCTGTTCAGCGTGCCTTTCGGCCGGCCGGTGGAGCCCGAGGTGTAGATGACGTAAGCCAGGGCGCTCGGATCGTCGGCCGCCGGAACGACCGGTGATTCGGGCTCCCCCGCCAGGGTCGCCGGGTCGTCGAGTTCGAGCACCACCGCCGAGGTTTCCGGCAGGTTCGCGCGCAGGCGGCCCAGAGTCAGGAGCACTGGCACCTGGGCGTCGTCGAGCATGTAGGCGATGCGTTCCGAGGGCCAGGACGGGTCGATCGGCAAGTAAGCGCCGCCCGATTTCAGGATGCCCAGGAGGGCCACCGAAAGTTCGACCGAGCGCTCGATGACGATCGCCACCAGGGTTTCCTGCCCCACGCCGAGGTGACGCAGGCGGTGGGCGAGCTGGTTGGAGCGGGCGTCGAGTTGGGCGTAGGTGAGGGAGACCTCACCCCCCGGCCCCCTCTCCTCCCCCGCCCAAGAGGGGCGGCCACGGGGGGCCGCCCCTACGGCGACCTCGACCACCGACTTCACCGAGTCGCGGCTGACCTCCGTGTCGGCCGATTCTTCGATGACGCCCTCTTCCTCCCCCTCTCCCGGTCGGGGGTTCGAGGGCG
>JANRLG010000037.1:0-32070 GCA_033762835.1 Thermoanaerobaculia bacterium
TACGCCGACCTGACGCGCCTCGACAAACCCGGTCTCGAAGCCGCCGCGGCTCGTTTGGCCGCCGCTCGCGGGCTGGTGTTCGACTTGCGCGGGGACGCCGTGGTCGGCACCGAGGTGCTCTCCCATCTGCTCGACAAAGAAGCTCCGAGCGGGATCTGGGAAGTCCCGGTGACCTGGTTGCCCGACCAGCAGGAGGTCCACCGCCTGCGCACGGTGTGGACGATCGGCCCGCGTGCCCCCCGTTTCCGCGCCCGGGTGGCCTTCCTCGTCGACGAGCGGGCGGTGGGTTACACCGAAACGCTTGTGACGATCGCCGAACACCAACGGCTCGGTCGGCTCGTCGGCAGTCCGTCCGCCGGCGGCAACGGCACGATCAACCGCACGGATTTACCCGGCGGCTTCCGACTGACTTTCACCGGTCAGTCCGTGCTCAAGCCCGACGGCACACCGCTGCAGGGCAACGGCGTGCAGCCCGAGGAGGCCATCCGGCCGACTCGAGAGGGCGTCGCGGCCGGCCGCGACGAAGTGCTCGAGGCGGCCGTCCGGTTCGTGCGCGGAGCGGACGGGTCCTAGCCGTTCGGGTCGAGGGTCACACCGCGCTCGAGATCCGACAGTCCGAACCGGGCGGCGTCCTCGACGGGCGGGGTCTCGTCCAGCGTGATGGCGGCCCACCAACCGACCAGCGTCGCAAGGGGATCGGCCAGAAACTCCGGCAGCAACCAACGAACTTCCGGTGCCCGAGTCGGGCGAGGTTTGGTTTCGGCCGTGGCGGAAGACGCGGAGACCACGAGCATCAGGGACAGAGCGGCGGGAGCGAGGCGACGAAGCGTGCTCGACATGGGACTTTCTCCATGGGGGAGAACGTGGGCCGCCGCCATGGCGATACTCGTCGCCCCCTTGTTGTGCGGGAAAACGAAGCACGCCGCGGAGGCCACTCCGCGGCGAGAGTATCAACCGAGGGGCGCTTGCAGGCCAGAGGGGTCACCTCGCCTGAGCTGCCGGGCCCAGAGCCGGGCCAAGCTCGCCGAGGCCTGGCCCGCCTGAGCGGCGGAGCGGAGTAGGGACAAAGCCCCCAGCGACTCCCGTTCCACCTCGACGGCCTGAAAGGCCGCCAGCGCCGCGCTGGCCAGCTCCACCACCTCTCCGGTGCGGCCGGACTCGAGCAGTAACGCCGCCAAATCGAGGGTCACGATGGCGGCGTCGTAGGTCATCCCCTTGCTCAAGAAGGCCTGCTGGACGAGCCGGAAGCCCCCCTCGGCCGCCAGGGCATCGCCGAGGCCCTCGGCGATCAAACCCTCGAGCCACCGCAGACGCAGTTGGCTGTACGGGTCTTGACCGCCCCGGAGGCAGGCGCGATGGGCCTGGAGATGGCTCTGGGCCTCCCGGTAAAGCCCGCCCTCGACGAGATAGGAAGCGAGGTTGTGGTGGGCGCACTGCAGGAGCCAAGAGTTGTTGCTGTCGGCCCGCAGCTGCAGGGCCGTTTGGACCGAGGTGACGGCCAGGTGGAGCCGGTACGAGTAGTACTGCAGGTCGGCTTTCATGATGAACAATCGCGCCTGCTGCTCGGAGTCCTCGAGCTCCTCCGCGAGATCGAGCGCCTGATCGACGAAGACCTCGGCTTCGACGAAGCGGCGCTGGTCCTTCCGCAAGGAGACGGCGTAGGACAACACGTCGAGCTCGAGCAGCGGGTCGGCGATTTCGGGCAGTTGTCCGAGCACCTGGCACAGGCGCCGATCGGCGGCGACCAAGTCGCCCGCGGCGCGTAGGGCGTTGGCTTCGACGGCCCGAGCCTCGAGTTCGAGTTCGAGCGGCAATACCTCGCCCAGGCTGCGCGGCAACTCGCGGGCCGCCGCGACCGCCAACTCGGCGAGGCGCGCGGTTTGCCGCGGGTCGGTGCGCAGGGCACTCTGGGCGGTGGTGATCAGACGGGTGACCAGGAACGGATTGCCGAAACGGCCGGGGTGCCGGCGCACCAGCGCCAAGCGCTCGGCGTGGCCCGGCACGGCGAGCAATTCGCGAACCTGCCCGGCGGCGGAAGGTTCGAGATGGGTGACCTCGAGAGCATGGCGAGTGGCGCGCTCGAACCAGTGATCGGCCGCGAGGGTCTCGTCCCTACGAGACACCAAGTCCGACAACAGGGATTCGCACTCGGGACAAGGGCGGCCGGCCGAATCTTCGGCAGCCTTCCGGTACTCGGCCCAAGCCGCCGGATCGTCCGCGAGGAGCGCACGAAGGCTCTCGGTGGTCAGGTGGCGCATTCGCCCTCCGCACAATTTTGCAAGACTCTATGGCATTAGTTTCGTCCGAGCCCCCGGGCGAGACAATTCCAGAGAGTTTTTCGCTTTCAGTCCAGGTGCAGAGTGAAGCCGCGGCCCCCGGTGTAGGCGATCGCTAGGCGGGCGCTCTCCCCGGGGCTCACCGTGCGTTCGCCGTCGCGCAGGTAAACCACCTGGGGCCAGTGGGTTCGGGGCAACCAGGGGGCCGAGGACAGGGTCACCTCTGCGGTCAGCTGGGAGACGAAGTAGAGCAGGACACCGTCCAGCCGGCCGGACCGTTCGAGGGGCAGCTCGAGGTGCTCCTGCCAGATCGCATAGTCGGCCCGCTCGAGGTCGGCATGGTGCACGAGTCGCGGCTCCCCGAGGAAGCGGAAGGCCTCGGCGGGGATCTCCGAGAAGCTGCCGGTGTAGAGGCGGTCCGAGTAGTCCGAACGCAGTCCTTCGCGCCGGGTGAGATCGACCACCGACTCGACCGCCAGCCCGTAGCTGACGCCCGAGGCGCGCACACGGTCGAGCCGGTTGGCGTAGCGGTTGACCGCGAGGTCACACTCGAAGGGCACCGCGAAGGCGTCGAGGCTCCGGGGCAGCAGCCGGGTGCGCCCGGGATCACGCACGAAGTGACGACGGATCGCGAGCGTCTTCTGCAGGATGTCTTCGTCGAAGATCTCGTCGCCGATGAACTCGCTGACGACGAGATCCACCTCGCCGATGCGCGCGGCGACCTCCGGGTCGAACAAATTGCCGCGGATGAAGTCGATGCGGTCCGCCACGCCGTTTTCCGCCGCGAGAGCGCGGGCGGTCGAGAGGATCGGCCGCGCTTCGACGGCGAACACCCGCTCGGCGCCGAGCCGCGCCGCCGCCACCGAGAAAATGCCCAGCCCGGCGCCGACGTCGAGCACCCGCATGCCCGGCTTCACCGTCTGCTCCAAGGCCCGCAGGTACGCCGCCGTCTTGAGCGGATCGACGAACATGTGGAAGTAGAGCATGGGCATGTAGTACGCGTCCTTGACCCCGGCGTGCTCGGGCTCGAGGATCAAGCCCTCGGCGACCAGTGCGGCCAGAGCGGCCTCCGCGGCCGGGTTCGCGAGGTGCGTCACGAGTGCGCGGCGCGAGTCCTGGTGGCCCTGGAGCAGGCCGTCGAAGAGCGCGAAATCGAGATCCGAAAGCGGGCGCGGCGGCTGCCGCGAGTCGAAGGGCACGGCCTCGAGCCGGCGGCCGGCGGCATCCCACCGAAACTGGAATTCATCCGAGATCGACAACATGAGCAACGCTCTCCCCAAGGCTGGCCCGAGGATTCGGACGTGTGGTTCTCGGGTGCCGAGGGCGCGGCAGACCGGGACAGATCCTCAGGAGACGGCCAGCTCCGCCACCGGCAGCTCGCGGGTTCGCTCGCGTTCCCCGAGGCCCCGGCGCAGCGCGAGGGAGCTCACCACCCCCAGCACGATCACCAACTGGAGGCCCGCCGCGAGGGCGAAGTGACCGGCGTAACCGAGAGCGGCCGCCGAAACCCCACTCAAGCCCGCGGCGGCCATGGGGCCGACCGCGGCCAGGCTGTGCTGAATGGTGAAGTCGGTGCCCGCGGTATCGTCAGCCGCGGCGTCCATGGCAGCGGTGTAGAGGGCCGCGGTGGCGGCGCCGCCGACGAGGGAGCTGACCACCACGACCGCCGCGAGGGTACCCACCCCGCCGATCCCGAGGGCCGGCAGCAGGTAGGCGGCGAGCGCCGGGACCAGCAGGGCGCCGGTCGTGACCAGGCTCCGGTGCCGACCCCAGACGCGGACCACGCGGCCCCCCAACAAGGCGCCGGTGAGCGCCCCCACGGAGCCGAGCACGCCCAGCAGCAGTCCGATGTGCTCGAGCGAGAAGCCGCGATCGACGAGCAGAGGATTGACCATCCACTGCACCATCGTCTCGGCCAGACGCCAGGAGATGAGGACCAACACCCAGGCGCCGATCCCGGGTCGGCGGAAAAACGCCGCCAGCGCTCGCGGGCCGATCGCGCCGCGGGCACCGGGCGCGAGCGAGGCGGGTTCGCGCAGGCGCGCGACCAGCGGCAGCGGCAAGGCGAGCCACGCGGCCAGGACCGCCAGGGCCGCGCTCCAACCGAAGCGATCGACCAGTACCAGCACGCCGCCGCCGCCGAGAATCTGCCCGAGGTAGTAGCCACCCACTTGGATGCCGTTCCCCAAGGCCCGGTCCTCGTGCCACAGCAGGCGCACCGCGAGGCCGTCGGTGGCCACGTCCTGGGTCGCCGCGAGCACCATGAAGAGGGCACCGAGCCCGAGCAGCGCGGCGCTGTCGAGCAAGGGGTCGAAGCCGGCGATTCCGAGCACGGTGACGATCGCCGCCGTTTGCAGCCAGAGCAACCACGAGCGGTAGTGACCGGAGCTCGCGCCGAAACGATCGACCAGCGGCGCCCAGAGGAACTTCAGCAGGAAGGGCAAGGCCAGGATGCCGAGGGCTCCGACCTGCTCGAGGGAGGCCCCGCGGGAGCGCAGGATCGCCGGCAGCGCGACGACGAAGAACCCCAAGGGCAGGGCCTGGGTGACGTAGAGCAGTCCGAGCAGCACGAGGCGCAGGGGGCGCCCGGAGGGTGGCGATGTCGTCATGGCCACCGGATACGGCGAAGCGGGCCCGAGGTTGCTCCGGGCCGTGGAACGTCCCTCCGCCACGGACGGGCCGCACCAAGAGGAATGTCGAAAGTGCGGGAGGGGTGCCCTCCAGATCGGGTCGCGGCGACGGCGGCCCCTGTTGTCCCAGCGGGCAGGCGTCGCCTTCCCGCTCGTAGCGAGGCTCATCGTGAATCGCGAGAATATCGAGGATCTGTACCGGCTCACCCCGATTCAGCAGGGCGTGCTCTTTCATACTCTCGAAGCCGCGGGCTCGGCCGTTTACGTCGAACAGTTTTCCTATGCCCTAAACGAGTCGACCCCCGAGGTACTCGAGCTCTGGATCGCGGCGTGGAACGAGCTGCTGGCGGCCCACCCGGTCCTGCGCACCTCGTTTCTCTGGCAGGACCTCGACGAGCCGCTGCAAGTCGTCCACAAGCGCGTGACCTTCCAGTACGAGATGGTGAGCCTCGAAGACTCGACGGCCGACGAGCAGGCGCGGATCATCCGCGAGCGACAGCAGGACGAGCGGCGCCGGGGGTTCGACCTCGAGCAGCCGCCGCTGTTTCGGTTCCTCCTCCTGCGCCTCAGCCCGACCCGGGTTCACCAGATCTGGACGTATCACCACCTGATTCTCGACGGCTGGTCCGCAAGCGCCCTCCTGGTCGAGCTCGATACGCGGGTCAAGGCCGCCTACCGCGGCCAGGTGCCCCGGTTGCCGGAGCGCCGGCCCTACAAGGACTATGTCGCCTTCCTGCGCAAACAGGATCTCGCCGAGGTGGAGCTCTATTGGCGCCAGCGCCTCGGGGCCGTCAGCCGCCCCACGCCCCTGGGGGTCGATCGGCCGCCGAGCGGCGTCGACGAGGGGTACGCCTTCACCTTCCACTGGGTTCCGGAAGCGGCTTCGACGGCCCTCGCGACCCTCGCCCGGAGCCGTCGCCTGACCCTCAATACGCTCATCGTCGGGGCCTGGGCGGCGCTCCTCGGGCGTCTGTCGGGCCAAGACGAGGTGGTCTTCGGCCAGACGCTGTCCGGCCGACCGCCGGCCCTCCGGGGTTCCGAGGCCATGCTCGGCTGCTTCATCAACACCCTGCCCGTGCGCGTCGACCTCGAGCCGCGGGAGTCCCTGCTGACGTGGCTCGAGCGGCTCCAGCGCGAGCAGGTCGAGCTGCGGCGTTTCGAGGGCAGCCCGTTGGTCGAGGTGCTCGGGTGGTCGGGGGTGCCGCGCTCCCAGCCGTTGTTCGAGAGCATTTTGGTGTTCGAGAACGTCGGCGCCAAGGAATCCGACGACTCCGCCCAGATGAAAGAGGGCGGAGCCTGGCAACGCACGAACTACCCGCTGACGATCGTGGCCATGCCCGGCACGCGGATCGTCTTCCGGGTGGGCTTCGAGCGCGCGCGCTTCGACGAGGCCACGGTCCGCCGTCTGCTCGGCCACCTCGAGACGCTCCTGACGACGCTGCCCGCCATGGTCGCAGCCGCGGGGCGTCTGGCCGACTGGCCGCTCCTGTCGGCGGCCGAGGAGCGCACCGTGCTGGCCGCCGGGGCGCGGCGGGCGGAGTTCCCTGGCGAGGACACGCTCGCGAGCCGCTTCGCAAACCAGGTGGCCGCCCGGCCCGCGGCACCCGCGGTGAGCTTCGAAGGCGAGACGTGGACCTACACCGAGCTCGATCGCCGAGCCCGGCGCCTCGCCCACCGCCTGCGGGCGCTCGGGGTGGGCCCGGACGTGCGGGTGGGCCTCGTCGCCGAACGTTCGCTCGAGCTCGTGGCGGGCCTCGTGGCGATCGTCCAGGCCGGCGGCGCTTACGTGCCTCTCGATCCCGCTTCGCCGCCCGAACGGCTGGCGTTCCAGATCGCCGATTCGGGGGCCGCGGCGATCCTCGTCCAGCCGGGCCTCGAAGGCCGCCTCGGCGTTCCCGGCGGCGCCCTCGTGATGCTCGACTCGAGCGGCGACGACGATCCGCCGCCGCTCGCGAATGAGCTCGCCGCTGACCACCTGGCCTACGTCATCTACACCTCGGGGTCGACCGGTTTGCCCAAGGGCTCGTTGCTGACCCAACGGAACGTCCTGCGCCTGTTCGATGCCACGGCGGAGTGGTTCGACTTCGCTCCGAAGGACGTTTGGACGCTCTTCCACTCCTACGCCTTCGACTTCTCGGTCTGGGAAATGTGGGGCGCGCTCCTCTACGGCGGACGGCTGGTGGTGGTGCCCTACTGGGTCTCGCGCGCGCCGGAGAGCTTCCACGAGCTGCTCGCTCGTGAGGGCGTCACGGTGCTCAACCAGACCCCCTCGGCGTTTCGCCAGCTGGTGGCGGCGGATCTCGAGCGGCCGGCGAGCGATCTCGCGCGGCTGCGTTCGGTGATCTTCGGCGGTGAGGCGCTCGAACCCACGGCACTGGCCCCGTGGTACGAGCGCCACGGCGAGTCGGCCACGCTGGTCAACATGTACGGCATCACCGAGACCACGGTGCACGTCACCTACCGGCCGCTGCAACCGGCGGATGCCGCGGTGGCCGGGGCCTCACCGGTCGGGGTGCCGATCCCGGACCTCGAGATCTTCCTGCTCGACCGCCTCGGCCGCCCCGTGCCCGTGGGCGTCGCCGGGGAGATCCACGTCGGCGGGGCCGGGCTCGCCCGCGGTTATCTCGGTCGACCGGGGCTGACCGCCGAGCGCTTCGTGCCGAGCCCGTTCGGGCCGCCGGGAGCGCGGCTGTACCGAAGCGGCGACTTGGCGCGCCGCCGGCCTTTCGACGAAGGCGGTGAGCTCGAGTTCCTCGGGCGCATCGACCACCAGGTCAAGATCCGCGGCTTCCGCATCGAGCTCGGCGAAATCGAGGCCGCGTTGCTCGCCCATCCGGCGGTCTCCCAGGCCGCCGTCGTGGTGCGCGAGGACGGCGGGGACCGCCGACTCGTGGCCTACGTCGTAGCGGCCCCCGGGGCCACCGTGTCGGCCGCCGAGCTCAAGGCCCATGCCGGTTCCCGGTTGAACGACTACATGGTGCCGGCGGCGATCGTCGAGTTGCCGGCTTTGCCCCTGACCGTCAACGGCAAACTCGACCGTGCCGCCCTGCCGGCGCCCGATCTCGCTCCGGCCGGCGACGGCGTGCGCGAAGCCCCGCGCGGCGCCATCGAAGAGACCGTGGCCGCGGTGTGGAGCGAGGTGCTGGGCGTGCCGGTGACGAGCCGTCACGACGACTTCTTCGCCCTCGGCGGCCATTCGCTCTTGGCGACCAAAGTGCTCTCCCGCCTGAAGCAGCGGCTGGGGGTGACGTTGCCCCTGCGGGCTTTGTTCGAGGCCGCGACGGTCGAGGAAACCGCCCGCGCCGTGGCGGCGCTCCAGCGCGGGGAGGAGGCCGCGGCCGCGGCGACGCCGATTCGACGCTTGCCCCGAGGCGGCCCGCTGCCGCTGTCCTTCGGTCAGGAACGCCTGTGGTTCCTGGACCGTCTCGAGCCCGGCAGCGCTACCTACAACGTGCCCTTCGCCCTGCGCCTCGAGGGCGCGCTCGATCGCGAGCGGCTGTCCCAGGCCCTCGCGGGCGTCTTCGCGCGCCACGAGGCGCTACGCACGAGCTTCGCGGAAGGCGCCGACGGTGCACCCGTGCAGGTGGTGGCGGAGACGGTCGTACCAGAGCTGTCCGTCATCGACTTGAGCGACTTGGCGCCCGCCGAGCGCGACCTAGCGGCGGCGGAGATCGCCGGGCGCGAGGCCGCCCGCGGCTTCGATCTCGAACGCGGCCCGCTCGCCCGCTTCGTCCTGCTGCGGCTGGCGGAGCGCTCCCACGCAGCCCTGTGGACGGCCCACCACATCGTTTCCGACGGCTGGTCGACGGGCGTGTTCCTGGCCGACCTGGCGGCCCTCTACCAAGGGGCGACCCTGCCCGCGCTGGCGATTCAACCGGCGGACTTCGCCGCCTGGCAGCGCACTCACCTCGATCTCGAGGCTCAGCTGCGGTTCTGGCGCGAGGCCCTGGCCGGGGCACCCACCTTCCTGCCGCTGCCCACGGACCGGCCGCGCCCGCCGGTGATGACCTACCGCGGCCGGGCGGTGCCCTTCCGGCTCCCGGAGGCGACGTCGGAGGCCGTCCGGGCGCTCGCCGCGAAGTCCGGCGCGACGCCGTTTATGGTCGTCCTCGCCGCGTTTTCAGGCCTGCTCGGGCGCCATGCGGGGATCACCGACCTGCTCGTGGGCTCGCCCTCGGCAGGTCGCCGGCGGCTCGAGACCGAGAACCTCGTGGGGTTCTTCGTCAACACCCTGATCCTGCGGGCCGATCTCGGCGGCGCGCCGAGCTTCGCGGAGCTGCTGACGCGCGCCAAGAACGCCACCCTCGCCGCCTACGCCCACGAGGACGTGCCCTTCGAGAAGGTGGTCGAAGAGCTCGCCCCCGCCCGCAGCCTGGCCCATTCGCCGCTGTTCCAGGCCATGTTGTCGCTGGAGACCGGCCGCGGGGAGGGTATCGATCTCGGGGACTTGGCGATCGGCCCCCAACGCCAGCCGATCCGGGTTTCGAAGTTCGACTTGACCCTCGCCGTGGTCGACTCCGGAAGCGGCTCGTTCGGCGGTCACTGGGCCTTCGCCAGCGATCTGTTCGACCCCACGACGGTGCTCCGGCTGGGTGAGCGCCTGGCCACCGTCTTGGCCGCCGTCACGACGGAGCCGAAGTTGCCGCTCGCCGCCTGGCCGCTCCTCACCCGCGCCGAGCAGCACGCCGTGGCCCGGGAGTGGAACGACCCGCGGGTCGAGTATCCGGAGTCCGGCGCGCTTCTCCCCGAGCTCTTCCGGCGCCGGGCGGCGGCCCATCCGGACCGGGTGGCCCTGGTCACCGACGACGGCACGGTGAGCTACGGTGAGCTGGCCACGTGGGCCGGTGCGGTGGCCCGGCAGCTGGTCACCCGCGGCGTCGGGCCGGAGACGATCGTAGCCATCGCGATCGAGCGTTCCCCGGCCCTCGTGGCCGGTTTGCTCGGCATTCTCGAGGCCGGCGCGGCTTACCTGCCGATCGACCCCGAGTTGCCGGAGGAACGTCGACGCTTCTTGATTGCAGACTCGGGTGCCGCCCTGGTGCTGACGGCCGCGGATCTGGCGGTGGCAACCCCGTCCACCGAGCCGCTACCGCCGGTGGGCCTCGAACCGGGGCACCCGGCCTACGTGATCTACACCTCGGGGTCGACCGGGGTGCCGAAAGGCGTCGTGGTGAGCCACAGCGCCCTCATCAACCGCCTGCTCTTCGCCCTCGAAAACGACGTCGATGCCGATTCGGTGTTTCTGCAGAAGACCACCGCGAGCTTCGATGTCTCGCTGCTCGAGATCTTCGCGCCGCTTCTGGCTGGCGGCCGGACGGTGCTGGCCAAACCCGGCGGCGCGGCGGATCCGGAGTACCTGCTGCGCCGGATCGCGGAGGCCGAGGTCACCCACACCAGCTTCCCGCCGACGTTGTTGGGCGAGCTGCTCGCGGCCGGGCGCTTGCGGGAGTTGCCGAGCTTGAAGAGCGTGGTCACCGGTGGGGAGGTGGTGCCGGTGGAGCTGGTGGGGAGGTTTTTCGGGAAGGACACCAAGGACACCAACGACACCAACGACGAGAACGACAAAAATGACGGGGACGCTCCTTCCGAGGTCGTTTTCGTCCCTGGTGTCCTTGGTGTCCTTTCTTCTTCTTTCCCCGCCCTCTTCAACCGCTACGGCCCCACAGAGGCCACCATCTCCGTGACCTCGTGGACTTGCCGGGCCCAGCCCGCCGAGCGGGTGTTGCCGATCGGGCGGCCGACGGCCAAGGCGGAGATCCACCTGCTGGACCGGGCGGGCCGGCCGGTGCCCGTGGGGGTGCCGGGGGAGCTTCACGTCGGCGGTCCGCCGGTGGCGCGGGGCTACCTGCGACGGCCGGGCAAGACGGCCGAGGTCTTCGTGCCCGATGAGTTCTCCGGCCGGCCGGGCGCGCGCCTGTACAAAACCGGCGACCTGGCCCGCTACCGTCCCGATGGCGCCCTCGAGTTCGTGGGCCGTATCGACAACCAGGTGAAGATCCGCGGCTTCCGCGTCGAGCTGGGCGAGATCGAAGCCGCTCTGCTCCGTCACGAAGCCGTGCGCGAAGCTGCCGTGGTCGATTGGGGCGAGGGCAACGCCAAAACCCTTGCGGCGTACCTCGTCGCGACGAACGGCCACGGGCCGACGGAGGGGGACCTGCGTTCGCTGCTCGGCACGTCCTTGCCGCCCCACATGGTGCCGAGCTCCTACCAGTGGCTCGAACAATTGCCGCTGACGCCCTCGGGCAAGGTCGACCGGCGTGCCCTGCCGGCGCCGGGAGTCGGGCCGGCGGCCGCAGACGAGCCGCCCGTGGGCGCCACCGAGCAACGCCTGGCGGCGATTTGGTCCGAAGTGCTGGGCTTGGACGCCGTGGGGCGCCACGGGGACTTCTTCGCTCTTGGCGGGCATTCCCTGCTCGCCACTCGCGTGGTGTCCCGGGTGCGCGCCGCGTTCGGTGTCGAGCTGCCCCTGCGGGCTTTGTTCGAAGAGCCCACCGTGGCGGGCCTGGCGCGCGAGATCGACCGGCTCGTGGCGGCCGAGCGGGGAGCCGGCGACCGGCCGCCGTTGGTGGCGACCCCACGTGAAGGCGAGCTGCCGTTGTCCTTCGCCCAGGAGCGCTTGTGGTTCCTGGAGCAGCTCGACGGTGGGCGTGGGACTTACAACCTCTCGGTGGCCGTGCGCCTCGGCGGTGTTCTCGAGCCCGCGCGCCTCGAACGCGCTCTCGGCGAGGTAGTGGCGCGCCACGAGAGTCTGCGCACCACGTTTCACACCGGCCCGACGGGCGCGCCGGAGCAGCGGATCGCCACGGCGCTGGCAGTGCCGGTCCGGCGCGACGACTCCCTACTCGGCTTCACCGGGGACCTCGAAGCCGCCGTCGCGAAGTACGCGGCCACCGAGGCGGACGAACCCTTCGATTTGTCGGCCGGCCCGTTGCTGCGGGCGCGGCTGCTGGCTCTCGGAGCCGACGACCACGTGTTCCTGCTGACCGTCCACCACCTGGTTTCCGATGGCTGGTCGACCCAGGTACTGCTACGCGAGGTGGTCCACGGCTACCGGTCTTCCACGCCCTTGCCGCCGCTGCCGGTGCAGTACGTCGACTTCGCTCGTTGGCAACGGACCTGGCTCACCGGTGACGAGCTCGATCGCCAGCTCGGCTACTGGCGCCAGGTGCTGGTCGGCGCGCCGCCGGTACTGGACTTACCCCTCGACCACCCACGGCCGCCGGTGGCGGGCGCCCAAGGACGGCGCCAGCCGGTGCAGCTCACGGGCCCGTGGCAGGGGCGACTTTCGGAGTTGCTCGCGGCCACCGGCACGACGCCGTTCATGGCTCTGCTGGCAGTCTGGGGCGCCTTCCTCGGGCGGCTCGCGGGCGTGGATCGGGTGGTCGTGGGCGCCCCCGTGGCCAACCGCAATCAGCCCGAAATCGAGGGGCTGGTGGGTTTCTTCGTCAACACCCTGGCGCTGCCGGTGGACCTGTCGGGGGCCCCGAGCTTCGGGGATCTGCTCGCCCGCGTTCGCCAGGTCACCCTCGGGGCTTACGACCACCAGGACTTGCCCTTCGAAAAGCTCGTGGCCGAGCTGGCGCCGGCCCGCAGCCGCAGCCATTCGCCGATCTTCCAGGTCATGCTGGTGCTCCAGAACGCCGCCGCGCCGAGCGTGGAGGCCGCGGCCGCAGAGCCGGGCGGCCTGACTCTGCGCACGCTCCTGCCCGCCGGCTCGACCACCAAGTTCGACCTGACCCTGGCCCTGTCCGAGACGACGGACGGCTTTTCCGGCTTCCTGGGTTCGAAGACGGAGTTGTTCGAGGCCACCACCACCGCGCGTTGGGCGGCCAGCCTCGGCCGCTTCCTGGCCGCCGCCCTGGCCCACCCGGAGCGCCCCGTGGCGGCGTTGCCGTGGCTGTCCGTTGCGGAGGAGCACCAACTGCGCCACGAGTGGAACGACACGGCGCGCGACTTCCGGCCGGTCACGGTCACCGAGCTCGTGGCCGCCTGGGCGGTGGCCACGCCCGACGCCGTGGCGGTGGTCGACCCCGAGGGCCGGCCCTTCACCTATCGCGAGCTGCTCGCCCGCGCGGATGCCCTTGCGGCCGTCTTGCAGGAGCGCGGAGCCGGCCCGGAGACGGTGGTCGCCGTGGCCTTCGAACGCGGGATCGAGCAAGTCGTCGCGCTCCTCGGCGTGCTGCGTTCGGGCGCCGCCTATCTGCCGCTCGAAATCGCCCATCCCGACGAGCGTTTGGCCGAGCTTTTGGCGGATGCGGTACCGCTGGCGGTCGTCGCGAGCGCGACCCAGGCTCGACGGTTCCCGGGGGCGCTCGGGCTGCCGGACGGCGACGGACACGCGCTCGCGATGGCGACTCCGGAGCCCGATTCCCTGGCTTATCTGATCTACACCTCGGGTTCGACGGGCAAACCCAAGGCCGTGGCCGTGCCCCACGGTGCGTTGGCGGAGCGCCTGGCCATGATGGTCGAGCTGTTCACGTTCGCCCCCGGGGACCGCCAACTCCAATTCGTCTCGGTGGCCTTCGACATGGCGGTCGAGGAGATCTTCGTGACCCTCGGGGCCGGGGCCACCCTCGTGCTCGCCCCCTCGGCGGCGGTCAAGAAGCCCTCCGACCTGCTCGCCTTCGCCGCCCGCCACGGGGTCACCAAGATGAACCTGCCGGCGAGCCTGTGGCACCAGATCGCGGAGGACGTGGCGGCGGGCACGGTCACGCTGCCGGCGACGCTGCGGATTCTCGTCACCGGCGCCGAGGCGGCCTCGCCGAATCAGTTCGCGACGTTGCTCCGGGCGGCTCCCGCGGGCCTCGCGGCGTTCAATCTCTACGGCCCCACGGAGACCACCATCATCGCCGCCGGCACCCGCCTGCCGGCAGCGGACGAGCTGGCCCGGCGTTCCGCCGTACCGCTCGGCCGGCCCCTGCCAGCGGCGCGCCTGGCGGTCGTCGATGCCGGGCTCCGCCGGGTGCCGATCGGGGTGGCCGGGGAGCTGCTGATCGCGGGGGACGGGATGGCGCGCGGTTACCTCGGGCGTCCCGGCTTGACCGCCGAGCGCTTCGTGCCGGATGCCGACTCCGAGATCTCCGGGGCCCGCGCCTACCGCACGGGAGACCGGGTCCGCGTCGCGGCCGACGGCACTCTCGAGTTCCTGGGCCGGCTCGACGAGCAGGTCAAGATCCGCGGCTTCCGCATCGAACTCGGGGAGATCGAGGAGCACCTGCGCCGCCATCCCGCCGTGGCGGAAGCGGCCGTGGCCGCTCGCGGCGAGCGCCTGGTGGCGTACCTCGTGGCGGAGTCCGGCCAGGCCGTGCCCAACGTCACCGCCCTGCGCGCCTTCCTGGCCGAGCGCCTTCCCGAGGCCCTCGTGCCCGCCGCCTTCCTGACCTTGCCCGCGCTGCCGCGCAATGCGAGCGGCAAGGTGGATCGCCGCGCTCTACCGGCTCCGGACGCCGCCCGGCCCGAGCTGGCCGGGGCCTACCAGGCGCCGGAAACTGAGCTCGAGCGCTTCCTGGTGGAGCTGGTGGCCGAGGTCGTGGGGGTCGAACGGGCGGGCGTGCTCGACAACTTCTTCGACCTGGGCGGTGACTCGTTGAAGGGCGCCGTCCTGGTCAACCGGTTGGAACAGGCCCTGGGCGAGTACGTCTACGTCACGGCGCTGTTCGACACCGCGAATCTCCGCGAGCTCGCGACGTACCTCACCAAGCACTATCCGCGCAGCGTCGCCGCCCGCTTCGGCACAGTGGTCGCCGCCGGGGAGGAGCAGGCCGCGCGCGTCACCCCCGAGCGCGCCATGCGGTTACGCGCGGTCGTCACGCCGCTGCCGCCCTACGTCGCCCCCGCCGGTCAGGTCCGTAACCCACCCGCGGTGTTCCTGCTGTCGCCGCCGCGTTCGGGCTCGACGCTCTTGCGCGTGCTGCTGGCCGGTCACCCGGGCATTTTTGCGCCGCCCGAGGTCGATTTGCTGTCCTTCGACACCCTGGCCGAGCGCCGCGCCGCCTTCTCGGGCCGGTACGCCTTCTGGTTGGAGGGGCTGGTACGCGCGGTCATGGCGAGCGACGGCTGCGACGCGGCCACCGCCGAGGCCCGGCTGGCCGAGCTCGAAGGCCGCGGCGCCACCGTCGCCGAGGCCTACGGCTGGCTCCAGGGGCGCCTCGGCGGCCGGCTGCTGGTCGACAAAACCCCGTCCTACGCCCTCGATGCCCAGGTCCTCGCCCGGGCCGAGGCACTGTTCGATCGCCCGAAGTACGTTCACTTGCTGCGCCACCCCTACGGGATGATCCGCAGCTTCGAGGAAGCCCGGCTCGACCAGACCTTCTTCCGCCACGACCACCCCTTCACCCGCAAGGAGCTGGCGGAGCTGGTCTGGCTGGTGTCGCAGGAAAACATCTTGGCCCACCTGGCGTCGATCGAACCCGAACGCCACACCGTGGTGCGCTTCGAGGACTTGGTGGCCGACCCGCGACCCGAACTCGAGCGCCTCTCGGCGTTCCTAGGCCTCGAGTTCGACCCCGAGATGCTCGAGCCCTACAAGGAGCGCGAGCGGCGCATGACCGACGGCATCCACCCGCTCGCCAAGATGCTCGGCGACGTCAAGTTCCACGAGCACCAAGGCATCGATCGCGGGGTTGCGGACCGCTGGCGTGAGGCCTACCCCGAGGACTTCCTGGGCGACGTCACCTGGGCGATGGCTGAACGGTTGGGCTACGAGCCGCCGCGGCGGCGCCGGCCGATCGTGCCGGCGACCGCGGCGCAGCTGGCCGATCTGCCGCTGTCCTTCGCCCAGGAACGACTGTGGTTCCTGTCGCGCCTCGTCACCGGCACGTCGTTGCACCACTTGGCGAGCGCCGTGCGGCTGCGCGGTGAGCTCGACTGGGCCGCCCTCGAGCGCGCCCTCGGCGGTCTCGTGGCGCGCCACCCGGGCCTGCGCACGACCTTCGAAGACACTCCCGACGGCCCGCGCCAGCGGATTGCGGCCCCGGCAGCGTTCCGGCTCGAGCGCTCCCCGGTCGAAGGCGAGGAGGGCCTCCGGTCGGCCGTCCAGGCGTTCGTGCGCTCACCCTTCGACCTTGAGCGCGGGCCGCTCTTCCGCGCCGCGGTGTTCGTGGTGGCTCCGGCGGAGCACGTGATCGTGCTCGCCATGCACCACATCGTCTCGGACGGTTGGTCCATGGGCCTGCTGGTACGGGATCTCGGAGTGCTCTACCGGGCTGCGCTGGGCGCGGCGCCAGCGCTGCCGCCGGCCACGCTTGGGTATCCGGACTTCACCGTCTGGCAGCGGACCGCTTTCGGTGCTGGGGAGCTGGCAGCGCAGTTGGACTTCTGGAGCCGGGAGCTGGCGGACCAGCCGCCGCTCGAGCTCCCAGCGGACCGGCCGGGAACCCGCAGCTATCAGGCCGGGGTCGTTCCGTTCCGGCTCGATGGCTCGACGTCCACCCGTTTGCTGGAGTTGGCCCGGCGGGAGCGCGTCTCGCTCTTCCATCTGCTGGTCGCCGGTCTCGACGCCTTCTTGATGCGGCTCACCGGTGCCGACGACGTCACCGTCGGCACCGTCGTCGCCGGGCGGTCGCGGCGCGAAACCGAGGACATGGTGGGCTTCTTCGTCAACACGGTGGCGCTACGCGGTCGGCCGCTGCCGGAGCTGGCGTTTCGGGAATTCCTCGCCACCACGAAGCGGGCCGTACTGGCCGCCTTCGAGCACCAGGACGTGCCTTTCGAGCGGGTCGTGGACGCCCTCCAGCCGCAGCGCCAGCTCGGCCGGCCGGCGCTGTTTTCGGTCCTTCTGGCGCTGCAGGAAGTCCCCGCCGCTCCCGCCGAACTGGGTGCCGGAGTCCGTCTCGAGCCCTACGAGCTGGCCACTTCCGCCGCCGAGGTGGACTTGGCCTTCACGGCTTTCGAGTCGGGTGGGCGGATCGGGGGGCGGGTGGTGTTCGACCGCGGGGCTTTCGACGAAACCACCGCCCGGCGGCTGGTCCGGGTGTTCGAGACCGTGCTCGCGGGCGCCGTCTCGGCTCCGGAAACGACGCTCGGTCGCCTGCCGGTGCTGACTCCGAGCGAACGGCACAGGCTGCTGGTGGAGGCCAACGATACCTCCCGTGGGCTGGCCACCGGCACCCTGCACGGCCTGGTTCTCCGCTGGGCGGTCGCCACGCCGGATGCCCCGGCCCTCGAATTCGAACCCGAAGACGGCTCGCCGCTACGCCGGCTGAGCTACGCCCAGCTCGAGCTCGAAGCTCGCCGTGTGGCTCTCCGCCTGGTCCGTCTCGGGGCCGGACCGGAGGTGCCCGTGGTCACCTCCTTCCCCCACGGTGTCGAGGCGATCGTGGCGTTTCTCGGCGTCCTAATGGCGGGTGCGGTCCACGTGCCGGTCGACCCCGCTTCGCCGCCCGACCGCCGCGCCTTCGTGCTGGCGGACAGCGGCGCGCGGCTGGTCCTTACGACGGCGGAATTGGCCGAGCGATTCGGCCCCGAGACGACGATCCTGACTCTGCCTCTCTTGCCGGGAGCCGCGGCGGAAGAGTTCGGCGAACGGAAGCAATTCGAGCGTGCCTGGCCCGAAAGCGCGGCCTATCGGATCTACACCTCGGGCACCAGCGGCCAGCCCAAGGGTGTGGTCATCGAACACCGATCGGCAGTGAGCTACTTGCAGAACGAAATCGTCGGCCGCCATCTCGGACCCGGTGATCGCGCGCTCCAGTTCGCGGCCTATGGCTTCGACGCCTCGGTCGACGAGATCTTTCTCGGGCTTGCGAGCGGTGCCACCGTGGTGGTGCGCAACGGCTCGTTGCTCGGCTCGGCGGAGCGTTACCTTGGCGCCGTACGACGCTGGCAGGTGACCTACCTGCTCCTGCCCACGGCATTGTTCAACCAATTCGCCCTCGAGCTCGACCGCGTCGGCCCGTTGCCGGATCTACGGTGCCTCGCTTTCGGCGGCGAGCGGGTGTTTGCCGACCGTCTGCGCACCTGGATCGCGGCCTACCCGGGGATTCGGTTCGTCAATCTTTATGGTCCGACCGAGGCGACCGTGGCGACCACCCGCTGGAACGTGCCCGGCGACGGCGAGGCCCTCGTGGAGCCCGTGCCCATCGGCCTTTCCGTGGGGGACTCCACGGCCTACGTGTTGGACGCTGGGGGCGAACCGGTGCCGTTTGGGGTCTCGGGCGAGCTGGTGGTGGGTGGGGCCGGGCTCGCCCGCGGGTACGGCGGGGCTCCCAGCCTGACCGCCGATCGCTTCCGGCCCGATCCGTTCGGGGTCTCACCCGGCGCCCGGGTCTACCGTACCGGCGACCGCGTGTGCCGCGACGTCCTCGGCCGTCTCGTCTACCTCGGGCGGGTCGATCAACAGGTCAAGATTCGCGGCCATCGCATCGAGCTCGGCGAGGTCGAAGCGGCCCTCGCGGCTTTGCCCGCCGTGCTCGAGGCCGCGGTGGCGGTGCACGAGCGTACCCCCGGCGACCGGCAATTGGTGGCCCACGTGGTGGCCGTTGCGGGATCCGCCGTTTCGGCGACCAGCCTGCGCGCCGCCCTCGCTTCGAGCTTGCCCGAGGCGATGCTGCCGGCCGCCTTCGTCTTCCACGATGCGCTGCCCAAGAACTCGAGCGACAAGATCGACCGCCGGGCGCTGCCCGCCCCCACTGCGGTCGAAGCGGTCGCCGAGGGCGCGGAAGCGGCGCCTCTCGGTCTGACCGAAGAGCTCTTGGCGGCGATCTGGCGCGAGCTGCTGGGTGTCGAGTCGATCGGCCGGAACGACCAATTCTTCGCACTCGGCGGTCACTCGTTGCTCGCGACGCGGGTGTTGTCCCGCGTGCGTACCCGTTTCGGAGTCGAGCCGCCGCTCGCGGCGCTCTTCGCCGCGCCCACCCTCGCCGGCTTCGCCCGCGTCATCGAGGCCGAGCGCCGCCGCGAAACCGTTGCCGACGAGCCGGAGCTGGCTCGGGTCACCACTCCGGATCAGCCGGCACAGGCCTCGTTCGGCCAAGCGCGCATGTGGTTCCTCGACCGCCTGCTGCCGGATCGGGCCGGCCAGAACCTGCCGATCTCCCTGCGCCTGAGGGGCCCGCTCGACGTCGCGGCGTTCGAACGCGCGGCGGTGGCCCTCGAAGCTCACCACGAGAGTCTGCGAACGGTCTTCGCGGCCGGACCGACGGGGCCGCTCCAGCTCCAACGCCCGCCCGGTAGCCTCACCCTCGAGCAGGTGGATCTCACGGATCTGCCGCTCGCGGAGCGCGAGGCTCGCGCCCAGGAGATCGTCCAGGCCGCGGCTCAGGTGCCCTTCGATCTCGCCACCGGCCCCCTGGTGCGCTGGCTGCTCGTGCGCACGGGGCCGGAAGTCCATCGGCTCGCCGTGGTGATGCATCACATCGTCGCCGATGGCTGGTCGATCGACTTGCTGATCCGCGATCTCGCCCAGCTTTACCGCGCCGCACGCACCGGGGAACCCCTGGAGCTACCCGCCCCCGCCCTCCGCTACGCCGACTTTGCGGTTTGGCAGCGGGCCTGGTTCGCGAGCCCCGCGGCGCGTCAGGACGAGGACTACTGGCGCACGGCCCTGGCCGGGGTGCCCACGCGCCTACCGCTGCCCACCGACCGGCCGCGGCCGACCCAGGTCCGGGGCCGTGGTCGCACGATCGTCGGCGAGCTGCCGGCGGCGACCACGGCCGAGCTCGACCGGCGGGCCACGGCGTGGGGAGCGACGCCCTTCCTGGTGCTCCTCGCCGCCTACGGTGCCGTGCTCGGTCGGCTCGCCGGAGAAGACGATCTCGTGGTCGGGACGCCGGTGGCCGGGCGGACACGGTCCGAGCTCGAGGGAATCGTCGGGCTCTTCCTGAACACCTTGCCGCTGCGGGCACGGGTTGCTCTCGAAGGGAGTTTCGCGGACCACCTGGCACTGCTCACGCAGTCGACGCTTGATGCTTTCGCCCACCAGAATCTGCCCTTCGAGCACCTGCTCGAGGTGCTGGAGGTGCCGCGGTCGTTGGCCCACGCCCCGCTTTTCCAGGTCTTTCTGGTTTTGCAGAACTTGCCGACGGGCGAGCGCCCGGCGGCGGACTTGGCGATCGAGCCAGTGCCGCTCGCAGGCGTCAGCGCGCCCTTCGATCTCACCCTGGCGGCGGCGCCGCGCGGGGATCGCTTGACGCTCGCCTGGACGTTCGACACCGATCTCTTCGACGACGTGACCATCGAGCGCCTCGCGGCGCGCTTCACGGCCCTATTGACGGCGGCCCTGGCCGAGCCCGAGCGCCGGCTCGCCGACCTGCCGTGGCTGCTGCCCGGTGAAGAAGCGGAGTTGCGCCGCTTCGGCCTCGAGTCACGGGCCGTCGGCACTCGGGTAGTCGCGCCCGCGGCCACCACCCTGCACGGCTTGGTGGTCGCCCAGGCAGAGCGCGACAGCGCTGCAACCGCCCTCGCTGGGCGGACGCTGGCGGGGGAGTGGGAGGAGCTCGACTATGGCGAGTTGGTCCGGCGCGCCCGGGAGCTGGCTCGTCGGCTGGTCGAAGACGGCGTGGCCTCCGAGGAGCGGGTGGTGATCTGCCTGCCGCGCAGCGTCGAGATGATCGTCGCGGTGCTCGCGGTGCTCGCGGCGGGGGGGGCCTACGTCCCCCTCGATCCGGCCTGGCCGGTGGAGCGCAAACGGTTCGTTCTTGCCGATGCCGGCGCGCGCAGGGTGATCGCGGTCCCCGCAAGCGCGGACGACTGGGGCGCGGCTCGGGTGGTGACCCCGCAGTGGGACGTGTCGGCGTCGGGGGCTTCGCTCCCCGCGGTCGGCCCTCGCCAGGCGGCGTACGTCATCTACACCTCTGGTTCGACGGGGCAGCCCAAGGGGGTCGTCGTCGAACATCGGGCCGCCGTCGCCTATGTCACGGCGGAAGCCGCTGCCCTGGGTCACGGTCCGGGGGACCGCTCGTTGCAGTTCGCCTCGTTGGCCTTCGACGCCAGTATCGACGAGATCTTCGACAGTCTCGCCAGCGGGGCCACCCTGGTGCTCCTGGACGACGAGGGTCTCGGCTCCGGACCCGAGTTTTTCGGCTTCATCGAGCGCCACCGGGTGACCGTGGCGGGAGTGCCGACGGCCTACTGGCACGTGCTGGCCCAGGGTTTCCCCGCGGTGCCGCCGGCCTTGCGATTGGTCAGCTTCGGCGGCGAACGGGCGCTCGCCGAGGCCTACGCGGCGTGGCGCGGGTGGCTGCCGGCCACGGTCCGCTTGGCCAACGCCTACGGTCCCACCGAGGCGGTGATCGCTGCCACCCGCTGGGAGGCGGACGGCGCCGGCTCCGAGGGGGACCCGCCGATCGGCCGCCCGGTGGGCGGAGTGCGGGCCTACGTGCTCGACGCCGCGGGCCGGCCGGTGCCGCCGGGAGTGCCGGGCGAGTTGTGCCTGGGAGGCGAGGGCTTGGCCCGCGGGTACCTCGGTTTGCCCGCGTCGACCGCCGGCCGCTTCCTGCCGGACCCCTGGGCCGAAATCCCTGGCGGACGTTATTACCGGACCGGCGACGCCGTGCGCTGGACGCCCGAGGGTGAGCTCCAGTACCTCGGTCGGCTCGACTTCCAGGTCAAGCTGCGGGGGTTCCGGATCGAGCTCGAGGAGATCGAGGCCGTACTCGGTCGGCACCCGGCAGTGCGGGAGGCCATCGTCGTGGTACACCACCCAGGCCAGGCGGATGCCGCCCTGGTGGCGTACTGGACCCGCCGGCCCGAGGCTCCGGAGAACAACGAGGAGCTCGCCGACCTCCGCCGTCACCTGCGGGCGGGGCTGCCGGAGTACATGGTGCCGGCTCACTTGGTGCTGCTTCCGGAGTTTCCGCGGGGCAGCTCGGACAAAGTCGACCGTGCCCGGTTGCCGGCTCCGGAGTGGGTGGCGGGGGCGGGAAGGCCGCCGCGCACGAATCTCGAGGTTCGGTTGTTGGAGTTGTGGCGCCGTCGCCTGGGAGTGCTCGACCTGGGCGTCGAAGACGACTTTTTCTCGACCGGCGGCAACTCGATCCAAGCCGCCCTGCTCAGCAACGAGATCCGGGAGCAACTGGGCTTCGAGGTGCCCGTGGCGCGGCTCTTCGAGGCGCCCACCGTGGCGGCCCTGGCGGCGCGGCTCGAGCTATTGGGGGTGGTCACCGAGGGCGCCACGGAGCCGGAAGAATTCGCGGGCCGGTGGCCTGCGAGCTTCGCCCAAGAGCGGTTGTGGTTCCTCGAGCAGCTCGAGCGCGTGGGCTCGGCCTATCACCTTTCCTTGGCTCTCGAGCTGAGAGGTCGCCTCGATCGCGAAGCGCTGGCCCGCGCCCTCGACGCGCTGGTCGAGCGCCATGAAGCCCTACGAACGGCCTTCCAGCCGACCGATCAAGGGCCGGTTCTGGTGGTCGATGACGCGGTGAGGATCGCCCTGCCGGTGATCGACCTGAGTTCCCTGCCCAGCAGCGCGGCCGAGGCCGCCGCCCGGCAGGCGGCCGCTGCGCTGTTTGGGCAGCCGTTCGATCTCGCCTCGGCGCCGCTCGGCCGGGCGGTACTCATCGCCCGCGAAGCGGACGTCCACGAGCTCCACCTGGTGTTTCATCACATCATCGCCGATGGCTGGTCCGTCGGTTTGATCGCGGACGAACTGTCGGCGTTCTACGGCGCCGCGACGGGCGGGCCGCCGCCGACGCTGCGCCCGCTGCCGATGACCCATCGTGAGGCGGTGCGCAGCCAACGGCGGCGGCTTTCGGGGGACCGCTGGGACTCCGAAGTCGCGTTCTGGCGTCAGCGGCTGGCCAATCTTCCGGCGCTGGCCCTGGCCACCGATCGGCCGCGCCCGGCACTCCAAACGTTCCGTGGCGACGTCGTCGCTCTCCAGTTGCCGACCGCGGTTTCCGCGGGCCTCGGCGAGTTGGCTCGAAAGACCGGGGCGACGCCGTTCATGGTGCTTGCCGCGGCCTTCTCGGCGCTCCTCGCTCGCTTCTCGGGTCAGGATGACTTCGCCCTCGGGACGCCGGTGGCGAACCGCGACCGGACGGAGCTCGAGGGGCTGGTGGGGCTGTTCTTGAACACGCTCGTGATTCGTTTCGAGCTGGCCGGCGAGCCGAGTTTCCGCACCCTGCTCGAGCACGCCCGAGAACGGGTGATCGAGGCCTTCGGACACCAGGATCTGCCCTTCGAGCGCGTCTTGGCAGCCTCCGGAGCGCCGCGGGATCTCACCCGCACGCCGCTGTTCCAGGTCTTCCTGACTCTTCAAAACCTCGGTGCGACGCGCTCGCCGGAACTTCCGGGGCTCGACGTCCGCGCTTTGCCGACGCGCCACGACACGGCCAAATTCGATCTCGCGCCGACTTTCGTCGAGCGGCCGGAGGGTTTCGGCGGCGCCCTCGAGTACAACCTCGATCTGTTCGACCGGACGACGGCCGAGCGCTGGGCGCGATCCTTTGGCGCCCTCGTCGCGCACGCCGTGGCCCACCCCGAGACGCCGCTCGGGGACTTGCCGATTCTGGACCCCGCGGAATGGACCCAGATCGTGGCCTGGAACGCCACGGCCGCGGACTATCCGGCCGTGCCCTGCGCCGCGCGTGTGGCCGCCGTCGCGCGGGTCCGCCCTTCCGCGGTGGCCGTGGCCGACGCCGCCCGCTCTCTGACCTATCGGGAGCTGGACGCCGCGGCCAATCGTCTGGCCCATCGGCTTCGAGACCTCGGCTTGGCGCCCGAGGCGCGAGTGGGCCTCGCGCTCGAGCGCTCCGTGGACCTCGTCGTTGCGGTCCTGGCCGTGTCTCGGGCCGGTGCCGCCTACGTGCCCGTGGATCCTAGTCACCCCGCGGAGCGGATCGCCTTCGTGCTCGCGGATGCCGAGGTCGGGGCGTTGGTCGGTGACGAACGCACCTTGTCCGCGGTCGCTGGACTCGCCCCCGCGGGCACGCCGCTGGTGCGGGTGGACGACCCGAGCCTCCGGGACGAGCCGGCTGGCCCGCCGTTCGACGGCCCGGCGCTCGACGACCTCGCCTACGTGCTCTACACCTCGGGTTCCACCGGCCGGCCCAAGGGCGTCGCGGTGAGCCACCGGGCCTTCGCCAACTTCCTCCACGCTCTTGGCGAGCGGCTCACGGTGGGGCCGGACGACACCGTGGTCGCCGTCACCACCCTGGCCTTCGACATTTCCGGGCTCGAGCTGCTGCTGCCGCTCGTGCACGGTGGGCGGGTGTTCGTGGCCCAGCGCGCCGACACCCAGGATGGCGAGCGCTTGGCCAAGTTGCTGGCGACGAGCCAGGCGACTCTGTTCCAGGCCACGCCCGCCACTTGGTCGTTGTTGGCCGCGGGCGAGTGGCGACCTGCGCGGCCTCTGCGTGGTTTGATCGGTGGCGAGGCGGTGCCGCGGGATCTGGCGGACCGCCTGCTGGAGCGTGGCGTCCGGCTATGGAATGTCTATGGCCCTACCGAAACCACGGTCTGGTCGGCGGCGACGCCCATCGAACCGGGCGCGGGCCCCGTGCCGGTCGGTGGCGCCATCGACAACACCGAGCTCCAGGTCGTCGACCGCGCTGGTCGGCCGGTGCCTCTCGGTGTGGTCGGCGAGCTGGTGATCGGGGGCGTGGGACTGGCGCGCGGTTATCGGCGACGGCCCGGGCTGACCGCCGAACGTTTCGTGCCCGACCCCTTCTCCGGGCGTGCCGGCGCTCGGCTCTATCGCACCGGGGATCTCGTGCGGCGGCGGGTCGACGGTCGCTTCGACTTCCTCGGTCGCCTCGACTTTCAGGTCAAGCTGCGGGGCTTCCGGATCGAGCTCGGAGAGATCGAAACCGCTCTCGAGAGCCACCCCGCGATCGCGCGAGCTGTGGTCGTGTTACGCCGCGACCCGGGCGCTGAGGAAGGCCGCCTGCTCGCCTACGTCGCCGCGGCAGAAGGACCAGCGCCCGAGGTCGAAACCTTGCGCGTCCATCTCGGCAAGACCCTGCCAGGCTACATGGTGCCCAGCGGGTTCGTCGTTCTGTCGGAGTTCCCTCTGAACGCTTCGGGTAAGGTGGACCGGCCGGCCCTGCCGGCCCCCGAGGTCCTCGAAGTCGCCGCCAGAGCTCCGCGGACACCACTCGAAGCCTTGGTGCTGGAGCGCTTCCGCGCGGCGCTGCCGGCGGGTGCCGTGCTCGGTGTCGAGAGTGACTTTTTCTCGGCCGGCGGCACGTCGTTGGGAGCGGCGCTCTTGGTGCAGCGTCTGGCCGCGGATCTCGGGGCAGCGGTGCCCGTCGTGACCGTCTTCGAACGCGCCACGCCGGCCGCCTTCGCAGCCTGGCTCGCGGCGGAATACCCGCAGGCGGCCGAGCGTCTGATTTCGGGGGAAGTGGGCGCGACGGCGGAATCGAGGAGCGTCGTGACTCTCCGTTCCGGCGATCCGGCGATGCCGCCGCTGTGGCTCGTCCACCCGATGTCCGGCGAAGTCTCGTTCTACCGCCATCTCGTCGAAGCCTTGGCCGAACGGCACCCCGATCTGCCGGTTCTCGGCTTCGAGGCCCCGGGTCTGGCGGGCGGCGACGCCGCGGATTCGATCGCCCAGCTCGCCGCGGGGTACGTGGCGACTCTCGAGCGCCTGGCTCCGACCGGACCGATCCAGCTCGCGGGCAGCTCTCTGGGCGGTGCCATCGTGTGGGAGATGGCGTGCCAACTCGCGGCTCGCGGTCGACAGCCGAAACGGGTGGTTCTGGTCGACACGATGCACCCCAGGGAGCTTGGCCCGGAGTTTTCGGCGTTGCCCGCGGCGGCAGTCCTGGGGTCGTACTTCACCGGCCGGTCGGCGGCCGAACTCGCGGGAGAGTTTGCCGATCGTTCCGAGGCGGAGGTCGCCGCGAAGCTGTTGGCGCTCGCTCATGGTGCCGGCTTGCCCGCGAGCTTCGACGGCGCCGCCCTCGACCGTGTTGTCGCCGTGCTCCAGGCCAACCGCCGGGCCTACGCGGCGTATTCTCCCGCGTCCTACCCGGGCCCGGTGCGGTTTCTGCGGGCGCGCCTCGGAGGTCCGGAGCCGCCGCTCGACACCGCCTGGCATCCCCTGGCAACGGCTGGGCTCGAGGTCGTCGATTTGCCCGGAAACCACCTCTCCATGCACCGGCCTCCCCACGTGGCGGCGTTGGCCGCGGTGTTGGTGGCGGGGGCCGAAGCGGTAGTCTCGGAGGACTAAAGAACCGGAGCGACGGTTCGCCCGTGGGTCGCCTTGGTTCGGCCGCGGTGCCGGTCTTGCGGAGTCCACGATGTCGCACGAGATCACCACGTTGCTCGAGCGCTGGGGGCGCGGCGAGCCCGAGGCCCTGCGAGCGCTGGTGCCGCTCGTGTACGGCCGGCTGCGGCGGTTGGCGGGGGTGGTGTTGCGCGGTCGCCGGGCGGGCACCCTCGAACCCACGCTGCTGGTCCACGAGACGTACCTCGAGCTGCTCGGGCAACGGCGTGTCGCGGTGGCGGACCGCGAGCACTTCTTCGCCCTCGCCGGCTACCTGATGCGCCGGCTGGTGGTGGCGCGGGAACGCCGTCGGCGTCGCCAACGTCGCGGCGGTGGGCTCGCCGAGACGACCCTGGACGAGGGGCTGCTGGTGGCCGCGGACGCGGGTATCGACGTCCTCGCGGTTCACCAGGCTCTGGAGCGGCTCGAGCGGGTATCGCCGCGCCAAGCCCGGCTGGTCGAACAACGCTTCTTCGCCGGTTTCGGTTTGCCCGAGGCGGCGGCCAACCTGGGCATTTCCTTGGCCACGGCGAACCGCGATTGGCGCCTCGCCCGCGCCTTCCTGCAGGCGAAGCTCGGGAGCCGCACGCCGTGACCCCGGCCGACTGGGAACGACTCTCGGAGCTGCTGCTGGAGCTCGCCGCCGCGCCCGAGGCGCACGCCCGCGCCCGCTTGGCGGCCCTGCCGGACGCCGCCGAGCGGGAGTTTCTCGCCCGCCTGTTGGCCGCGGACGGTGCGCCGTGGCCGTGGCTCGAGGCGCCGCTGTTCCCGCCCGAGGAACTCGCGGCCTTGGCGCCGGGCACTCGGCTCGGTCCCTGGGAGGTAACCGGGGAGCTCGGCCGCGGTGGCATGGGAGTCGTGCACGCCGGTCGCCGTGCCGACGGGCTCTACGAACAAGCGGTGGCGATCAAGGTCTTGGTCGGTGCGGAGGCCGACCTCGCCCGCCGATTCGACCTCGAACGGCGCATCCTGGCCGGGCTCGAACACGCGGCGATCACGCGCCTGCTCGATGCCGGCCTCGGTCCGGAGCAAGTGCCCTACCTGGTGATGGAAGCCGTCCGAGGGCTGCCCATCGACCAGTTCTGTGCCGAACGGAACCTCGATGTCGCCGGCCGGGTCGCGCTGTTCGCGGAGGTGGCGGAGGCGGTCGCCCACGCCCATCGCCGGCTCGTCGTCCACTGTGATCTCAAGCCCTCGAACATCCTGGTGACGGCGGACGGACAGCCGAAGCTGCTCGACTTCGGCATCGCCCAGCTACTGGCTCCCGGCCCCGAGGAGGCCGGCTCCCCGCGCCGCCGCCTGACGCCGGCCTACGCCAGCCCCGAACAACTCCGCGGCAACGAGCCGCTGACGACGGCCACGGACATCTACTCGTTGGGGGCCGTCCTGAAGCACCTGTTGGACGCGCTGCCGGCGCCGCCCGGGCGCGATCTCGCGGCCATCGTGGCGCGGGCCACCGCTGCTGAGATCAGCGCGCGGTACGGCACTGTGGAGGAGCTGATCGCGGACCTCCGGCGCTTGCGCGAGGGGCGGCCGGTGGCGGCCCGCCCGGCCACGGTGCCGTACCGCCTGGTGCGCTTCCTCGGTCGCCACCGGCTGGCGGTCGGGGTGGCGGCGCTGATGGTCGTCCTGGCGGTGCTAGGAGTCCTGCGTCTCGAGCGCGAGCGCGCTCGGGCCGAGACCGAACGGGAGAACGCCGAGGAGGTCGCGGCCTTCCTCACCGGGCTCTTTCGCGACGCCAATCCAGCGGCCGAGGAGGCCGATCCCGACTTCGCCCAGGACGCGGCCGGCCGGGCTGCCCGCGAGCGGCTGCTCGACGAGGGGCGCGAGCGCCTGGCCACGGCCTTTCGAGCTCGGCCCGAGCGCCGGGTGGTGCTGCTCGCGGCGATCGGCGAGGCCTATCGCCATCTCGGTCGGTTCGACAAAGCGGCGCCGCTACTCGAAGAAGCCTTGGCCCTCGAGCCGCGGCCCGCGGAGCGCGCCAGCCGGTGGCTCGACCTGTGCCGCCTGCGCCTCGGCCAGGGCCAGCTCGCAGCGGCGGAAGCGGCGTGCCGCGAGGCCCTCGTTTTACGGTCGGAGCCGCTCGCTCGCGCCGAGGTGGACAACGAGCTGGGGCTCGTCCTGCGATTGCGGGGAGAACCCGAGCGTGCCGAGCAGCTCTTTGCCGCCGCCCTCGCCGTCCGGCGCGCGCTGCTTCCGACGGGGGACCGGGCGTTGACGGCGAGCCTCAACAACCTCGCCCTCGTGCGCCAGGAGCGGGGGGATGCCGCCGGAGCCGAGCCGCTGCTCCAGGAGGTGCTGACGGCCCGCCGGAAGCGGCTCGGCGAGGATCACCTGCTTGTCATCCAGGCCGAGAACAATCTCGCCTCGGTGCATCAAGATCTCGGCCGCACCGCCGAGGCCACGGCGGGCTATCGCTCGGCCCTCGACCGCGCCGTTCGGGGGCTCGGGCCACAGCACCCGCTGGTAGCGGCGTTGCTCAACAATCTAGGCTCGCTGGAGCTCGCCGCGGGCCGCGCGCCGCAGGCCCAGGAAGCGTTCGCCCGTGCCCACGAGATCGCCACCACGGCGCTCGGGCCGGATCACCCGGAAACCGCCGGCTACCGCTTCAACCTCGCCGTGACGCGGTACCGGCTTGGCGATCGGCCGACCGCCGCCCACGAGCTGGAAGCTGTGCTGGCGAGCCGCACCCGTCGACTCGGAGCCGGCCATCCGGACTCGGCGACGACGCTCTTCACCCTCGTGCGGGTGGAACGTGAGCTCGGTCGCACGGGCTCGGCTCGCGCCCGACTCGCAACCGCCCTCGCCGCCTGGCAGCAGCAACCCCCGGCCGATCCGGCGGTTCTGGCGCAGGCTCGGGCGCTCCTGGCAGGGGGCGGCGGATCTTGACGCTAGCCGACGTCATCCTCCCGGTGGTGGGCCGAGGGTGACGGTGCGGATCGACAGACCGCTGCTGCCGCGGCCTTGGCAGTCGGCCGGCCGAAGCACGAGCTCGAGACGAAACGCCACCTCACCCGTGTTCGGATGGCGGAAGCGGGCGGAGTCCACGAGGGCCGTCAGCCGGACGAGACCGCCGGAGTCCGTCCGCTGGGTGGGCAGGGTTTCCCAGGCCTTGCTGGCGCGGTCTTGTGCCGAGGCGCGCAGGGTTTCCGCTTCGAGGCCCGCGGTCGAAAAAGTCAGGATCACCGGGAGGGCGGCGTCGAACGTTTCGAAACACAGGTCGAGATCCACCCCGAACGGTGCGGCGGCCGCCGGGCACGGCCCGGTGAAGACGAACGGCAGTGCGGTCGTCGTCAGCGGCCAGAAACCGCCGTGGGGCTCGGCGCGGAGGATCAACCCCGGGCACACCGGGGCCGGCGGCGCCGGAGCACCCGCGAGGGGGGCCGCGCCGGCGAGAAGCAGAGCGAAGGCGAAGCTGGTCATGAGCCGGTCTTCTCCAAAGAAGCGGGGCGAGCGTCGGCGCCCGCCCCTCGCGCCGTGTCAGCCGAGAATGCGCTCACAGACGTGCGATTGGCAACGGCTGCAAGCGAGCTCCGGGTCGGTGACCAGGTGTGGGTTCGCGCAGACCTTGCAGTAGCACGAACAAGTCTCGAGCAACGTGGGGAACGTTCCACACAGGCCGTCCGTGGTGCCGATGATGTCCCCACCACCCGCGGTCAGGGGCGCCGAGGCCGAGCACATCCCGGGTGCTTCGGCCACGCCGAACACGATTTCTTCGGCGAAGGCGGGAGCGCAGGCCAGCAAGGCGAGAGTGAAGACGGCGAAACGTAGGAAACGGGTCATGGGGGAGCCCTCCAGTCGTGCCCGCCCCGTGCCGCGCCGGGAATCGGCGACGGTGTGAGCGGGCGTTCAGAGTGCTCCGGTCGATTCGGGGGGAAATCGTGTCATCCCAGCCCGCGAGGGAAGCCTAATGGGAAGCCTCCCTCAGAACCAACCCTTCTTCCGGAACAACCACACCAACCCCCCGGCCACGCCGAGCATGGCGAGGACGATCTCCCAGAAGCCGAAGGGGTTCGACGCACCGGGGATCTTTTCGAAGTTCATGCCGTAGAGGCCGGTCAGCACGGACATCGGGAGCAGGATCACGGACACCAGCGTCAGCACCTTCATGATGTCGTTGGTGCGTTGGCCGACGGCGGACAGGTAGGTGTCCTTGGTCGAGACCACGAGGTCGCGCTGCTGGTCGATGGCGTCGCCCAGGCGGTAGACGGTCTCCATGACGTCGCGGAAGTAGATGGCGTCCTGGCTGTCGATGTAGTCCGAGGCACCGGGGGTGGCCAGATGGTTGAAAACTTGGCGGTGGGGCAGCATCACCCGGCGCAGGGTCGAGAGCCGGCGGCGCAGCTCGAGGAGCGAGACCAGCTGGCCCGGCTTCGGTTTCTCGAAGATGTCTTCTTCGAGCTGCTCGAGGCGCTCGTCGATCTCATCGACGATGGGGAAATAACGGTCCATCATCTCGTCCGCCACCAGGTAGAACAGATGCCCGGCGTTGCGGCTGCCGTCGGGCAGGAAGCCGCCTTCGCAGAGCCGCTTGTGCACGGCGTCGACGCTGCGCAGCGGCTTGCGGTGATAGGTGACGAGCCGGCCCTGGGAGATGAAGGCGGCCAGCTTGATGGTGTCGAGCTCGCCGTTGCCGACGTTGAAGTCGATCCCGCGAACGATGACGAACAGGTAGTGACCGTAGTCGTCCACCTTCGGCTGGTGCTGCTGGGTGAAGGTGTCCTCGATCGCCAGGGGGTGGAACTTCTTCGATTCGAGCAGCTGGTGGGCTTCCGGCGTGTCGCCCTCCATGTCGATCCACACCAGCGACCGTTCCGGCGTGGGCAAGGAGAGCAGTTCGACGCCGCCCGGCTTGGGCAAGCCGTCGGTCCCGATCGCGACGATGCGTATCATGACGGGGAATCTTACCCTGGCGGTCGGCGCGGATTCCGCGGTCGCCGCCGGAAGGGCCGCGGGTCTCCGGCGCCGGCTCCGGGCCGCTGCATCGTATCGCGCGGTGGGGCGCCCAAGGCGGCTTGCCGCAGGCGGCCGACCACTGCCATGTAGCGAATATCCTGGGCGGGCTCCAGCAAGGCGCGGGACTGTAGGACCGTGTCGAGCAGCTTCGAATCGAGCTCGCCGCGGATCGTCTCGATGCGTCCCTGGATCTCGTCGATGCGGGCGCGGTCGGGTTCGCGCGAAAACAGTTCTTGGCGCATCTCGGCCTCGGCGTTGCGCAGATCGGCCCGCAGGTGCCACGCCGTGCGCAGGAACTCACGCTGGAGCCGGCTGAAGTGATCCCGGGTCTCCCCGGTCAAACCGAGCTCGTCGGCCAGGCGCTCGAGCCGCAGCGCGACCCCGGGCCGTTGATCCAGGGGCGGCTGATCGAAGGGGCGGCGATCCGGCCGTTCCTCCGGTGGCCGCCTGACGGGCTCTTCGACCACTGGCTCGGGGTTTCTTTCGGGGGCCGGAGTCGGCCGCGGCGGGCGCCGCTCGTCCGGCGGTGGGCGTTGGGGCTCTGCCTCGATCACCGGGTCGGCGGGGCGGGGGTCGGGCGGTGGCGGCACGTCCGGCGGAGGTGACACCGGAGTGGTGGCGACCGGGATGGGGTCGGCCGGAGGCAGCGGCGGGCGCCGGAGGACCATGACCAGCACGCCGAGGTTCACCCCCACCGACACCAACAGAGCCAGCCCCAGCAGGCGACGGTTCATTGCGCCACGTCCTCGTCGGCGAGCAGGGCGAGATAGGCGTCGGCGAAGCTGTCGCCGCCGAAGGCCAGTTCCTCGTCCGCGGCCACGGGCTCCGGCAGGGCCGCGATCCGCTCGGGTGCCGGCTCCACCGCGGCGGCGCTCTCGACGACCGGCACGACGACCTCCGCCTCCGCCACCGGCTCCGGGGTCACGATCGGCACGGCGGCCACGGTGGGCGCCGGCGTCGGGGTCGCGTTGGCCACCAGCCCCGCACCGAGCCAGGCGCCGAGGGCCACCCCGGCGGCGAGCACCCCGGCCGCGGCGGTGGCCGGCAGGAGGCCGGCGCCGAA
>JANRLG010000038.1:0-29127 GCA_033762835.1 Thermoanaerobaculia bacterium
GCCGTCGGTAGTTGACAGGGTCGGGTAACTCTTAATCTGCGGGTTCGGGGTTCGATTCCCTGGCGGCTCACCACCTAAAGCCAGCCATTTGCCTTCCTTAAGCCCCCTGTGCCAGCCTCTCGACTCGAGGGAGGTGGCAATCTGGTGGCAAGCATGGCTCGGTCAGTTCGTCTTCGAGGCCGACCGCCGACCCGGGCGACGAACTCCTCTGGGAGTTCGCCTACACCAACGGGCTAGACCCGTACCTTCCGCAAGCGCCTCTGGGATCCCGCGTTCAGGACCCGGTATAGCCCCTTCGACCTTCCTCGAGACCTTCAGCCTTTCGCGGCCTCGACGGCCAGCCGCCGTACGCTACGGACTCCCGTCCCCCTTCTCGGCCTCCTTGGAGATGCCGCGAAGCATCCCGGCGAACACGAGTTGGTGCAACGGCCAGATGGCGTACCAGTAGGCCAGCCCGAGAAGCCCCAAGGGATCGAAGGTGGCCGTCTGACGCAGCTCGGCGCCGCCACTCGCCGGCTGGACCTCGAACTCCAACCAGGCCCGCCCCGGTAGCTTCATCTCGGCAGTCAGGCGCAAGCGCCGGTCGCGTTCGAGGCTCTCGACGCGCCAGCAGTCGAGCGTATCCCCCACCCACAAGCGCCGCGGGTCCCGCCGCCCTCGCCGCATGCCGACTCCGCCGAGCAAGAGATCCAGCCAACCGCGCACGGTCCACAGCCAGGTGGCGTAGTACCACCCCGTCGGGCCTCCGATGCGCTCGACGGCGGCGAACACGGCGGCGGGGGTGGCCGCCACCGTGGTGACGCGCGAGTCCACCAACCGGTTGCCGAAGCGCTCCCCGCCCAGGGGCCGAGGCAAGCCGGCGGCGGACGCGGCGTCCGACCAACGGGACGCCGCGAAGCTCGAGTCCTCGTTGCGCATCGCGTCCGCCACGGCTTCGCGAACGCCGATCGGCCGCAGGGAGAACAGACGCAGCGCGGAGTCGTCCCGCACCACCGTGGGGTGACGCAGGCTGTCGATCAACTTGCGACCCACCCGGGCATACAGCGGCGTGACCAATCCCAGCCAGAGACTCGAGAGACGGGGGGTCAGCAGCGGGACGGGGATCATCCAGCGGCGCAGCCCGCGTTGCCTGGCGTACTCCTGCATCAGCTCGCCGTAGGAGACTTGATCCGGCCCGCCGATCTCAACCATCAGGCCCCGATCACCCGTCTCGACCGTCAGCGCCGCGCACAGATACTCGAGCACGTCGCGGATGGCGATGGGCTGCGCCGTCACTCGCACCCAGCGCGGCATCACCATCACCGGCAGGCGCTCCACCAGCGCGCGGATCATCTCGAACGACAGGCTGCCGGAGCCGATGATGATGGAAGCTCGCAGCTCGACGACCTGCACACCGTGAGCCCGCAGGCGCTCCCCCACCTCGTGCCGGCTGCGCAGGTGCGCCGACAGCTCCGCGGCGTCCTCCCCCAGGCCGCCGAGATAGACGATCCGCTGCACGCCCGCGGCGCGGGCGGCGGCGGCGAAGTGATCGGCCGCGAGGCGGTCCTGGGCTTCGAAGTCGCCCGTCGCCCCCATCGAGTGGATCAAGTAATAGGCCGCTGCGACACCCGCCAGGGCCGAGGTCAACGACTCAGCATCGAGCACATCGCCAGCGACCACCTCGACGCCCGCCGGTACGCGCGAAACCAAACGCTGCGGCTGCCGCGCCAAGCAGCGCACGCGCCAGCCCTCGGCCACCAGCAGCGGCAGCAAGCGACCGCCGACATAACCCGTGGCACCCGTGACGAGAACGAGCTTCTCAGCTGGCATCGGGTCCCATTTCACGCTCGAAATCCGCTTTTCGTTGGATCACCGCCAGCTCCTTCGCCTTTTCCTCGACTTCCACCGTGAAAAGCGCGCGTTTGGTGGTCTCTGTCGCGCCTCATCCCCTGTTGCCAGTCTACCTGGATGGCTGGCGGGCCTACAGGAATAGCCAGCGAGGCCCCTCCGGCGCACCATCGGGGCCTCCTGAACGGCCGACGGAAAACGACGTTCGGCCCGCTTTCGAGCCTGGGCCTTGCTCCGCAGTCCCCCCTTCGAACTTCGGGTCGAAGCCAGCCGAGGGCCGGCCTCACTCATTCATTTCTCGGTCAGGTAGGCATTCGAGAATTTGCCGTTGGCGATGAGGCTGAATTCCGTGGAATTGTAGCCACTGGGTTCCTGGCTGACGGACGCCTCCGTTTCCAGGAGGAGTGGGTAGGACTTCCCGGCGTCGAGGGTGACGAGGACCGATCTTTCGGTCCAGTCGAGATGAACGGCTTCGGGGCTGGTGGCCGTCACCTTCTTGGCGTGCACGAAGCCGTTCGTTGAGCCGTAGGTGCCGAAGACCAAGGCGGCCTTGCCTGCGAGGATCGCGGGTTTCGGATTGATCCCGCCCAGCTGAAAAGTCGTCTTCAGCCCAACGGCGACTGTGCTTGGCGCGTAGTCGTCGGAATAGCCCCAGGCCTCCACTGTCCCATCCGGTTTCCTATCCGGCAGGTGGACGAAACCCGCGATGGGGTCGATGTGAAGCCGCAAAGTGCCTCCCGGGACATAGCGGATTTTCTTGTTCGTCCACACCGCGGCCTTGCGGGTTGCTCGATAGGTCGGGCGATCGACGTTGACCAACTTGAAGGTGTGCAGGAGGCGGCCGTGAAGCTCGACTGCGGCAAAGAAAAGTCCCGGCTTGCCTTGCGCGACGGAGTGGGCTCTCTGGCTCTTTCCGGCCAAGTTCACCGCGTGGCTGTCGAACTTGACGACCGGCTCCGGGATCCGCGTTTTCCACTCGCCGCTGGTGAGGGCAAAACCACCTCCTGCACGCTCGATCGCGGTGAAACTGCCGAAAAGCTTGACCGTCCCAGAGAGCGGCGCTTCCGTCGGCTTTCCGGTAAGGAGATCGATCCGGGCGATGGCGAACGGCTCCGCGTAAGGCAACCGAGGGCTCGTAACGCGGGCGTCTTTCTCGCTGACCTCCGCGGTCCAATAGTGCAGCACGCGCCATTGCTTGGCGAAGCGAACTTCGTCGTAGGTCCCCGGCTTCTTGGCGTCCGTGGCGCGCCACCAGTCGAGGGAGCCATCTTCCGTCGGGATCAGAGAGGTCTTCGCGAGCGGCATCTCCCGGCTCGCGACCTCCAACTTGCCATCGAACCTGTCGCCCATGCTGATGACACGGCCGTAAAGGCCGAACGACTGCTGGTTGGCGCCGCTGAACAGGTCGAGGCGCCAGAAGATCCGTTGCGCGTCGCGATGCAGAAACGCCGCCTTGTCGCTATGCGGGTCGCTGTTGGCCAGAACCAGCCATTCCACCGACTCGATGAACGTCTCGAGCTGCTGGGCAATCTGTTTGTCGAAGACCTTTTGGAAATCCACTCCGCTCAGTGGCGCCTTGGCGCAGTTCGTCTCGCCCCTGGCCTGGCGGATCGTGCAATCGGATTCCAAGATGTGCGCCGCCCACGTATACATCAAGAAGCCTTTTCGCTGCTCGAACAACAAGTCAGCGAGGCTCTGTTCCATGAACGTGTAGGCGGTTTCGAGATCGGGCTCCCCGGGAGCTGCCGCGAGTTGGACATTTAAAGTCCGTGCCCAGGCGAAGAGCAACGGGTCGGCGCCGGCGATGCCGTTGGTGGTCAACGTCTTGGAGATCACTCCGAGCTTGGTGTGCATCTGCTGAACCCTGACGATCTGTTCGGCGAAGCTCAGGAGCTGCTCGCGCGAGAAGCTCGATTCGCCGACGAACAGGCTCTCGAACTGTTGGTCCCACAGCGCTTGAATCTCCCGCAGGCGGGTCTGGGCGACGGTTTCGTTGACGAGGGAGCTCACTTTGGAAAGCAACTCCTGGTTGCCGGCGAGGAGCGCTCGGACATCCGCCTGAATCCTCTGTTGACCCTGCTCCAGACGCTCGAGGTCGCCGCGAATCGCGGCCAACTCGGACGTGACGTTTTCCTTCCACTCCTTCTCCTTGGCCCCGGTGTAGGAGCCAAGTGCGCCGCAGAGCAACTGCTCGACGTCGTGGGATGCCGTGCCGCAGTGGTTTTTGTAGACATAATCGGCCGCGGCTTTGAAGACCGTGTTGGCGATCAGCTTTCCCCCGCTCGTGCCGACGTTCTTGAGCATGTCTTCGATGGTCCCCGCCCAGGCAGCGCGGGTCGCCTGAAACCCGCAGGCCAACGAAAAAGCGAGAACTAGCAAACCCGTCGATTTCTTCTGCACCCTGACACTCCTCCCTGAATCGAGAGCTCCCGCGAAGGGGCCTCTTCGGGTAGTTCGACCGACCACACCTTCGGGCGCCGAAGCCTCGGGGCGACCGGTGCTTCGGCTCCCGCCAGGGGGCCAACGGATCATTGTTTGGCAGGAACTCTAGCAGCCCGGGAGGCAGTTGGTACCTGGGCGGGGCGCCGGACAGGCCTGCTCAGCGGGGCAGCGAAGGCGCGCCGGCGGAGACAGCACTCGCTCGAGACTGAGCCCAGCCCTTGCGCCGCTGTCCCGTGTCGCTGTACTCTCCCGCCGGCGTTGGTTGTCCGTGAAGAGGTACTCTCCACCTACGGGTGGGCGTTCGATTCTCTCGCGGCTCACCAATCTCCCTCATTGACTCCCGTCGGCCGGGCCGCGCTTCCGGCCGGCTCACCCGATCCGAAGATTCGAAAATTGGGCGAAAGTGGCGGAATTGGTATACGCGCTAGACTTAGGATCTAGTCCCGAGGAATCGGGTTGGGGGTTCGAGTCCCCCCTTTCGCATTAGAGAGCCTCGCCGGGCTGCCTGTGCCCGGCATCCCCTCCCGAGGCCCACAACCTGAGGAAAACCCCACGAGGTCGGCATGAGTGTCGTCGTTTCCATCGAAGACGTCGGTCCCTGCAAGAAGAGACTCAAGATCGAAGTTCCCGGACCCGCCGTCGAAGCAGAAACCGAACGGGTGACTCGGGACTACACGAGCAAAGCCAAGATCCCGGGCTTCCGTCCGGGCAAGGCGCCCGTGGCCGTCGTCCGCCAGCGCTTCGCCCCGGATATCCAGCAAGAAGTCTTGGACCGCCTGCTGCCGCGGTACTGGAAGCAGGCGGAGGCCGAATCGGGCCTCCAGGTGCTGGCCGCACCGGAGCTCGTGGAAGCTCCGACCCCGCTCGCGGGCGCCGACCTCACGTTCACTGCCGAGGTCGAGATCCGGCCGGTGATCGAGCTCGGCAACATCACCAGCTTCAACCTACCGGATCCGCCGGTCGAACCGACCGAGGACGAGATCCTGGCGCTGCTCGGCAACGTCCAGCGTGACCTCGCCCCTTGGGTGCCCACGACCCGCGCCGCGGCCCAGGGTGACCGGGTCGATGTCGAGGTCACCGAGGGCGATCGCGAGCCTGACCACTTCACGATGGAAGTCGGCAATCCTCACTTCTGGGAGGAGCTGTCGGCCGCCGTCACGGGTCTCTCGGCCGGTCAGAAAGCCGAGTTCACACGCCGCCACGGCGACGGCGAGCACTCCCACGAGCACTCCTACCGGGTCGAGGTCAAGGCGGTCAACGAGCAGGACTTGCCGCCTCTCGACGATGAGTTGGCCAAGCGCCTCGAGGTCGAGAGCCTCGATCGCCTGCGCGAGCTCTTCCGCCAGCGCATCGAGTTCGACAAGCGCTCCAAGCGGCGCTCGGAGCGGGAGCGAGCGCTGCTCGACCAACTCGTCGAGCGCCACCCGACGGCCCTGCCGGTCGGCGTCGTCAACCGTGAAGTGGAGCGCATCCTGTCCGAGTTTGCCCAGAGCCTGGCGCAGCAAGGCGTCGACCTCGACCGCGCCGGAATCGACTGGCGCGAGCAGGGTGAGCGGGCGCGGCCGATGGCGGAGAAAAAGGTCCACGCCCGTCTTCTCTTGGACGCCATCGCCGCTGAACGCGAATACACCGTGGACGAAAGCGAGTTCGAACGCCTGCTCGGCGAGATCGCTCGGCGCGAGGGAGCTTCGACCGGCTCGGTTCGCCAGGCCCTCGACCGCGACGGTCGACTCGGCGAACTCCGGGCGCAGCTGCTGCGCTCGAAGACGGTCCGTGCGTTGCTCGGCGAAGAGACGAGCGATGGCGGCCCGACCGAGATGAGCGACGCCGACCGGTAAGAGAAACGGTAAGAGTCTCGTTGTACAGTCGGAAACGAGAAGGAAGGGAAGCCGATGCTGATTCCGATGGTGGTGGAACAGTCCGCTCGCGGCGAGCGTGCCTACGACATTTACTCGCGCCTGCTCAAGGACAACATCATCTTCCTGGGCCGGGCGATCGACGATGACATCTCGAGCCTGCTGATCGCCCAGATGTTGTTTCTCGAGGCCGAAAACCCCGAGAAGGACATCTCGATCTACATCAACTCGCCCGGGGGTTCGGTGTCCGCCGGCCTGGCGGTCTACGACACCATGCAGTACATCAAGCCCGACATCGCGACCTACTGCGTGGGCCAGGCGGCTTCCATGGCGGCCGTGCTCTTCGCCGCCGGCACCAAGGGCAAGCGGACGATCCTGCCCAACAGCCGCGTGCTCATCCACCAGCCCTGGGTGTCCGGTATGGGCGGCCAACAGACCGACATCGAAATCCACGCCCGGGATCTCCTGCGCATGCGCGAGCGGATCGACGAAATCCTGGCCGCCCACAGCGGCAAATCCGTCGAGCAGGTGCACAACGACACCGAGCGCGATCGCATCCTGACCGCGGACGAGGCGGTCGCTTACGGCCTTGCCGACCGCGTGATGTCTCACCGGCGAGGTCTCGTGGCACCTGGCTCATAGAAGCCACGAAAGGCCCGGCGGCGGAAGTCGAAACGAGACGGAATAGCCCCCGGAGAGTGCCTGTTGTCCGGGGTGGTAAAGTTGCACAGGTCGACGAGCGTGGCGGGTCCTCCGCGCTTCGTGGCCACGAGACGAGAGTTCGACGGAGGTCTGGATGCCCAAGAAAGACAGCGGCGACGAAGTGCTGAGGTGCTCTTTCTGCAACAAGAGCCAGCGCGAGGTCAAGAAGCTGATCGCCGGCCCCACCGTCTTCATTTGTGACGAGTGCGTCGACATCTGCCTCGACATCATTGCCGAGGACCGGATGCTCGAGCAGCAGCAGGACACCTCGCTGCCGAAGCCGCGTGAAATCAAAGCTCTGCTCGACGAGTACGTGGTCGGCCAGGAACAAGCCAAGAAGAAGCTCGCGGTGGCGGTCTACAACCACTACAAGCGCATCGACTTCGCCGAGAAGGCCCACAGCGAGGTCGAGCTGTCGAAGTCGAACATCCTGCTGATCGGCCCGACCGGCACCGGCAAGACGCTGCTCGCCCAGACCCTGGCCCGGCTGCTCTCCGTCCCCTTCACGATCGCCGATGCCACGACCTTGACCGAGGCCGGCTACGTGGGCGAGGACGTCGAGAACATCATCCTGAAGCTCTACCAGGCTTCGGGCAACGACAAAGAGAAGACCCAGAAGGGCATCGTCTACATCGACGAGATCGACAAGATCTGCCGCAAGAGCGACAACCCTTCGATCACCCGCGACGTGTCGGGCGAGGGCGTCCAACAGGCGCTCCTCAAGATCCTCGAAGGCACCCAGTGCAACGTGCCGCCCCAAGGCGGGCGCAAGCACCCGCACCAAGAGTTCCTGCAGATCGACACGACCAACATCCTGTTCCTCTGCGGCGGCGCGTTCGTCGGCCTCGAAGAAGTCATCGAGCGGCGCCTGAACCAGAAGAGCCTCGGCTTCGGGGCAGAGATCCGGGACAAGAAAGAACGCCGCAAGGGCGAGACCTTGGAGCAGGTGCTACCCGAGGACCTCATCAAGTTCGGCCTGATTCCGGAATTCGTCGGCCGCCTGCCGGTGGTCGCCACGCTCGACGAGCTCGACGAGGACGCTCTCGTGCGCATCCTGCGCGAGCCCAAGAACAGCCTGCTCCGTCAGTACCAGACGATCCTCGAGTTCGAGGGTGTCGAACTGACCTTCACGGACGGCGCCATGGTCGCCGTCGCCCGCGAAGCACTCAAGAGGAACGTCGGCGCCCGCGGCCTGCGGATCATCCTCGAAGAGATCATGCTCGACCTCATGTACAACGTCCCCTCCCAGCGCGACATCAAACAGTACGTCATCAGCGAGGAGACCGTGCAACGGCACATGGCGCCGCTCGCGGTCTACAAGAAAGCCGGTTGATCGGCGACGGGGGCCGAGCTTTCGGTCCCCGTCCCTTTTCTCAATACGAGGCAGTCAAAGCCGATGGAATCCACCTTCGTCACGAAGCGTCGCGAGACGTTGCCGCTCGTCCCCTTGCGGGACATGGTCGTCTTCCCCCATATGATGGCCCCGTTCATCGTGGGCCGCGAGAGCTCGGTTCGCGCTCTCGAAATGTCCCTCGGCTCCTCCCAGAAGCGGATCTTTCTCGTCGCCCAGCGCGATCCCAAGATCGATGAGCCCTTGCGGGGCGACATCTTCGACTTCGGCGTGGTCGCGACGGTGATCCAGAACCTGAAGCTGCCCAACGGTAACGTCAAGGTGATGGTCGAGGGCATCGAGCGCGGTCGGGTCGTGGATGTCCGCGAGGCCGACAACGCGCTGCAAGCCGATGTCGACATTCTCGAGACCCACTACCCGGACGGCGAAGAGCTGCGGGTGTACATGCAGAAAGTGCTCGGCTCCTTCGAGCAGTACGCCAAGCTCTCCCACCACCTGGCCTTCGAGGGTCTGACCTCGACGCTCAAGACCGACGATGCCAACCGCTTCGCCGACGTGCTGGCGTCTCACCTCATGGTCTCGACGGCCGAGAAACAAAGCCTGCTCGAGCTGCTGAACCCCTACGAGCGCCTGCAACGGCTGCAAGACCTGATCGATGTCGAGGTCGAGAAGATCAACATCGACAAGCGCATCAACGTCAAGGTCAAGAAGCAGATGGAGCGCGCCCAGAAGGAGTACTACCTCAACGAGAAGATCAAGGCGATCCACCAAGAGTTGGGCCGCAAGGACGATCGCTCGGACGAGGTGGCGGAGCTCAAAGAGAAGATCGAAAAAGCCGGCTTGCCCGCCACGGTGAAAGAGAAGGCCGAGGCCGAGCTGAAGCGGCTCGAAGCCATGCCGCCGGTCTCCGCCGAGGCGACCGTGTCGCGCAACTACATCGATTGGATCGTCTCGGTGCCGTGGAAGAAGAAGAGCCGCGAGCAAAAAGACCTCGCGCGCGCCGAGCGCATCCTCAACGACGATCACTACGGCCTCGAGCGCATCAAGGAGCGCATCCTCGAGTTTCTCGCCGTCCGCCAGTTGGTGGGCGAGGCGCAGAGTTCGATCATCTGCTTCGTGGGCCCGCCGGGCGTCGGCAAGAGTTCGCTGGCGAAGTCCATCGCCGAGGCCACCGGCCGCAACTTCGTGCGTCTGTCGCTCGGCGGCGTGCGCGACGAAGCCGAGATCCGCGGCCATCGTCGGACCTACATCGGTGCCTTCCCGGGCCAGATCCTCCAGATGATGAAGAAGGCCGGCACGGTGAACCCGGTCTTTCTGCTCGACGAGATCGACAAGATGTCGATGGACTTCCGCGGCGACCCGTCGGCGGCGCTGCTCGAAGTGCTCGACCCGGAGCAGAACGACGCCTTCGTCGACCACTACCTGGATGTCGAATACGACCTGTCCAAGGTCATGTTCATTGCCACCGCGAACGTCGCCCATCCGATCCCGGCACCTTTGCGAGATCGGATGGAGATCATCGAGCTGTCGGGCTACACGCAGAACGAGAAGCTCGCCATCGCCCAGCAGTTCCTGGTGCCGAAGCAGCTCAAGAAGCACGGTCTCGATCCCAAGCGCTTCCCGTTCCAGGACGATGCCGTCCGCACCCTGCTCGACCACTACACCCGCGAGGCCGGCGTGCGCAACCTCGAGCGGGAGATCGCTTCGGTGGCGCGCAAGGTCACCCGCAAGCTGGTCAGTCGGAGCGGTGCAGAGCGCGACAGCTACGCCTTGACGATCACCCCCGAGGTCGTGGTCGAGCTGCTGGGCAAGCACAAGTACCGCCGTCGTCAGAAGAACGAAACCTCCGAGGTCGGCGTCGCCACCGGCATGGCCTGGACCGAGGTCGGCGGCGAGTTGCTCGAGACCGAGGTCGGGCTGATGAAGGGCAAGGGCAAACTGACCTTGACCGGCAAGCTCGGCGAAGTCATGCAGGAGTCGGCGCGGGCGGCGGTCAGCTACTTGCGCAGCCGCTCGGAGCTCCTCGGCATCGACCCGTTGTTCAACGAGGAGTTCGACCTCCACATCCACGTGCCCGAGGGGGCGATTCCCAAGGATGGCCCGTCCGCCGGTATCACCATGGCGACGACGCTGATCTCGGCTCTGACCGGTACCCCCGTCCGGAAGGACGTGGCGATGACCGGCGAGATCACCCTGCGCGGAAAAGTCTTGCCAGTAGGCGGGATCAAGGATAAAGTCCTCGCGGCCTTCCGTGCCGGGATCACCGAGGTGATCCTGCCTAAAGAAAACGAAAAAGACCTAGAGGACATCCCCGCGGAGGTCCGTCAGCTTCTGGAAGTACATCTCGTCGAGTCGATGGACGAAGTTCTGCGGCTCGCTTTGGATGGTGCAATCGTTCCGCTGCCCAAGGCGGACGTGAAATTCAAGGAGGCCGCTGGCGAGCCTCCGGTGGGTCCGGAACCGGTCGCCCACTGATCGGTCCTCAGTTCGGTAAACCGAGGCGGCGCCGAATCCGCCGCCTCGGACCCAACGATTCGAGTCGTTCCGAAGTCGTGCGGCAGGCTGCCGACGACGAATCCCTGGACAACCGAGCGCACGTGCAACCAAGGCCCCGGGCGGGAAGTCCATGAGGATCGAGAGCGCTGAACACGTGGAAGCCGCGCACCACGCGGCCCAGCTGATCGCCGATGGCCGTCCGGAAGTGGCCTTCGTCGGGCGCTCGAACGTCGGCAAGTCGAGTCTGTTGAACCGCCTCCTGGGCCGCCGCGGACTGGCCCGCACGAGCTCGACGCCGGGACGAACCCGCGCGGTTCACTACTTCCTGGTCAACCGCCGGTTCTACTTCGTCGACCTGCCGGGTTACGGCTACGCGAAGGCGGCGAAGACCGACCGGGCCGAGTGGGCAAGCATGGCGGACGGGTACTTGCGCCGGCCGCGACGAGAGACGGACGGTTTCTTGGTGGTTCTTTTGATCGACGGCAAAGTGGGCGCCACCGACAAGGACCTCGCAGCTCGCGACTACTTGGACGGGCTCGGCGTGCCCTACGTGGTGGTGGCGACGAAAGTCGACCGCCTGACCCGTTCCGCCAAGACAGCGAGCCTGGTGGCCATCCGCCGCAGCCTCGGTTCGGAGCGAACAGTGATCCCCGTGTCTTCGGAGACCGGGGAGGGAATCCCAGAGCTTTGGAAAGTTATCGGTGGCGTGCTCCGGCCCCCACCGTGAGGGAAGACGATGGCGAAAACGTCGCAGAACGCAGCAGCAGCCAAAAAAGAGCGCAACGAGAAGACGCTCGACATCCGTGCGCTCAAGGACATGTCGATCAGCGAGCTGTCCGGGATCGCCAAGGAGCTCGGGGTCGAAGGCGCCGCGGGCATGCGCAAGCAGGAGCTGATCTTCAAGATCCTCCAAGCGCAGACCGAAAAGAGCGGCCTGATCTTCGCCGAGGGAGTGCTCGAGTGTCTGCCGGACGGCTTCGGCTTCCTGCGCGCTCCGGAGTACAACTACCTGCCGGGTCCGGACGACATCTACGTCAGTCCGAGCCAGATCCGCCGCTTCGACTTGCGCACCGGCGACACCGTCTCCGGCCAGGTGCGCCAGCCCAAGGAAGGCGAGCGGTATTTCGCCTTGATCAAGGTCGAGGCGGTCAACTTCGAGCACCCCGAAGTCGCCAAGAACAAGATCTTCTTCGACAACCTGACTCCGCTCTATCCGGAGGAGCGGTTGAAGCTCGAGGTGCCGGGCGACATGGCCTCGCGGGTCATGGACCTGGTGACCCCCATGGGCAAGGGCCAGCGCGCGCTGATCGTGGCCCCGCCGCGGACCGGTAAGACGATGCTGCTCCAGTCGATCGCCCATTCGGTCGAGAAGAACCACCCGGAGGTGGTGCTGATCGTCCTGCTGATCGACGAACGGCCGGAAGAAGTCACCGACATGCAGCGTTCGGTGGCCGGCGAGGTCGTCTCCTCGACCTTCGACGAGCCCGCCACCCGCCACGTGCAGGTGGCCGAAATGGTCATCGAGAAGGCCAAGCGCCTGGTCGAGCACAAGAAGGACGTGGTGATCCTGCTCGACTCGATCACCCGTCTCGCCCGCGCCTACAACACCGTGCAGCCGCCCTCGGGCAAGGTGCTGTCGGGCGGTATCGACGCCAACGCCCTGCACCGCCCGAAGCGCTTCTTCGGTGCCGCCCGCAACATCGAAGAAGGCGGCTCCCTGACGATCATCGCCACCGCGCTCGTCGACACCGGCAGCCGCATGGACGACGTCATCTTCGAAGAGTTCAAGGGCACCGGCAACTGCGAGATCCACCTCGACCGCAAGCTGGTCGACAAGCGCGTTTTCCCGGCCATCGACATCAACAAGAGCGGCACCCGCAAGGAAGAGCTGCTGATGCCGGCCGGCGAGCTCCACCGCGTGTGGGTGCTGCGCAAGGTCTTGAACCCGCTTTCGACGGTGGAGTCCATGGAGTTGCTGCTCGACAAGCTCTCCAAGGTCAAAACCAACGGCGACTTCCTGAACGCCATGTCGAAGTAGGGAGTGGACAGGATGGACCCGTCCATCTCGTCCACTTCGTCCACCTCCCTTCTCTCCGGCTGGGGCCGGCTGCCCACCGTGGCGGCCACGGAAATCCTCTCCGAGGACCTGCCCTCCGCCACGCGCGGCGCCGGCCTCACTCGCGGCTTGGGGCGCTCCTACGGGGATTCGTCCTTGCCGCCTCCCGGGGTCGAAACGGTGGTTTCTTCGATCCTCGCCGACCGGGTCATCACCTTCGACCCGGAGTCGGGCCGGCTGCGCGCCGAGGCGGGTCTCGCCCTTTCCGACCTCGTTTGGACCTACCTGCCGCGGGGCTTTTTCCCGCCGGTCACTCCGGGAACGCAGTTCGTCACCCTGGGCGGCATGGTCGCCTCCGACGTCCACGGCAAGAACCACCACGTGGCGGGCACGATCGGCCGGCACGTCACGGCCCTGAAGCTGCGTTTGGCGGACGACCGGGTCATCGAGTGCTCGCGGCAGGTCCATCCCGATCTCTTTCGCGCCACGATCGGCGGCATGGGCTTGACCGGGCACATTCTCGAGGTCGAGTTGACTTTGCGGCGGGTACCGTCCCCCTGGATCTGGGCGGAGTCCGAACGCGTCGACGATCTCGAGTCCTACGTGCGGGCCTTGAAGACGGCGGCCGGGAAATGGCCCTACACGGTGGGCTGGATCGATTGCCTGTCGACCGGCCCGGGCCTCGGCCGAGGGTACCTGACCAAGGGCCGCTGGGCGGAGCCCCACGAGGCCCCCGCGGAGCCCCCGGCGCCGAAGCGGCGGATCACGGTGCCCTTCGACCTCCCCACCTTCCTGCTCAACCCGCTGACCGTCCGCGTCTTCAACCAACTGCTTTGGAGCTCGCACCTCGACCGGGTGCGCACCGGCATTCGCCACCCGGAGTCGTTCTTCTACCCGCTCGACATGATCCGCGCTTGGAATCGGCTCTACGGTAGGGCCGGATTCACCCAGTACCAGTGTGTGTTGCCCGACGACGGCCTTGGCGCGACACCACGCGCGCGGCGGTTTCTAGAGTTGCTCACGGGGCTCGGTGGTGCGTCCTTCTTGTGCGTCATCAAGGATTGCGGCGAAGAAGGCGAGGGCCTGCTGTCGTTCCCGCGCCCGGGCATTTCGATCGCCCTCGACATTCCCCACCGTGCCGGCACGCAGGAGCTGGTCGATCGCCTGAACGAGTTGGTGATCGCCGAGGGCGGCCGGATCTACCTGACCAAGGACGCCTTCACCCGCCCCGAGCACTTTCGGGCCATGGAGCCGCGCCTGCCGGAGTTCGAACGCATTCGCCGCGTGTGGGACCCGGAGGGCCGCCTGGCGAGCCGGCAGAGCCGACGGATCTTCGGAGCCTGAGCGGTTGCGTCGGACTAAGATCCGCGCACCATGGCTCGAGTCCTCCTGCTTTTCGCGCATCCCGCCCTCGAAAAGTCCCGCGTGCACCGTCGGCTCCTGTCGCGGCTGCCGGCTTCCCCCGCGCTCACGCTCAACGACCTGTACGAGCACTACCCGCGATTCGAGATCGATGTCGAGCGCGAGAAGGCTCTCCTCGTCGAGCACGACCTGGTGCTGCTCCAGCACCCGTTCTACTGGTACAGCACGCCGGCTCTGCTCAAGCAATGGCAGGATCTCGTGCTCGAGCACGGTTGGGCTTACGGCGCCGGGGGCACGGCTCTGCAAGGCAAACACCTCGCCAATGTCGTGACCACGGGTGGCCGCGCCGCGGCCTATGGACCCGACGGATTGAACCGCTACACCGTCGCCGAGTTGCTGCGGCCGATCGAACAAACCGCCCGGTTGTGCGGCATGAACTATCTGCCGCCCTATTTGATCCAGGGCACCCACCGGCTGACCGAGGCGGACCTCGACCGGCACGCCGATCACTATGCCCGGACCCTCGCGGCGCTGGTGGCTGATGCCATCGATCTCGAATCCTGGCGACAGGCGGAGCGTCTCGATGCACTCCTGCCCGCCGGCACCCCCGGAGAATCGCCATGACCGGTGGCTTCCTCTTTCAGGCCTTCGTCTACCTCTCGGCCGCCGTCCTCCTGGTTCCCATCGCCAAGCGGCTGGACCTGGGTTCGGTGCTCGGCTACCTCGCCGCGGGGTTCGTCATCGGCCCCTTCGGCCTCGGTTTCGTCGGGACCGAGGGCCAGGACGTGATGCACTTCGCCGAGTTCGGCGTCGTGATGATGCTGTTCGTGATCGGCCTCGAGCTCGAGCCGAGCCTTCTCTGGCGGCTGCGTGGGCCCATCCTCGGGCTGGGTGGTCTCCAGGTCGTGGTTACGACCGCGGTCGTGGCCCTCGCCGCCCGCGCCTTCGGACTCACCTGGTCGGAGGCGCTCGCCGTCGGCATGACCTTGTCGTTGTCCTCGACGGCGATCGTCCTCCAGACGCTCCAGGAGAAGGGCCAGCTCAAGTCGACCGGCGGCCAGAGCTCGTTCGCGGTCCTCCTGTTCCAGGACATCGCGGTGATTCCCATGCTCGCCGTCCTGCCGCTGCTCGCGGGTGGCCACGGTTCGTCCGCGAGCTCGGTGGGGCACCACGGCGCAACGACGCTGGTCGCGGGGTTGCCGGGCTGGGCGCAGACGCTCGCCGTTCTCGGTGCGGTAGCGGTGATCGTGGTCGGTGGACGCCTGCTGGCGCGGCCCTTCTTCCGGCTGCTCGCCAGCACGCGGCTCCGCGAGGTGTTCACGGCGGCCGTCCTGCTGCTGGTCGTGGGCATCGCGCTCTTGATGAGTCAGGTCGGCTTGTCTGCCGCCCTCGGCACCTTCCTCGCGGGCGTGGTGCTCGCCAACAGCGAGTATCGCCACGAACTGGAGAGCGACATCGAGCCGTTCAAGGGCCTGCTGCTGGGCCTGTTTTTCATCGCCGTCGGCGCGGCCATCGACTTCGGGCTCGTCGCTGCCCGCCCCGGTTTGATTTTCGGCCTGGTGGCCCTCGTCATCGCCGTCAAGTTCGCCGTGTTGTTCGGTCTCGGGCGCTTTTTCGGGCTGGGTGCCGGACCGTCCGGTTTGCTCGCCTTCGCCCTGCCTCAGGTGGGCGAGTTCGCCTTCGTGTTGTTCTCCTTCGCTGCTCAGGAGGGCGTGCTCGGCGCCAGCATCACCTCACCGCTGACCGCCGTGGTGGCCCTCTCGATGGCCGTCACGCCCCTGATGCTCTTGGTCCACGAGCGCTTCGTCGCCCCGCGGATGGGTCCGGCGGCGGCTCCGGAGCGCGAAGCCGACGCGGTGGACGACAAAGCCCCCGTGCTGATCGCCGGTTTCGGCAGCTTCGGGGCGACGGTGGGACGCTTTCTGCGCGCCAACGGCGTGCGCACGACCGTGCTCGACCACGACTCGGACCGGGTGGACGTCCTGCGCCGACTCGGGCTCTCCGTCTACTACGGCGACGCCACCCGCCACGATCTGCTCCACGCCGCAGGCGCCCCCTCCGCCCGGCTTCTGGTGATCGCCCTCGACACCCCCGAGAAGAACCTCGAACTGGTCGCGATGGCCCGCAAGCACTTCCCCCACCTCCAGATCTACGCCCGCGCCTTCGACTGGAACGACGCCCACGACTTGATCGAGGCCGGTGTGGACCACGTCTATCGGCAGGGTCTCGACACTTCGCTGCGCCTCGGCACCGACGCCCTGCGGCAGCTCGGGCACCGCGCTCACCAGAGCGTCCGGGCGGCCCAGAAGTTTCTCGCCCATGACGAAGAGTCGCTGCGCGAGTTGACCCGCCAGCGTCGGGACACGGGTTACTTCAGCGCCGTCCGCCAGCGCATCCAGGAACTCGAGGCGCTGCTCGAAGCCGATCGCGCCGAGCCCGATCTGGCCCGCGACGAGGGCTGGGACGCGGAGACGCTGCGGCGAGAGTTCGGAAAGCTCTGAGCTCCGCAGGCCGGCCCGAATCCTGGTGATCAGATTCCGGCTTGTTCTCCGCATCTCCTGGTGAGCGCACCGACTTTCGCGCTCGAAGGAGACCCACATGATGAAGTCCGCTTCTCGATTCTTCCGCCCCGGTTGGCTGTTTCTGATGGCCCTCGCGCCGTTCCTGGCCACCGGCCCGGTCGCGCATGCCCAGAACGCCTGCCAGGACCAGTGCCTGGCGAGCTACGATTCCTGCAGCCTGAACTGCCTCGGGGGCAACTTCTACGGTTGCGACGAGACCTGTCAAAACACTCTCGACAGCTGCCTCGCCATATGCCCCACCTGCCCTACGACCCGAACCTACACCCAGCTCTCGATCCTGAGCACCCAGCTGAACCCCTTCCAAGAAGGCTGCTTCAACACCAGGAGCAACAACACGCAACCCAAGGCCTTCGACCACTACACGATCCTGACCCGGAAGCAGACCTTCCAGGAGACGACGGCCTGCAACGGCACCAAGTCGACGGTCCTGATCGGCGATACCACCTCCTCGAGTAATTGTTGGGATAGGCCCTTCTTCGACCGCGCGTGCAAACTCGGGGCAACGCCCGGTAGGTTCGGCTCCGCTACCCCGGAATGCCCGTTCTAGCCAACCCGCGGGGTCCACTCGCGCCCAGATCCGTCTTTGCCTGCGCCGGCTTGTCTCTCGACACGCGCGATCGCCGCGCGTGAAAGAAGGAGGTAAAAGTGAAGAAGAGCCTCTCGCTTCTCGCCCTGATTGCGGTGCTGTGCCTCGCCCCCTTGGCGACCGCGGAAACGCCACCTTCCGCCCCGGTCGCAGCTTCGCCGGAACCGGCAGCCTGTGCGACTCCCGACCTGTTGACGTTCGACCTCGACGCCGTGCTCACAGGAATGGCGCTCACCCCTGCCCAAACCGAGGCCCCTCAAGCGATCCGCTTGTCCTGCTCCGGCGATCTCTGCGGCTGCTACACCCCCACCTGTACCGAGGAGTGTGGTCCGCCGCCGAATCCTTGTCACTCGGCGTGTCGCAAGGCGCAGAAGGACTGCGCTATCGCCTGCTGCGCAGGCTGATCGTCCATCGTTCTAGGGGCCAGCCCCCCGGTGGACTGGCCCCTAGAATTTTCAAACTTCCGCTGATCATCTTCGAGGCATCCGCTCGCCTTCTTGATTGACGCGCAATGGTCGCGCGTCAGGAGGTAAGTCGTGATGAAGTCAGCCTCTCGTCTCTGTACCGTGGGCCTGCTCCTCTTGCTGGCCCTCACCGTCCAGCCGCTCTTGGCGGCGGACACCCCGACCCGTCTCGGCGCAGACCCCGAGACCCGCCCCGCTTGCGGAGCGCCAGCCCTGACCGCGGGAGGCCTCGAGAGCTTGCTCGAAGAGCCCGTCCTGACTCCGGTCGAAGGAAGCCCGAAGCCACTCCTGGCTACCTGCTCTGGTGAGGTGTGCGGTTGCTACGACCCCCCTTGCGAACAGCAGTGCCCGGGTGGCGGGTGGCAGTGCATGACGGCCTGCACCCGTGCGCAGATCCAGTGCGCGATCTGGTGTTGCGGCGATTGAACCGTCAGCTCTCGTGATCCAAGAACGGCCCGCGGAGACGCGGGCCGTTCTCTTTTCAGCCGGTGCTCCGGGGTATGATCCGCCCTCCCGAACCCGGAGCTCACCACGATGAACACCGTCCTCCTCGGAGCCACCAAAGGCATGGGCCGCGCACTCGCGCGGCGAATGGCGGCGCGAGGGGATCGGCTTTTTCTGCTCGGAAGGAATCGTGAGGAGCTCGCCAAGGCAACAGCAGATCTCGTCGGCCGCGCGGGCGAGGGCGTTGTCGCCGGCTCGGCCGTCTGCGATCTCGCTGACCCGGCTACTTTCGTCCCGGCCCTCGACGCCGCCACGGCGGCCCTCGGCAAGCTCGACACCGTGGTCGTCTCGGCGGCCCTCTTCGGCACCCAAGACGAACTCGAGGCGGACCCCGCGAAACTCGAGGCCCTGCTCGCGGCCAACTTCGGCCACACGATCCTGTTCTGCGAAGCGGCCCGCAAGCGCCTGCTCGCCGCGGGCGGCGGAACCCTGTGCGTGTTCAGCTCGGTGGCCGGGGATCGCGGTCGCAAGCCCGTGATCCTCTACGGTGCCACCAAAGCCGGCCTGTCCCATTACCTCGAAGGGCTCGACCACAAGTTCCGCGCGGCGGGCCTCCGGGTCGTCACCGTCAAACCCGGCTTCGTCAAGACCGGCATGACCGCTGGCCTCAAGCCGCCACCGTTCGCAGGCGAACCCGAGGAGGTGGCCAAGGACGTCCTCCGTGCCATCGACCGCGGCACCCCGGTCGTCTACACCCCGGCCCCTTGGCGCCTGGTGATGCTCGTCATCCGCAACCTGCCGCGGTTCGTCATGCGGCGGATCGGGTTCTGAGACCCTCGATTGCCGACCTCCTTACGCGAGTGTACACTTCGGTAAGGAGGTCGGCCTCATGACGAAGTCAGCCATCACCGTCAAGAACCAAACCACCGTTCCCAAGGAAGTCCGCGAGAAGCTGGGTGTCGGACCGAAAGACACTCTCCTTTGGGAGGTTTCCGGAAACACCGCCACCGTCAGCGCGGGCCGAAAATCGTTGCTCGACCTATGCGGCGTTTTCAAGGTCGGCCCAGGGTCGGTAGAAGAAGACATCCGGCAAGCGCGGGAGCTCCGCGGCGCGGTGAAGTGGTGAGAAGCGTCGTTATCGATACCAACGCACTGGTTTCTTTTCTCACCGATCGTCATCCCGAACAGCAAGATGAGGTCCGCCGGATTTTTCAAGCAGCGGTCGAAGGCGCGCTTCGCCTCGTCGTTCCCTTGTCGGTTCTATCCGAAACGGTCTTCGTTTTGACAAAACAGTACGGCATCTCGCCCTCGGCCGTGGCCGAGGTGTTTCGTCAGCTGCTTGCGGAACCCAGAATCACCGTCGGCGACCACTTCTTGGATCTCGACGATCTACTAAGCCTCTGGCCGGACTCTCTGCCTTCTTTCGTCGATAGCCTCTTCGCTGCCGCCGTTCTTAGGAACGGCTATGAGTTTGCTACCTTCGACCAGAAGTTGAGCCGCTTCTTGCTTGATCGCCGAGGTCGCTCCGCGTTCCGCTGAGCCCTCGATCTTGAGGCCTTGCCTCACTCCCAAGGCACGTCCGGCATTCGCAGGCGCGCCACCTCTTCTCCGTTTGCGCTGGCGCCAAGGATCTCATCGACATCCGCCACGGTCACTCCCGCGTACCAGGCATTCGCCGGCTGGACGGCCACCGTGAGTCCTTGGCTACAGTGCTTGAGGCAACCCGTCCGGGTGACCATCACGCGGTCCCGCAGGCCGAGTTCCCGCGCGCGGTCCTTGAACCGGTGGTAGACGGCGAGGCCGTCGCGGTGCGCGCAACACGGCTTCGGTGACCCTTCCGGCCGTTCGTTGGTGCAGACGAGAATCTGGATCGTGGGCTTGGGCATGCACCGGATTGTCTCCCGACATGTCGATGACGTCGACATGTTCTGGCAACGTGTCGAAGAAACCGGGATTTTTCGACACGTCAGTCACCGATCCCGGATCGAGTAAGCTCTCGACGTCCGCTCAGAGGAAACCCGATGACCGAACGGCACGGCTCTGCCCGTCTCGTCGTGAACCCTGCCGCCGGCCGAGGGGCCGGGCGCAAGGCGTTGCCGCGGCTCTTCCGGCTCGCCCAGGCAGCGGGGGTAACGGTTGAGATCAGCGAAAGCCGCGAGCACCTGGCGGCCCTCGCTCGCCAGGCGGTGGCGGAGGGTATCGAGCGCCTGATCGTCGCAGGCGGAGACGGTACCCAACACCTCGCCCTCCAGGCCCTGCCCGGCGGCTCGACGGCCCTCGCGGTGCTGCCGCTCGGGGAGCGGCAACGACTTGGCGGCTGCCCTCGGTATGCCCGGCGAACTCGAGGCCGCATTCGCCGCCGCTCTCACCGGCACGATCACCCGGATCGATGCCGGTCGCCTCGCAGGCGAATACTTCGCCGGAGTTGCCGGACTGGGGTTCGACAGTGAGGTCGCCCGTCATGCCCAAGGCGTCCGGCTGCTCCGCGGCCGGGCCATCTATGTCTACTCCGTCCTGCGCGCCCTCGGTAGCTTCCGGCCGCCGACCCTGACGCTCCGTTCGGACGGCGGGGACTACCACGGCCCCGCGATGCTGGTGGCCTTCGGCAATATTCACCGCTACGGCGGCGGTGTTGCGATCGCGCCCGACGCCCGGCCCGACGACGGCCTGCTGGATGTCGTGATCGTCGGCGCGGTCTCCAAGCTCGAGCTCCTGCGGGTCTTTCCGCGGGCCTACCGAGGAGCGCACGTGCCTCACGCCAGCATCGCAATCCTTCGGGCTCGGCACCTCGAAGTCGCCCTCGATCGCCCGCTGGCAGTTTACGGCGACGGCGAAGCCATGGCCGAGGTTGGTCCGGCCGGCGCCACCGTGGAGCTGATACCGCGGGCCCTCGCGGTCGTTCGCCCCTGACACTGTCTCGTTTCGACCACCTCCTACACCTTGAAAGGCGTAGGTCTGATTTTTCTTGGCTGGTTGGACGGCTTATTTCCCTTCGGGCTTTCCGCCCGGGGGTTATTCCCAGGGAGCCTCGACTCCCGCGGAGGACTGCCGATGCATTGGAAGGAGTTGGCAAAGCGCGGCGTGATGATCTTCGCGATCATCGCACTGGCCGTGTCCCTCACCGTACCCGCGAGCGCCACCACGCTCAAGCGGATGAGCCTCGACGAGCTCGTGGCCGACAACGGAACGATCGTCATGGGTCATGTTCTCGACGCCGTCTCGCGTTGGAACGACGACCACACCTTCATGCTCACCGATGTGCGGGTCGCCATCGAGGAGACCTTCAAGGGCCGGGTCAAGAACGACGTGATCACGGTCACCCTCATGGGCGGCCATATCGGCGACATGACGACGCTCGTCATCGGCAGCGCCGAACTCGTCCCGGGCAACAGCTATGTGCTGTTCCTGAACCGCGAAGAGCTCCCCGGCACCCGCGCCTTGACCGTGCGTGACCACGTCCAGGGCGCCTTCGACATCGTGCCCGGCCAGACGGGCCCCAAGGCCGTCAGCCAGGCCAGCCAGCACCCCCTGCTGCCCGACTTCTTCGGTAACGCCGAGCCCCCGGGCGGCAAGGAAGGGATTTACCTGGAAGAGATGATCGAGTCGATCCGCCAGATCGAGAAGCGGCTCAAGACTCCGGAGGTGAAGTGATGAACCGTAAGACTGTGACGCGTATCGCCGCCTACGGTCTCGTCGCTGCCGGCCTCGTGGTCGTCGCCGCGCCGTCCGAGGCCTTCCGCATGATCCAGAACACCGGCGTCGGCCGCTTCTCCGCCGGCGCCGCGGTGCCCTGCAACTCGGCCGGTGGCTTCACCCACTGGAACATCCGCAACATCAACTGGTACCACAACACGGCCAACCAGGGCTCGGGCAAGGGCACGGCCCTCTCGAGCGCCCTGTCCTCCTGGACCGCCGTGACCAGCGCGGACCACAACCTGACTCTCGCCGGCACCACCACGGCCGGGTTCGTCACGGACAACCGCAACACCGTGCTCTGGGCCTCGGGCAACGGCTGCACCGGCTCCTGCCTGGCGATCACGGCGCTCGTGCTCCAGGCCGGCCAAGTGATCGTCGAGACCGACATCTCCTTCAACAACAACGTCACTTGGACGACGACCGGCGCCCAGTACGACACCCAGGCCGTCGCGGCCCACGAGTTCGGCCACTCCCTCGGCATCCACCACACCGAGGCCGGCACCACCCCGACCATGTACGCCTTCTATTTCGGTTCCGCCGGCCGCTCCCTCGAGGCCGACGACCGCTCGGCCCTCCAGTGCGCCGAAAGCCGCTACTGAGCTGATTCCGTCCCCAAGGGACGAACCGAAAGCCGCCGGGGGTGACCCCGGCGGCTTTTCGCGATTCAGGCATGGGCTATTGCCCGATCGCGCAACAGCGGTAGTCTCTCCTCATGGAGATCAGCCAAAGCCGCTTCGCCGAGCCGTCGGACCTTGCCGCCGTCGCCGAAGAGCCCCTCGTGGTGCACCGGCACGAAGGAACTCGGAACACCCGCCTGGTGCTCTTCGTTCACGGCTTGGGAGGCCAGCGCTACGGGCCGAAGGCGACCTGGGGCCGCTTTCCGGAGCTGCTGTTCGAGGATCTGCCCGAGGCCGACATTGCCCTGTACTCCTACCGGACGCTCTTCGGACGCTTGCGCTTCTGGAAATCGGTCGAGCTCGAAGCGGAAGCCGCGCTGCTGGCAGCCAGCCTGCGGGATGCGCTCGCCCGGTACCACTCGATCGTCCTCATTGGTCACAGCATGGGGGGCCTGTTGTGCAAGGCCGCGTTGTGCGAGCTGATCTGGGACAAGGAGCGCGACACGCTCGCTCGAATCGGTGGGCTGATCCTGATGGCGACGCCGCAACTCGGCTCGAAGCGGATGCCCGGCTTTCTGCGGTTCCTGTCCCCCGACGCCCGCGCACTCGAGCCCCACAGCCGGCTGACGGCGGACATCAGCGAGACTTTCGAGGACCACCTCTCGACGGACGAGACAGTGAGCTCGACCCGGAAAACGATCGTGCCCACCTGGGCCGTTCTTGGCGTGTCGGACTTCTGGGTCGATCCGCTCTCCGCCGGCATCGGTCTTCCGTCGAGTCGCCGGAAAGTCGTCCGCGGCTCCCACACCGAGGTAGTCAAGCCCCGCACCGGGTCCGACGACGCCTACGTCTGGGTCCGAGAGCGCATTGCCACGAGCTTCCGGACCTACCAGTACGACGTCTTCCTCGCTTCGGCCATGGCGGGCCTCGATTCCGAAGCCAAGTATGAGGCCTACAAGAAGGACGCCCTGGCGATCGAGCAGGCACTAACCAAGGCCTGTGGTTTCCGCTCCGTGTTCTACGCCGGTCGGGATCTGTCCTGGCAGCAGTTCGAGTCCGCGAGCCTGTCACTCGAGGAAGATGTCGAGGCGCTCCGGCGCAGCCGCTTCTTTCTTCTGATGTACCCGGAACGCATCGTCTCGAGCGTGTTGTTCGAGGCCGGCTTGGCGCTCGCTTTCGGCAAACCCGCGGTGTATTTCGTAACCGACCGCCACCACCTGCCGTTCCTCATGGCCCAAGCCGGCGACGCCGCGGTAGACGCTGGTGTCCGGGTCTACGAAACCGCGGGCCTGCCGGACATCCTCAAGCTCATCGAGCTCCACGGCGAGAAGCTGTGGAAGCACCGCCAGACCGTGTGAGGGGATCGCCCGATCACCCCACGTCGAACTTAACCCCCTGGGCCAGCGGCAACGCCGTGCCGTAGTTGATCGTGCAGGTCTGCCGGCGCATGTAGGCCTTCCAGGAATCGGATCCGGCTTCGCGGCCGCCACCGGTTTCTTTTTCACCACCGAACGCCCCGCCGATCTCGGCGCCGGAGGTACCGATGTTGACGTTGGCGATGCCGCAGTCGCTACCGGTGGCCGAGAGGAAGCGCTCGGCGGTGCGCAGGTTGAGGGTGAAAATCGCCGAGGACAGCCCCTGGGGCACGGCGTTATGGCGTTCGATGACCTCGTCCAAGGTGTCGAACTCGAAGACGTAGAGCACCGGCGCAAAGGTCTCTTCGCACGTGATCGGCATGTCCACGGTGGCCTCGACCAACGTCGGCTCGACGAAGAAGCCGGGGCGGTCGAGCTTGTGGCCCCCGAAGAGCACCCGACCGCCCTGGGACTTGGCGACTTCCAGTGCGTGCATCATGTTGTCCACCGCACGCTGGTTGACCAGCGGACCGACGAGCACACCGTCTTCGAGTGGGTCGCCGACGCGGATGGAGCCATAGGCTTTGACCAACTTGGCCTTCATGTCGGCGGCGATGCCCTTCTGGAGGAACAGCCGGCGGTTCGTGGTGCAGCGTTGGCCGGCGGTGCCGGCGGCAGCGAAGAGCACGGCGCGCAGAGCGAGATCGAGATCGGCATCGTCCATCACCACGATGCCGTTGTTGCCGCCGAGCTCGAGCAGCGAGCGGCCGAGGCGGTCCGCCACAACCTTGCCGACCTCGCGGCCCATGCGCACGGAGCCCGTGGCGGAGATCAGCGGGAAGCGGCGGTCCGCGGCCATGGCTTCGCCGACGTCGCGGTCCCCCACCACCAGGCCGAAGATCGGCGGTGCGCCGTTCCGCTCGAGCACCCGCTGGGCGATCTTGGTCGTGGCCACGGCCGAAAGCGGCGCCTCCGGCGACGGCTTCCACACCATGGAGTCACCGCAGATGGCGGCCACGGCGGAATTCCAAGCCCACACGGCGACGGGGAAGTTGAAGGCGGTGATGATGCCCACCGGCCCGAGCGGATGCCACTGTTCGTACATCCGGTGGTTGGGTCGCTCGGAGTGCATCGTGAGGCCCCAGAGCTGGCGCGACATGCCGACCGCCAGGTCGCACATGTCGATCATCTCCTGCACTTCGCCCAAGCCCTCACTCTTCGACTTGCCGACCTCAAGGGAGACGAGGGCGCCCAAGTCGTCTTTGTACTTCCGCAGTTCGTCGCCCAACTGGCGGACGATCTCGCCGCGCGCCGGCGCCGTCCAGGTGCGCCAAGCCTTGAAAGCCTCGACCGCGACTGCCGCTGCCGCCTCATAGTCCGCGACGGTGCCAAGCCGCACGGCACCGATCGATTCGCCGGTCGTGGGGTTGATCGATTCGAGCCGAGCGCCCGAGCCGGGGTGCCAGGTGTCCGAAAAAACGCCGGGGTTCTCCGCCTCGAGGCCAAGGCGAGCGAGCAGATCGGCGTAGGGAGTGGTCGTCATGGTAGGTCTCCTGTGGGCAAACCTACCTAGGATAGCGGAGTCGTTGGATCGGTGCCAGCCAACTCTTGCGGCGGTCGTGTCCTCGAGCGAGGACACGACCCTTGGGGCTCGAGCAGCAGTGTATTCCAGATCCAGGATGGTTACTCGACTACTGCGCAGCTCCGCAAGCGCCGCTGCCGTCGAGATAGCCCCAACAGTAGTTACAGCCAGATTCACAGCACGACTCGGTACCACTGCACACGCAGGTGCTGCAGTTGCAAGCACCCGAGCAACTAGTCGTGTCAGCGAACAGACCTCCGAAAGTGTGATCCTTCAAAGTGGCCCCGGGCATGGCCTTCGATTCGCGGCCGAACTCACGCTTCTCGACCTTTGTGGGATCGGTCGTGCCAGTGTAGGCGATCGGAGCGAGCGCGAGGCAGGCGAACAGAATGGCACTGACAATCACCAGAGATTTCTTGCTGATCATGGCGTTCCTCCCTAAGTTTTTTAGCCACTCGAGCCGCCATAAGACTAGCATGCAATAAACAAAATATGAAAGCCCCCTCTGGGGTGGAATTCCCCCTCACCGCTCGCGGTACCGGCCCACCGGCACTGGTCCGAGTTCCATCATCCCGTCTAGAAACTGCTTGAGCCGGAACTTCTCACCCTCCCGCGCCTTCGTTTCGTCGTAGAGCGACCGCACCTCCCGATACCCCAGGTAGTACGTGGTCAGCTGAGGGGAGGTCGTGATGGCGCGGGTCCAGAGATTCCGGGCAAACTGGTCGTCCTGCAGGGCCTCGGTCTTGGCGAAGGTGACGACCTCCTCCTTGGTCATTCCGCGGGTGTGGACGCGGATGTCGACAATGGTGCGGGCGATGTTCTCGAGCTGCTTTTTGAGGTGCGCCAGGCGATCGAGCGGACCGCCCCAGCCTTCATCGAGCAGCAGGCGCTCGTTGAAGGTACCCCAGCCTTCGACGTAGACGCCGTCGGGAAACAGCGCGCGCACCTTGCGCGGATGGCGGGCGGCGAACTTGAGCTGGAGGTAGTGCCCCGGGTAGATCTCGTGGGGCAGGATCATGACGTTGAAATGGTGGTTGAAGTCGCGGAAGAAGGCGTCGCGCTGCTCGGGGCTGGCGTCGTCGGGCGGGGTTGGGAGAAAAAACAGCGTGTCCGCCTCCGGGGCGAAGGGTCCCGCGGGGTACACGCCGCCGACGCTTTGGCCCACGAAGTAGGCGGGCGAGCGCGCGGTCTTCAAAGTCAGCGGGTCCGGCAAGGTCACGAAGTCGCGCTCGCGGAGGAAGCGGTCGAGATCCCGCAGGATCGTCTCGTAGTCGGCCACGAACTCGTCGACCGTCTTGGCGCGGTCCTCGGCCACGCGGGCGAACAGCCGCCGCAGCAACTCGGCGTCGTCGGCCGGCGGCTCACCGGTTTGGAATCGTGTCCACACGCTGCGCCCGAAGGCCGCCGCCTCGGACCGTTTGGCGCCGAGATCCGCCTCGGCCCGGGCGAGGACTGCGTCGACCGGCTCGGCGATTCCCGTGCCGAGCCGGAAGCTCTCGGCGTAATGCCTCCCCAGGCGCGGAGATCCGGTGGCGGTTTTCCCGAGTTCCGAGAAGCGATCCGCGAGGGCCTCGAGCGCCGTGGCGGCGGCCGCGGCCGCACGGCGCAAGCGCTCCCCGAGCAGCGGCGCGGCGGAGTCGGCGAGCTTCGGGAAGCCCGCCCGATAGAACTGGGCCGAGGCCCGCGCCTGGGCCGCCGCCAATGCCAACAGCTCGCCGGACAAGTCCGTGGGAGCCGTGGCTGCAAAAGCCACCCGGGCCTGCTCGGCGAGCCGCGGAATGCCCTCCGCGCGGGCCACGGCCGCGGCGAGCCGAGTGGACAACGGGCGGTCCTCCCGCACGAGCAGAAACACTTGGGCATTGCCGGCGATCTCGGTCCAGTACAGCGGGTCACGCTCCGGCCGCTTCAGGACGTCGAGTTCGAAGACTTCGCGCGCCGCTTGGCGGGCCAGGAGTTCGGCGTCGAGCCGATCGTCGAGCGGCAAGGACGCATCCGTGACGAACGCTGCGAATTTCGGCGCCACGCGACGGTTCCATTCGAGCCAGCGCGCCAGGCGCTCCGGCGACAAGTCCTCGAGTTCACGATCCCGGTCCTTGCGCCCGGCTGCCGTCGCCTTCGAAGGAAACATCTCGAAGTAGCGCTCGAGATAGTCGTGGGCGAGGTGCGGCGGCGTGTCGTGGGCACGGGCGGTGAAAGCGAGCAAGAGGGAACCGGCGAAGACTAGAGCGGTGCGTCTCATGACGAGAGCGTAACAAGGTGGGAGCCTCGATCGCGCGCCGCCTTGCTACACTCACCCCCGGATGCCCTCGTCCCCCGAAATCCCATCAGCGTTCTGGCGTCGCGCCCTCCTCGCCCTCGTCGCGCTCGGCCTCCTCGGTACCCTGGCCGAGTTGCTGCTGATCCCTCACTTCGAGGACAACTGGCAACTGGCGCCGCTGGTGATTTCCGGGCTGGCAGTCGGGGGCATCGCGTGGCACCTCGGGGCACCGGGGCGGGCGAGTGCGCGGGCACTTGCGGTGCTGCTCCTTCTGCTCGCCGCCTGCGGGGTGGCGGGCCTGTGGCTCCATTTCGCGGCCAATCTCGAGTTCGAGCGTGAAGTCGCAAGGGATGTCGAGGGCTTCGCGCTCGTGTGGCGAGCTCTCCACGGCACCGCACCGCCCAGTCTCGCCCCCGGGGCACTCGTTTATCTCGCCCTGCTCGGAGGTCTCGCCCTGTGGCGGTACTCCGTGCCCCACTCCACTCGTTCCGGAGGATCTTCGTGAAAATCTCCGCCAGCTTCCTGCTCGCCCTCGTGTTCACCCTGCCGTCGGCCGCCCAGGTGGGCAAGAGCCAGTCGGTGCTCGACGCCAACGTCGCCACCCGCGAGGAGCTCGCCAAGCTCCCAGGGTTGGATGCCGCCCGCATCGATGCGCTCGTGGCGGCACGCCCGTTCCTCGATGCCAAGGCCCTCGACGCCCAGCTCGCCGGCAGTTTGGCGACCGAACAACGGAAGGCCCTCTATGCCCACCTGTTCGTGGCGATCAATCTCGACACCGCGACCCGCGAGGAGATTCTGCTGATCCCGCGCATGGGTCCGCGCATGGCCCACGAGTTCGAGGAGTACCGGCCCTACGGCTCGCTGGCGCGCTTCCGCAAGGAGATCGGCAAATACGTCGACGCCGGCGAGGTCGCCCGGCTCGAGCAGTACGTGTTCGTGCCGATCAAGCTCAACTCGGCCACCGACGAGGACATCCTCTCGATCCCCGGGCTCGGTAAAAGAATGTTGCACGAGTTCAAGGAGTACCGTCCGTACACCTCGATCGAGCAGTTCCGCAAGGAGATCGGCAAGTACGTCGACGCCAAGGAAGTCGCCCGCCTCGAGCGTTACGTCGTCGTAGATTAAACTCCGCCCCCGTGCCCAAACGTACCGACCTCCGCTCCATCCTCGTCATCGGCTCGGGTCCGATCGTCATCGGCCAGGCCTGTGAATTCGACTACTCCGGCACCCAAGCCTGCCGCGTGTTGCGGCGGGAGGGGTATCGCGTCGTGCTGGTCAACTCGAACCCGGCGACGATCATGACCGACCCCGAGTTGGCGGATGCGACCTACGTCGAGCCGCTGACGCCCGAGATCCTGACCAAGATCGTCGAACGCGAGCGGCCGGACGCCATCCTGCCCACCGTCGGCGGCCAGACCGGCATCAACCTCGCGATCGCCCTCGATGAAGCCG